>JAATGN010000168.1 GCA_015654615.1 Rhodospirillales bacterium
CCGAACTGGTCGCTCCGAAGCCTGACTGACAAAAATCCCTTGCTCTGGATGCTCGAAATCAACGGCATCCTCGTAGACATTCGGAACGCTCCGCGAGACATCCAGGAACTCGCCCTGGCCCAGGGGGTGATCCCTTACCTTTCGGACGACAAGCCATAATCCCTCGTCCCGTAACCGCTCTCAAATGGCGATCGCCTCTAAGTCCGACAGGCTGCTAGGCCAATCTGCAGGCCGCCTATGACGTCGAGACGGCCAAGACGGACATTGCAGGCCAGGATCGGCAGCGAGGTTTCGCCATGGGCGGCGTGATGCCGCTCATAGCCGTTCCTCTTCTGATGATGCTTTCGACGACAGATTGCGGACGATGATTTCGGCCGTCCTCGATACATATGGCTCGTCTCGCATCATCTGGAAGTGATCGGCGTCGATCGTATGGACTTCGAGGTCCGGGACATAGGGGCTCCAGCCGCAGCTCGGGCTGTGCAGCGGCTCTTCCCGAAGCCGGGTGCCGGAGGCGATCAGGACGACCTTGCCGATGCCCGGGAAGGAGCGGATGCGCGATCTGTATCGGGCGACGGTATTGCCGTTGGCGACTCCCCTTTGCACCTCCCACCGTCCCAGTTCCTGGTCGTCGTGATAGACCAGGGCCTCGTTCCGCAGGTCGGGGGCGAACTTCTCGCGAAGGCGTCGCCGGAAGAAGGCGGCGACGCTGCGCAAAGGGGCGGACCGCAGGCGCCCGATCATCGCCAATCGGCATTTCCAGCCGGCCGACCATTCGGGCAGGTGGGAGTCGACGAGCGTCAGGAGTTCGATCGTCTCGCCGGCCGCCGTCAGCTGGCGGGCGACTTCATAGGCCACGATGCCGGAGAAGGAATATCCGAGCAGGCGGTAGGGCCCGGTGGGCTGTTGGCGGCGGATGATGCGGATATAGTCTTGCGCCAGGGTCTCGACCGACTGGATCTCGCTGGCCGGATCGAAGGCCAGAAGCTCGTGCGGGGCGAAGACGCCATAGGCCGCGCACCGCCCGTCGAGCTGCCGGGCGAGTTCCCGATAGATATGGACGCCGGACAGCAGGAAAAGCGGCGGGCCCGAGCATTTTCCATTGAGAAGAATCGGCTTCGGCATGTCCGGATCGCCGTCCGGACGATGGTCGGCCAGGGCCCGGACCGTGCCGTTCTCGAACAGGACGGACGGCGGAATCGCCACCCCGATCGCCCGTTCGATTTCCGTCAAGGCGATCGCTCCGAGCAGGGAGTCGCCGCCGAGATCGAAAAAGCTGTCCTCGACGCCGACCTCGCGCAGTCCCAGCACCCGGGCGAAAATCTCGGCGACCGTCCGTTCGCGGTCGTTCACCGGCCCCACCGTCCCGTTGCCGTCCAGCCGCGTCTGCCAGGGCATCTCCTTCAGGCGGTTGCGGTCGAGCTTGCCGTTCGCCGTCAAAGGCATGGCCTCGAGGACGACGACGCGGTGCGGCAGCATATAGTCCGGCAGTTCCCTGGCCAGCGCCCGGCGGAAGGTGGCGATCTTGTCGTTTCGGGGCTTCACGACGAAGGCGACGAGACGGACGTCACCCTCGCCCTGCCTGATGGCGACGACCGCGCATTGGGCGGCCAGGCCCAAGGCCTGCACCACTTTTTCGATGCCGGCGAGTTCGATCCGAATGCCGCGCAGTTTCACCTGGAAATCGCGCCGGCCGAGAATCTCGAGATTGCCGTCGGCATGCAGGCGCCCGATATCTCCGGTTTGGTAGAAGCGGCGGCCGTCGATCCAGGCGAACTTTTCCGCCGTCAATTCGGGGCGGTCGAGATATCCCTCGGCGACGCCCGCGCCGGCGAAGCAGATCTCGCCGACCACGCCGAACGGAACGAGATTCCGATCGGCGTCGAACACCCTCAGCGTGACGTTCGGGAAGGGCTTTCCGACCAGGGTCCGGCTTGCCGTCGCTTCGCGGTCGACGGCATAGCTGGTTCCCATGCAACTGACCTCGGAACAGCCATAGATGACGAAAAGCTCGGCCTTCGGGAAGACCCGCGCCATTTCCTCCATCACGGCGGGCGTGACCATATCGCCCCCGGACGAGGCGTGCCGCATCTTCGGAAAGGCGCGCGGCACCGACGGCGTGGCGCGGAGATAGCGGAAGAGGCTGCCCAGCAAGCTGGGGCCGGCATGCAGGACCGTCACCTCCTTCAAGGTCCGGCACAGGCGTTCCGGACACAGGATTTCGTCGCGTTCGAGGATCCGCAGGCTGCCGCCGCAGCAAAGCGGCGAGACCAGCTCGAACAGGCTGATGCTGAAGGTATAGCGGGCGACCGATACGAAGATATCCCTGGCGGTGAAGCCGTAGCGCTGTCCGGCCGAATGAATGTATTGGACGAGATTGGCTTGTGTTCCCACCACGCCCTTGGCCTTGCCGGTCGTGCCGGACGTATAGAGAAGATAGGCCGGGTCGGCGAGACAGGGCTCGGTCCGCGGCGCGGTCCGCGGCTGTTTGCGCAGCAGATGGGAATCGCGGTCGAAACAAAATTGCGGATAGCGTCCGGTCAGTCCGGACAGCGCCGCGGAGGTCAGGACGAGCCGAGGCCGCGCCTCGTCGAGCATTTGGCCGATCAGGGTTTCCGGGTGCGTCGGATCGAGCGGAAGATAAACGCCCCGGGCTTTCCAAATGGCCAGCATCGCCACCAGCACCTCCAGGGAGGGCGTGACGCAGACGGCGACCGGGACGTCCGGTCCGACCCCGCAGGCGATCAGATGATGGGCGAGCCGATTGCTGCGCGCCTCGAGGTCGCCATAGGTCAGGCGCCGCCCTTGGCAGGCGGCGGCCAGCGCCTCCGGCTGCCTCTTCGCCAGGATCCCGAACAGGCGATGGATCGGCAGGGCCGGATAGATCGCCGTTTCGCCGTCCAATTCGGCCGAAAGCGCGTCGATCGTCCGAGGGCTGAGCAGGGGCAGCCGGTGGACGGCCGTCGTCCGGTCGCTCAATGTCGCGGCCAGCAGGACGCCATAACTTTCGACCAGCCGGCCGACGGTGGACGGGCGCAGCAACCGGGCATTGTAGACGACGGAGAGAACCACGCCGTCCGGCGTCGGCATCAGCACGAAATGCGCATCGTAGCCGGCGCCGGTCGGCAGATCCGCCATCTCCGGCTCGATCGAACTCCCGGTCCGGCGGGGAGCCTGGATGAAGGTCGCGGCGATATTCGAAGGCCGGCCCATGTCGCGCATCGGCGGGACCGCGACCATGAGGGCGAGACGGGTCGAATCGATCACCGACGAAACCGGCCCGTCGCCCGCGACCTCGAGGTCGAGCGCGATCTGCCACTCCGCCGCCCCGTCGCGGATGAAGACATCGAGGGAGATGGTCTCCTGCTGCGTGTAGCGTTGGAGCAGGCCGAACAGAGCGCCGAGAAGCTCCTCCCGCCGGGTCGGGCGAAAAAGAGTGTGCCGTACGCCGGCCGACGCGGCGGCTTGGTATTCGGTCGCGGATGACCGCTCGGCATCGGTGGGAAGCTGCACGAATCTCCGACCGGCCGGGGGCGCCGCGCAACCGCCCGCCGCAATCGCCGATGCGGATCGATTCGATGTTGACGGAAGATAGTCGGAAGACGGACGAATTTCCACGATGTGTTCTCTCGGCTAAGAATGAACAATGTACTCACAAGTATTTGTTCATCGCCGGGCCGCCGCGGTGTGACCTTTCTGTGATCCTCTTCATTGGGGGTTCCAGCCCGCGCCCAGCCTTGCCAAGATCAGGCTCCGGGAATGGAGGAGGGGATTGATCGTGTCGCAAAAGAAATCGTTGGGCCTTCGGCGCATCGCTGCGATTCACATGTTCGTGAATGATCTCGAACGCAGCCGGGACCATTATGTGAATACTCTCGATTTCGCGGAGACGGCGGTGTCGTCCCCGGCGTTCGAAGCCGAACATCACGCGCAGGCCTGCGTGCTGGAGGCCGGCGGCGTGCGGTTCGTCCTCGTCGCGCCGCTCGGTTCGGACGCCGAGAGCTTTCACTGGCTGGAGCGCCACCCGGAAGGCGTCGGGCGCGTCGTGTTCGAGGTCGCGGATGCGGAAAGGGCATTCGCGCTTTTGACCGAGCGCGGCGCCACCGCGATCGCCGATCTCGAACGATGGAGCGGCGAGGGGGGAAGCCTGGTCTGGTTCGACATCGCGACGGCCATGGGCGACACGGTCTTTCGCTTCGTGCAGCGGGACGGCTCGCCGCCGCTCATGCCGAAGCTGACGCGGCTCGAATCATCGCTCGGCGGCGACAATCGCTTCGGCATCTCCCACATCGACCACATCACGACGAATTTCCTGACCCTTCAACCGGCCCTCGCCTGGATGGAGCAGGTGATGGGCTTCGAACGCTTCTGGAAGATCGAGTTCCATACCAGCGATGTGAAAGCGGATCCGGCCGGCGGGTCGGGCCTCAAATCGGTCGTGATGTGGGACCCCGAGTCGGGGGTGAAATTCGCCAACAACGAACCGGCGCGACCGTTCTTCAAGGCGTCGCAGATCTATGCGTTCTATCGGGACCATCGCGGAGCCGGCGTGCAGCATGTGGCGCTCGCCGTTTCGGACCTGGTCAACGCCGTCGAAGGCCTGCGCGGACGCGGCGTCGAGTTCATGCCGACCCCCGGCGCCTACTACGAGAGCCTGCCCGGACGGCTGGTCGAGCGCGGCGTGCAGCGGATCGAAGAGGACATCGGCGAACTGCAGCGTCTTGAAATTCTCGTCGACGGCCGGATGGATCGGCAATATCTGCTGCAGATTTTCATGAAGGAGGCCGCCGCCTTGCTCAAGGACCCGCAGGCCGGCCCGTTCTTCATCGAACTTCTGCAACGCAAGGGCGACAACGGCTTCGGCGAAGGGAATTTCCGCGCCCTGTTCGAAAGCATCGAACGCCAGCAGCAGATCGGAGAACCGATTTAAAGTGGCGCCGGCCTCCGTGCCGGTGTCCGCCGCTTCGCGGCGGAGTCTTTTCCGCCGGCACGGGAGGCCGGCGCCACCGAGTCTTTGGTTTTCTTGGGGCCCGTTAAGGGCTTGACGCGACATGAGACCTGTTTGTTCCAGCCCACTTTTTCCGCGCTCGACCAGCGCGTAAGTCCTCACCCCATTCGCCCATCGATTACGGCGGCCGGGACCGTCCACGGCGCTCGGCCGTCAAACCTGTATCTGGGGCAGTCTTTCGAGAATGGCCACCAGCACCCGGCCGGCCCGTTCGCGGTGTTCACAGTGGATACGGCGCGCCTCGTCGGGATCGCCGGCCTCGATCGCGCGGACGAGCGCTTCGTGGTCACGGTTGGAGGTGACGGGTTTCGGTCGCAGGCTCAATGTCAAAAGGCGGGCCCGATGGGCCTGGGATTGGAACTGGCCGATGGTTCCGGCGAGCCGGCCATTTCCGCAAAATCCGACGAGAAGGCTGTGGAAATGCTCGTCGGCCTCGGCCCAGGCCTGGAGATCGTTCCCATCGAGCGCCGCATCCATGTCGTGGACCGCCGTCTTCAGCGCGGCAAGCTCGCCGGCGGCGAGGCCGCGCCGGGCCACGAGCGCCGCCGCGGTGCCTTCCAGGCTGGTCAGCACCTCGTAGATCTCGCGCATGTCGGCGGGGGAAATCGGCAGCACCCTCATACCGTGCCGCGGCCGGATTTCCACGATGCCTTCCTGGCGCAGGCGCACCATCGCTTCCCGCACCGGCGTCCGACTCATTTCGAGGCGTTCCGCGGCCTCCGATTCGAGCAATTGCGTGCCGGCGGGCAGCGCGCCGTCGAGGATCAGGCCCTTCAGCAGGCGATAGGCGACGTCGGCCTGGCTTTCCTTCTCGACGGAGAGCGTCCGGCCGGATCGAAGCGCGCCGTTCTTTTGCGATGCGACGACTTTCGCTGCAGAGGTCATGCCCAGCCTTTTCCATGTTCCGGGTGCGGGAGATTCAAGTCGAGGAACCGCAGATCGACAAGGCATCGTAAAGAACAATGATGTCCGTACAAAGCGCTATTGATCTTTGCCGGAGGACGACGTAAAAATAATGCATTCATTAACGAATTCATAGGAGGGAAGGCCATCGGGTTTGTGCTCCGACAATAAACAAATATCAGGGGGCGGCGGTCATGGTTAAATCGGATATAGAACAAAGTACCATCAAAAAGATAACGGCAATGCTCGTGCCGTTTTTGATGTTGTGCTATCTCGTGTCTTTTATGAATCGTGTCAGCGTCGGATTCGCCGCTTTTCAGATGAATAAGGATATAGGATTTACGTCATCTGTATTTGGAATGGCTGGTGGATTATTTTTTCTGAGTTATTTCCTTTTCGAAGTTCCCAGCAACCTGGCCATGCAGCGTTTTGGCGCGCGGCGATGGCTGGCCCGGATCATGATCAGCTGGGGCGTCATTTCCGCCTGTACCGCCTTCGTGGTGGGGCCCTGGTCCTTTTATTCCGTGCGCCTCTTGCTCGGGGCCGCCGAGGCCGGGTTCTTTCCGGGCGTCATTCTCTATCTGACCTACTGGTTCCCGGCCGGGTATCGTGGCCGCATCGTCGCCATGTTCTACGTCGCGGTTCCCCTGTCCAGCTTCGTCGGCTCGCCGATTTCCGCCGCCTTGCTCGGTACGGAAGGATGGTTGGGGCTTCATGGCTGGCAGTGGCTGTTCCTGATCGAAGGTGTGCCGCCGGTCCTCTTCGGACTGGTGACCCTCTGTGCGCTTCCCGAACGTCCGCGGGACGCCCGATGGCTGTCCGCGGAGCAGCGCTCCTGGCTGGATCGAAGCCTGGCCGCGGAGCAACGGGAGGTTCGCCCCGTGCACAGCCGGAGCGTCTTCAAGGTCCTGTTCCATCCGCAAGTGCTTCTGCTGTCCCTGGTCTACGCCGGCAGTTCGGCCGCCAGCAACGGACTGTCGCTATGGCAACCGCAGATCATCAAGAGCTACGGGCTGACCAATATGCAGGCGGGCCTTCTCAATTCCGTTCCTTTCGCGCTGGCTTCCGTCGCCATGATCTTTTGGGCGCATCGCTCCGACCGGCGCAACGAAAGGGTCTGGAGCTCCGTCCTTCCGCTGGCGCTGTCCGCCTTGGCGCTCGGCGGCTGCCTCCTGACCTCCACACTGCTGCCGATCGTCATGTTCCTGAGCTTCGCGCTGATCGGCACCTATTCGTTCAAGGGACCCTTCTGGGCCTTGTCCACCGAAACCCTGGGAGCCGGCGCCGCGGCGGCGGGATTGGCGCAAATCAACGCCATCGGCAACCTGGCGGGTTTCGGCGGCACCTACCTCATCGGTGTGATTCACGACGCGACCGGGAGCTATCCCCTGGCCCTCCTGCCGCTTTTGCTGCTGGAAGCGATCGGCTGCGTCACGGTGTTCATCATCGGCCATCGCCGCAAACGGGACGTTCCCGCCGCCGAGGCCGTCTGACTGCGATTCATGCCGCCGATCGTCTTCGGCATCCTCCCACATCGGGACGGGCGGCGGCCGACGGTTCAACTGAAAGCGAATCTCCATGAACAAGGAATTGAATGAGATGTTCAACATTGCCGTGCTGCCCGGCGACGGCATCGGCGTCGAAGTGACCGAGGCCTGCCTGGATCTTCTGAAGGCCACGCAGTCCCTGTGCGGCGGTCCCATCCTGCAGTGCACGACCTACGATGCCGGGGCCCAGCACTACGCCCGCAGCGGCGAGGCCCTGCCGGCGGCGACTTTGGAAGCGTGCCGCCGGTCGGACGCCATCCTGTTCGGCGCCATGGGATGGCCCGACATCCGCTATCCGGACGGCACGGAGATCATTCCCCAGCTCGACCTTCGCATGGCGCTGGAACTTTATGCCGGCGTCAGGCCGATCCGCTGGTTCCCCGGCCTGCCGCGGGTCCTGACCGACGAGCGGGCCCGGGCGATCGATTTCGTCCTGGTCCGCGAGCAGACGGAAGGCCTGTTTTACGCCCGCGGCCGCGGGCGCGTGGAAAACGACGAAGAGGCCTACGACACCATGCAGATCACCCGGGCCGGCACGACGCGCGTGTCGGAGTTCGCCTTCAGGCTGGCGGCCCGGCGCAAGGCGCGCGGCAAATCGGCCCGGGTCACCTGTGTCGACAAGGCCAATGTGTTCGCCTCGATGGCCTTCTTCCGAAAAATTTTCGAGGAGGTCGCGGCGCGGCATCCCGCTATCGAAAGCGACGCGGCCTATGTCGACGCGATGGCCCTGACGATGGTGCGGAAGCCGTGGACCCTGGATGTCATGGTGGCCGAGAATATGTTCGGCGACATCCTGTCCGACCTCGCCGCGGGATTGATCGGCGGAATGGGAATGGCGCCATCGGCCGACATCGGCGACAAATACGGCCTGTTCCAGCCGGCCCACGGCACGGCGCCGGATATCGCCGGGCAGGACAAGGCCAATCCCTGCGCCATGTTCCTCTCCGCCGCCATGATGCTCGACTGGTTGGCCGACGGCCACGAGCAGCCGCAATTGGAAGGTTGGGCGCGGACCATCGAGCGCGCCGTCGAGAATACCCTGGCGGCAGGGGCGGCCATGCCGATGGAATACGGCGGCCGGGCCGGAACGGAGGAGATGACCAGGGCGGTGATCGCCGCACTTCCGCAAGCCTATCGCGAGGCCGCGTAATTCGGCCGATTCCTGAAAAACAGTCCATTTCATGAAGGAGAACGACAGTTCCATGCGCGGGCGTGGCGGACTATTCTCTCCATGTTCGGCGATGAAAACGGAAGCATCCTTCGGAACGCGGGCGTCCGGCCCGCGTTCCCGATCTTTCCTCGGACATCATATGCCTCGCAAGCGGGCGAGGGTTCCCGGCCCGAGGGCTTCTTGTGAGGAAGGACGTCGCATTGGCGCGCAGGCGATCGATCAATCAGGACACCGTTGCCGGTCTGACCGACGGCAAGCCGCCGCCCTTCGGCGCCAAACTGCGGGCGGCGCGGCGGACACGGGGGCTGACCATGCTGCAATTGGCCTCCGAGGTCGGCTGTTCGGAAAGCCTGATTTCGAAGATCGAAGGCGACCGCGCCTTGCCGTCGCTGCAACTGCTGCACCGTCTGGTGTCGGCTTTGGGGACCAATATCGCCAGCCTGATGGTCCCTGTCGGCGAGGGAGACGGCCTCATCGCGCGGGCCGGGGACCGGCCGGTGCTGGTCGTCACCCCGTCGGGACCGGGCCGCGGATTGAAGCTCGAATCCTTGTCGGTCGACCGGGCGATGCTGCAGGCCAACATCCATATCATCGCGCCCGGCGGCGGCAGCAATGGCGCCATCCAGCATGAGGGCGAGGAAGTGGGCTATGTGCTGCAAGGCATCGTCGAAATGACCATCGGCGAGCAGTGTTTTCGGCTGGAGCCGGGCGATTCCTTCTATTTTCGCTCCGACCATCCGCATGCCTACGTCAATATCGGCCAGGAGGAGGCCCGGATCCTCTGGGTCAATTCGCCGGCGACCTTTTAGAGCGGCCATTGAGGCCGCGGCCAAGCGCGCGGAGGCGCGCGCCCGGCGAGGGACATCAAGAAAAGCCAGAGCGTCATGCCGATTTAAGGCAGCGCGCTCTCAAGGAATACCGCCGTCATAACGAATGCGGATCGGCTGGCGGTCGACCCGCCCCGGATGAATAAGGAAAAGTGGCACCGGCGTTTCTGCCGGTGCCCGCCGCCCGGCGGCGGAGTCTTTTCCGCCGGTGACGCGGGTCAGGCCTCATCGCGCACTCTTCCCCGGTCCGGAATCCTTGCCGGATCGTTGGAAAATCAATTTGCGGATGGTCTCCACCAATTCCCGTTCGGAATCGCGGGACTTGACCAGGCAAGCCTCGACGCTGGCCCGGATCGGAGCGGTCAAATCGTCGACGGCGGAAAAGACCACCATGGGGGGAGCCCCTCCGCCACGGCCGTTCAGATAGGAGATCACCTCCGCGCCGCTGCCATCCGGCAAGCCGATATCGAGGACGACCATGTCGAAATGCTGCCGGCCCGCCAGATCCAGGGCCTCCTTGACCGAGGTGGCGCCGATGACGTCGGCATGGTCGGCCAGCAGACGCGCCACCAGGGCGCGGGTCAGATCGTCATCTTCGACATGGAGGATGCGAACGCGCTGGCGTTCCTGTTTCGACGCCCGACGGACGCTCGCCAGGAACTGCGCCGCATCGACCGGCTTGCCGATCCAATCGAAGATCTCGCCCGAACCTTCGGCCAGCCGGGCTTTCGCCTCGTCGACGACGGCGGAAATCGCGATGACCGGAAGGTCGCGGGTGTCGGCACGGCACGGCAATTCCCGCAGAAGCGACGGGCCGTCGCCGTCGCCGTCGGACAGGCCGAGGTCCAGGCAGACCGCGACGAAGTTCCTTTCGCAAAGCCGTTTCTGCCCCTCCGCCGCCGTCGCGGCGACCACGGCGGCGAAGCCCTCCTCGTCGAGCATGGTGGAAACCGTCCCGGCAAGCGCCGGATCGCCCGCCACGATCAGCACGGCCGGACGCTTGTCTTCGAGAGGCGTCCTCGCCAGCAGGGGAAACTCGACATGGAAGACGGTTCCCTGGCCGATTTCGCTTTCGTACCAGATCCTGCCATGCATGCGCTCGACCAGGTTCCTGGTGATGTTCAGCCCCAGACCCGTTCCGCCCTTCGCCTTCGAATCCGAGGAATCGGCCTGGGCGAACTTGCCGAATATGCGCGAGCGGAACTCCGAGGGAATGCCCGGCCCGCGATCGGCGACCGAGACACGGACCCAACCCCGGCGCGGCTCGGTAACGGACAGCGAGACCGTCTGGTCCCGTGGCGAGAACTTGACCGCATTGGAGATCAGATTGGTGAAGATCTGAACGATGCGATCGGCATCCGCCAGGACCATGGCCTCGGTTCCACCCGACTCGAGGCCCAGGCCGACCCCGAATTGCTCGCCGTAGGCCTGGTTGTCCTCGACCGCCCGCGCCACCTGCTCCGTGATCGCGATCGGCTGCAGATCCAGTTGGAGCTGACCGGCGCTGATCTTTTCCACGTCGAGGATGTCGTTGATCAACCGGACCAGCCGGTCGGTGCTCTGTTCGGCGATGACCGTCAAATTGCGCGCATCGTCCGGGATATCCCCGACCACGCCCGTATTGACCAGCGACAACGATCCGCGAATCGCGGTCAGCGGGGTGCGCAATTCATGGCTGATCGTCGAAATGAATTCGGTTTTCATCTTTTCGGCCTGTTTGCGGTCGGAAATGTCCCGGACGATGCCGGTGAACATCCGGCGATCGGAGATCCCCATCTGTCCGACGGACAGCTCCATCGGAAAGGTCGTGCCGTCCTTGCGTCGCCCCACCACTTCCCGGCCGATCCCGATGACCCGGGCCTCGCCCCCCTTGTTGTAGCGGCTGAGATAGTCGTCATGCTCCCTGTGGTAGGGATCGGGCATCAGGATCTTGACGTTGCATCCGATCACCTCGATCGGCTGATATCCGAAAATTCTCGCGGCAGCCGGATTGAACGTCTCGATGATGCCGTCCTGATCGATGGTGATTATCCCGTCGACCACGGTGTTGAAGATCGCGCTCAAGCGGTCCTGACGATCCGCCAGCGCCCGTTCGGTCTGCCGGCGCTCCGAAATGTCGCGGGCGATCTTGGAGATGCCGATGATGCCGCCGTCGCGATCGATGATGGGAGAGACGGTCACGGAAACGTCGATGACGGCGCCGTCCTTACGGACCCTTATGGTTTCGAAATGGTCGATATGCTCGCCCCGCCCGATTTTGCCGAGGATCTCCGCCTCTTCATGAGCCCGTTCCGGCGGGATGAGCATCATCAGTGGCCGGTTGATCGCCTCCGCCGCCGAATAGCCGAATATGGCCTCGGCCCCATGGTTCCAGCTCATGATGATGCCGGTCAACGTCTTGCTGATGATGGCGTCGTTCGAGGATTCGATGATGGCCGCCAGTTGGGACTTGGCCGTCTCGGATTGCTTCAGATCCAGGGTCGCCTTGTAAAGATAGAGTTCGTTCACCACGGCATGGGCGAGATCCCGGAGGATGCCGAGATGAAACTCGGTTATCGTTTCATGGGCCCTGTTGTCCATGATGCACAAGGTGCCGATATTGAAATGGTCGCGCGTCTCCAGCGGAACGCCGGCATAAAAACGGATGGCGGGCGCGCCCGTTACCAGGGGATTGTCAAAAAAGCGCCGATCCTGCGTGGCGTCCGGCACCACCAGAGCCTCGTGTCCGAGGATGGCATGGGCACAGAAGGCCCACTCCCGGGGAAACCGGTTCGCTTCGATGCCCAGGTGCGACTTGAACCATTGGCAATCCTCCTCCACCAGAGAGATCACGGCGATCGGTACGTCCAGAATTTTCGCGGCGAGCCGCGTATAGCGATCGAAGGCTTCCTCCGGCGGCGTGCCGATGATTTCGAAATGCCGGAGTGCAGCCAGTCTTTCCGATTCATCATGAGGTCTTGGCGCTACGATCACGTTTTCTCTCCGATACGGCGATTCCGAAATTTTTGAGACAAGCCTCGAACTGTTCCCGCAAACCGCCGGCCCGCTGCGGGCTTTCGGCAGTCTCGAGCGCTTCGACCTGATCCGCCGGGAAATCATGAATGCCCATCGCCGATACCGCGATGAGGATCACCATGATCACGGCGCCCCCATCGCGATCCTTGTCTGGATCTTCATCGATATGAAAGTCCCGAACATGACGTTCCTTCCCCTGAGGGCGGTGGTTTTCGCCCACCAGGAATTCGTCTCAGTCGGCGTGGCGTCGATGGGCGCCGTTGCTGGGAACGCTAGACCACATCACGAAGATAGGCATAAAAAGATGAATATCAAAACAGATTATACAACTTTAAATATTTTACATATCGACGGGTTTTGCCCGAAAGGCGTGGATCGTCCCATACAATAAAATCAAAAAGAACGGTCTGCATGACGGGCTGCCGATCGTAAAAAATGCGATAGTCACGATGGTTTTCGATCAAAGAACGGACACCTTCCCCTCGACGGCAAGCCGGGCATTCCCGGCCGGGCGATTCCAGCCGCTCAGGGCTTCAAGGACTTGGGGCGTCCGGCGCAGCAATGACGAAGGAAAAGGGCCCGCGGCGCAGCCTTATTTTCAGGCGGAGTGCATAAAAATTGTTCATATTTGTCAATCGCCTAAAATTCGTTCAAGTCACTTGACGGAATTGGTGTCCTTCCGTCACAGTCAGGGCTTGGCGGTCGCGCGCCGGCCATGGGGTTTGGAGGGAAATGATGCTGTTCAACCGTCGTTTTGTCGTTGCCTTGGCCGCTTCGGCGGTTGCCTGCGGAGTGGCCCTCTCGGCCGCCCAAGCCAAGGAGAAGGTCGGAGTCGTCTTCATCGGGCCGTTGACCGGGGGCAATGCCGCCATCGGGGTCGGCGGTCGCAATTCGGCCGAACTGGCGGTGAAATTGCGCAACGCCGATCCTCAGACGAAATATGATTACGAACTGACCTCGCTGGACGACGAGTGCAAGCCCAATGTCGGCGTGCAGGTCGCCACCAAGGCGGCGACCGATAAATCCGTCGTCGCCGCCATTCCGCATTTCTGTTCGGCCGTGGCGATGGGAACGGTCGACGTCTACCACCAGTTCGGTCTGCCGGTGGTGGTGTGGGGGGCCGTGCTGCCGGACATCACCTATGGCAACGACTACAAGGAAATCCACCGGGTCAACGGCACGATGCTCAATCAGAACGAGACCGCGGCCAAATTCATGCTGGGCCAGGGCTACAAGAAGTGGGCGATCATTCACGACACCACCGATTACGGCAAAGGCCACAAGGAATATTTCACCAAATTCGTCACCGAGGGCGGCGGCACGATCCTGGGCGCCTTCGGCGTCACCGCCGACCAGCAGGATTTCACCGCCGAGCTGACCCAGATCAAGGCTTTGAAGCCCGATGTCATCTATTTCGGCGGATTGACGCCGCTGGGCGTCCGCATCCGGACCCAGATGGACAAGCTCGGCATGGGCGGGGTGCAGTTCGAGGGCACGTCGGGCATTCTCTCCGACGCCTATGTCGACGGCGTCAGCCCGGCGGTGGCCGAGGGCACAGTGGCTTTCCGCGAAGGGATGCCGCTGGAGAAACTGCCGGGCGGAAAATTCTTCGCCGACAAATATCAGGCCGCCGGTTATAGCGAGCCGTCCGAGGCCTATGGCCCCTTCGCCTTTGCCGCGATGAACCTGGTGCTGGATACCGTCGAGGCGGTCGGACCGGACCGCCGGAAGGTGCGCGACGCCCTCGGCAAGGTCAGCAATCACGATTCCATCCTGGGGCCGGTGACCTTCGACGATCACGGCCAGAATGTGATCGCCGCGGTCAGCAAATATGTCGCCCAGGACGGCAAATGGGTGCTGTGGGAAGACAGCGAATACGCCGCCGGCAAGCGCGCCTTGAAGCACTGACGATCATCCGGTCGGCGCCGGGCGTACCGGCGCCGATCGCCCCCCCAACATCCCATCAGCCCGAGGAGCCCTGGAATCATGGATGTCGGCCTTCTCAGCCAATATCTCGCCAATGGCGTGATGCTGGGGCTGATGTACGCCTTGGTCGCCGTCGGCTTCACTCTGTTTTTCGGCGTGCTCGACGTCATCAAATTCTCGCATGGCGACGTGGCGATGGTCGGGGCCTTCGCCGGCTTCGCCACCTATGGCGGCCTGCATGCCGCCGGCGTCGACGATCCGCTGGTCCAGATCCTGGGCGTGGTCCTGGTGTCGGTGGCGGCCATGGCCGTCCTCGGCGCGGTGATCGCCCGTTACCTGATTATTCCGTTGCGCGGCGCGCCGCCCTTGAACACCTTGCTGATCACCCTGATGCTGGGCACGGCCTTGCGCGAATCGGTCCGGCTGTTCTTTCCGGACGGAGCCAATCCCAAGCCCTTTCCCCGCCTTCTGCCCTCCGGCGCCATCGAATTCGGGCAATTCACCTTGCGGGCCGATTCGGCCATTCTCCTGGCGGCCGGCGTCGCGGTGATCGTCGGCGTCCATCTGCTGATCAACCGCACCAAACTCGGTCTGGCCATCCGCGCCGTCGCCCAGGACGAGGAGACGGCCCGCACCATGGGCATCAATTTCACCCTGGTGGTGCTGGTCACCTTCGCCCTGGGCTCCGGGGTCGGCGCCTTCGCCGGCATCATGAACGGCCTCTATTACAACGAAATCAATTTCGGCATGGGGTTGCTGCTGGGCGTTTCGGGCTTCGCCGCCGCCATCGTCGGCGGCCTCGGCAATATCTACGGGGCGATCCTCGGCGGCTTCCTGTTCGCCGGCCTGCAGACCATCGGGGCGGTCGCCATGCCCTTCGCCAGCGCCTACAAGGACGTCTTCGCCTTCGCGGCGGTCATCCTGATCATGGCCATCCGGCCCACCGGGCTGATCCCGGAAAAAGCCAGCGAGCGGGTCTGATGAGCCGGATTCCCCTGCGGCCGCTGCTCCCCGGGCTGATCACCGTCGCGCTCGGCGTCCTGTTCCTCGGCCTGCTGTTGACCTTCGAGTCGCAGCGTTCCGTCGGCCTGCTGCTGGCCGGCGGCGTGGCGGCCCTGTTCGCCGCGGCGCGCCTGGGCTTTGTGAACGCCGCCGGGACCAGTTTCCGGCGGCACGAGCCGGTGATGGCCGGCGCCACCGTCGTGGCGCTGCTGGTCTTGACCGCCTGGTTCGCCCAGGATCATTTCCCGCTGCTGATGCTGGCCACCGTGCTGCTGACGGTGACCAGCTGCCTGGGACTCACCGTGCAGTTCGGCTTTGCCGGCATGGTCAATTTCGCCGGAGCCTCCTTCTTCGGCCTGGGGGCCTATACGGCGGCCGTCCTGATCCGCTACACCGCCCTGCCGCATCTGCTGTCGGTGCCGGCGGCCGGATTGGCGGCCGGCGTCCTGGGCTCCGTGCTGATCTGGCCGATGCTGCGCACCAAGGGACATTATTCGGCGGTGGTCACCATCGCCTTCGCCATCCTGTTCAAGACCTTTCTCGAAGTGAACGACGCCCTGGGCGGGGCCCAGGGCATGAAGATCCGCAATGTCGCGGTCTTCGGCTGGAGACCCAACCAGGACATCGACGTGGGTTCGCTGGAGATCTCGCACTATGTCGTCTATCTGCTGGCGGCGCTGGCCCTGGCGGCGCTGGCCTTCATCTTCAGCCGGCGCCTCGAACGCTCCTGGATCGGGCTGTCGATGGACGCGGTGCGGATCGACGAGACGGCGGCGGCCTGCTTCGGCCTCGATATCGGTCGCTGGAAGATCGTCGCTTTCACCTGGGGCAATGTGCTGGCCGGCATGGCCGGCGCCCTCTACGCCCTGATGGTCGGTTATGTGGCGCCCAACAATTTCACCTTCGGCGATTCGCTGATCCTGGTCTCGATCGTCCTTCTGGGCGGCATCGGCAACGTCTGGGGCGTGGTGGTGGCCGCCGCCCTGGTGATCCTGCTGCCCGAAAAGTTCCAGGTCATCCAGGAATACCGCTTCCTGCTCTATGCCGTGCTGGTCATGCTGATCCTGCTGTTCCGGCCGCAAGGCCTGCTGCCCCGGCAGCCCCGCCGCTATCCCGCCGGCGGAGGCGGCCGATGACGGCCTCCCCCTTGCTCGACGTGGCCGGCATGACCCGGCGGTTCGGCGG
>JAATGN010000152.1 GCA_015654615.1 Rhodospirillales bacterium
ACGCGAGCGCGCAAGAAAAGGGGCCCTGGTTACCCAGGGCCCAAGTTTAGGGAGGAAACGTCCAAGAAAGACAGCAAAGGGACTATCGAAGACAGCCCGATTGCTGCAATGCAAAATATATTTCGAGTCTCTGCCGCAACGCAAGGGAAAAAAAGCGCAAAAGTAGTAATACCTTTAAAAAAGCGCAGATTTCCGCCGGGTTGCCATCCTGCAACCCAGCCATGCAATGCGAAATGATCAAATCATCACCTAAGTGGCATGTTTATCGCATATCACCAGCGGACAGACCCCTGGCGAGAGCGGCGATGCAACGGAAAAGAAGTCTTTCCATCCTTCTGGCAATGACGGCAATGATCGCGACGGCATGGCTGGCCAGCCCGGCCCAGGCCATGAACGACGCCGCGGCCTGCGGCGCCGAAACGGCCCGCCAGGAAAAGGCGCAAGGCATCCCGGACCGTCTGCTGCACGCCATTTCCCTGGTCGAATCGGGCCGCTGGGACAGCGAAAGCCGGGCAAGTTTTGCCTGGCCCTGGACGGTGATGGCGGAAGGCGAAGGGCGTTTTCTGCCGAGCAAGGCCGCCGCCATTGCCGAAGTGCGAAAACTGCAGGCCGCCGGCGTGCGCAACATCGACGTCGGATGCATGCAGGTCAATCTGCTGGCGCATCCCGATGCCTTCGCCTCGCTCGACGAGGCTTTCGAACCGGCGACCAATGTCGGTTACGCCGCGCGGTTCCTCGTCGGCCTGCACGACAGCACCCAGAATTGGCCCACCGCCGGGGCCTATTATCATTCGCAGACCCCCAATCTGGCGGCGGCCTACAAGGCCCGGTTGATTTCGACCTGGGACAACGCCAGGCAGCATCCGGACCAGCGCGTGCAGCTGGCGTCCTTCGACGGCTCGCCCATGGGGCGCCCGTCGGTCGGACTGTGGCCGGCCCTGGCGCAAAGCGCCACCGGGACGCCCCTCGCCCCCTCCGCCGGCGCGGCGGCGCCGACGATGCATATCGCCGAGCGGAAAGCCGCGGCGGAAGGACGCAGCATCGCCGAACGGGCCGAAGCCAAACGGATCGCCGATGCCTATCGGCAGGCGCGCCTGGAAGAATATCGGCTGCGCAAGGCGCAATCCTCACATGGGTGAAGGCTTGCGCCACCGCAGGCAATTATACTTATGATTGTTTACTGCAAAGTTTTTCTCGTATCTGCATAAAATACCTTGCATTTTCCGATATTTTTTACTCCTCGTTCACACATTCGCATGTCATGCGTTCGCAATTTGGGGGTAAGCTTCGACCATCAGCGATCATCCGTATCGCAGAAGGGTCAAGTGATGTTTTCCCATTCCGCTCGAAAGCTTTTTTTGTGTCTGCTGACGGGAACCGTCCTGGTCTTTTGCCTGGAGGCAAGCCCGGCTCATGCCAAGAAACAGGCTGCCGCCGACACGGCGGATCGGGGCGGCCTCTTCCAGCCGCCGACGGCCATTTCCAAGCCCAACCTGCTGCCCGACACGTCGGTCTCCAAGGTGAACGGCCGGACGGGCGACGCGCTGCGCCAAAACTCTCCCGAGGCGGCATCGGCCGCGCCCGCCGTATCGGTTTCGCCGACCGTGCCGGTCCCGCCGGCCGCGACGAACGGGATTGTTCCGGTCAGGGCCTTTGAGCCGACCAGAAGCATCGAGAGCATGCGATTGCATTCCCTGTTCGAATAACTCTTCCGCGTCGCGTCGGTGGCCGGCGCGACGGCAATGACGAAAGAGGGGGGCTCCGCTCCGCCCTTCAGACCCACAGATCGTCCAGCATCCGCTGGGTCACCAGCGTGATGCCTTTCTCGGTCCGATAGAAGCGCTTGGCGTCGAGGACCGGATCCTCTCCCACCACCAGGTCCGCAGGGATGGCGCATCCGCTGTCGATGATCGCCCGCTTGACCCGCGAATGCCGTCCCAGTTCGACTCCCGGCAGCAGCACCGAATCTTCGACCACGCAGAAGGAATTGACCCGCACGTCGGAGAACAGCATGGAACGGCGCACCAGGGCCCCGGAGATGACGCAGCCGCCGGAAACCAGGGAATCGACCGCCATACCCCGGCGGTCATCCGAATCGAAGACGAATTTGGCCGGCGGATTCTGCCGCAAATCGGTCCAGATCGGCCAATTCTCGTCATACATATTGAGGGCCGGCGTCACCCGGCAAAGATCGATGTTGGCTTCCCAATAGGCGTCGATGGTGCCGACATCGCGCCAATAAGCCTCTTCGGCGCCGCCGTCCATGACGCAGGAATCCTCGAAGCGATGCGCCACGACATTGGCCCGCCCGACCAGGGACGGGATCAGATCCCGGCCGAAATCATGCTGGGAACCGGCCAGATCGGCATCGTTTTCCAACAATTCGTAAAGCAGATCGGCGTTGAAAATATAGATTCCCATGCTGGCCAAAGCCACATGCGGACGACCGGGAACCGATTGGGGATTGGCCGGTTTTTCATCAAAGCGCAGGACCTTTCCGTCCTGATCGACGGCCATCACGCCGAAATCCGAGGCTTTCGCAATGGGCACTTCGATACAAGCCACCGTAACCGCCGCGTCCTTGGCGATATGATTGGCCAGCATCTTGCCATAGTCCATCTTGTAGACATGGTCGCCGGCCAGGACCAGCACATAGTCGGGTGTATGGCGGCGGATGATGTCGAGATTCTGAAAAACCGCGTCGGCGGTGCCGCGATACCAGTTCTCCCCCTCGGTCCGCTGCTGGGCCGGCAGCAACTCGATGAATTCGTTGAACTCGCCGCGCAGGAATCCCCATCCGCGCTGGATATGCTGGATCAGGCTGTGCGCCTTGTACTGGGTCAGCACGCTGATCCGCCGGATACCGGAATTGATGCAATTGGACAGGGCGAAATCGATGATCCGGAACTTGCCGGCGAAGGGTATGGCCGGCTTGGCATGCCAGTCGGTCAGCGCCTTCAGCCGGCTGCCCCGGCCGCCGGCCAGAACCAAGGCGAGGGTTCGCCGCAATCTCTGAGGGATATCGACCCCGGCGCCGACGGCCCGGTCCAATGACTGCGTCATGCAATCCACCGTTGACTGGCGTTCACGAATGCTTCACCGATGCGGGTCACGGTGGCATAGAGCGCCGGAAAGCTCAAGCGGCAATCCCCCTTTTTGCGCGGAGGATTTACATTGGGGCCGAAAGGCCTTCTTCCCGGCGTCACCGTCGGCTAGGCTGTCGTGCGGCGGGATATTTTGAGGGATTTCAGATGAAGCTTTTGTTCGCGTCGTCGGAGATTTTCCCTCTCGCCAAGACCGGAGGACTTGCCGACGTCGCCGGGGCCCTGCCGATTGCCCTGCATCGCGCCGGTCTCGACCTCCGGCTGCTGATGCCGGCCTATCGCGGCGTCGCGCGGCAGGCCGAGGCACGAAAGATCGCCAATCTGGGCGATCCTTTCGGATTGGGCGACACAATCCTGCTGGAGGGCCGTCTTCCCGACAATCATCTGCCCTTATGGCTGATCGACAACCCTCGCCTGTTCGATCGCGACGGGGGCCCCTACCAGGATTCCCAGGGCGTCGACTGGCCGGACAACGACATGCGGTTCGGATTGCTCGGCTGGGCGGCCGCCCGCCTGAGCCAGGCCAACAGTCCCGTCGCCTGGAAACCGGACATTCTCCATGCCAACGATTGGCAGACCGGCCTTGCCCCGGCCTATCTGAAAGCATGGGGAGACTCCAGGCCGGGATTGGTTTTCACCATCCACAACATGGCCTACCAGGGCCTGTTCCCGCCGGCCCTGGTGCCGCGGCTGGGATTGCCATGGTCGTTCTACGCCATGGAAGGCTTCGAATATTGGAGCCAGCTGTCCTATTTGAAGGCCGGCCTGGTCTATGCCGACAAGCTGACCACCGTCAGCCCGACCTATGCCCGGGAAATCCAGACGCCGGCCTACGGTTTCGGCATGCAGGGCGTCCTGGCCGATCGCGCCGCGGATCTCGGCGGCATTCTCAACGGCGCCGATTATGCGATCTGGGATCCGGCCCGGGATCGCCATCTGCACGGCGGCTACGGGATCGGCGACGTCCGTCCGGGCAAGGCGGCGAACAAGGCCGCCCTTCAACGGGAATTGGGATTGCCGCAGATCCCGGACGCGCCGCTTTTGGTGGTGATCAGCCGCCTGTCGGACCAGAAAGGCATGGATCTGCTGCCGGCGGTGATGCCGGCGGTCATCGCCCAGGGCGCGCAATTGGCCGTGCTGGGCTCCGGGCAAGCCAGCCAGGAACAGGCTTTCCTCGCTTTGGCCGAGGCCTGTCCGGACCATGTGGCGATGCATGTCGGTTATGCCGAGGATCTGGCCCATCGCCTGCAAGCCGGCGGCGACATCCTGCTGATGCCGTCCCGCTACGAACCGTGCGGCCTGACGCAGATCTATGCGATGCGTTACGGGACCTTGCCGGTGGTGCATATGACCGGAGGCTTGGCCGACACGGTGGTCGATGCCACCTACGACGCCATTCTGCAGGGGACGGCGACCGGTTTCCGTTTCGACCAGCCGACCGCCAGCGCCTTCCAATGGGCGATCGAGCGGGCCATCGGCCTTTACCGCCATCCCGACCAATGGGCCCGGCTGCAGGCCAACGCCATGCGCCAGGACTTCGGCTGGGACCACTCGGCGGCCGAATATCTGGCGCTCTATCGGTCGCTGCGGTCCGACGAACCGCCCGGCGGCGTCCCATTTCGCCCGCAAACGGAAACCCTTCCCCCATGACCCAGCACGCCCCGCGACTGATCGCCGACATCGGCGGAACCAATGCGCGTTTCTCCCTGGTCTTTCCGGGAAGCTCGGAACCCCGGAACACGCTGGTCCTGGCTTGCGACGACTACAAAGGCCTGGCCGAGGCCGCGACGGCTTACCTGGAGCAGGCGGCGCCGCCGGTCCGTCCCGATCGCGGGGCCTTTGCCGTGGCCTCGCCGGTCCTCGGCGACCGCGTCGAGATGACCAATCGCGATTGGACCTTTTCGATTGCCGAATTGCGGGACCGCCTGCATCTGGAACGGCTGGAGGTGGTCAACGATTTCATCGCGGTCGCCCTGTCCATCCCCTTGCTGGACGACGGCCACAAGGTCGCCGTCGGCGGGGGCGGCCCGGCCTTCGGCGCGCCCATCGCCGTTCTCGGTCCCGGAACCGGTCTGGGCGTCGCGGCTCTTTTCTCCACCGACACCGGCTGGCACCCGATTCCCACCGAAGGCGGTCATGCCACCATGCCGGCCGCCAACGAGCGGGAGGCCCGCATCCTCGATTGGCTGCGCGGCCGCTACGGCCACGTTTCGGCCGAACGCCTGTTGTCCGGTCCGGGAATGATCAATCTTTACGAGGCATTGACGGCGCTCGAAGGCAAGCCTCCGACCGCCCTGTCGCCGCACGAGCTGACCGACCGGGCCCAGGCCGGCGAGCCTTTGGCCGGCGAGGCTCTGACGATGTTCTTCGCCATGCTGGGCACCGTGGCCGGCAATCTGGCTTTGACGCTGGGCGCTCGAGGCGGCGTGTTGATCGCCGGCGGAATCGTCCCGCATCTTCTGGCCCCCTTCCTGGCCTCCGATTTTCGCCGCCGCTTCGAAGACAAGGGACGTTTCAGACCTTATCTCGAGGCCATCCCGGTCCATGTCATCACGCATCCCTACCCCGCCTTCGTCGGTCTGGCCGGACTCGTCGCCTGACGTAAAGGCGAATCTCACGGGGCGCGCAAGGCCCGTTCGATGCGCCACAGATAGATGAGAAGGGCCACGGTTTCCCGTGCGGCGGCGGCCAGCAGCGGGCCGCTCCACCGCGGCGCCGGCGCCGCCGCGCCGTCGACCGCCATGCCGAATCGGCGAAAGGTATAAAGCGCGCGCGGCAAGTGATAGCCATCGGTCACCAGCAACAGGCGCCGCCATCCCCGCCGGGCGATGATCGGCCGGCAAAATCGCGCATTCTCCAGCGTATTGACCGATCGCTCCTCGAGCGTCAGGACATCGGCCGGCAGGCCGGCCTCGAGGGCGATGAGGCGCATGGCGGACGCCTCCGACGTTTCATGCTCGACGCATCCCCCGGACAGCAGCAGATGACCGACGCGGCCTTCCCGGTAGAGGCCGACGCCATGGGCGATCCGCCGCCGCATGGCGGGACTGGGCCGACCGTCCGGCTGAATGGCCGCCCCGAGAACGACGGCGGCATCGTAGAAGGGAGTCATCCTTTGGGCGGCGGCTCCACCGACCAGCGCATCGGACATTCGCCGGCATGTCCATCGCGCACGTCCTTCAGGAAAACGCCGTGTTGCTCGTTGACCATCCGATCGCGACCGTCCTGGACGACCTGACGCATCACATAGGTCTGAATGGGAAATTGATTGGTATCGAAACGCACGTTTCCCCGCGTGCTGGCGAATTCGGCGCGGCGCAGGGCCGTCCGCAGAGACTCCTCGCCGATGTTCTTCTTGTCGGCGACCCGCAAGGCGGCATCCAGCAGCATGGCGGCGTCATAACCGATCGCCGCGTAGGAAGAGGCCGGCCGACCATAATCGGCTTCGAAATCCGTCTGCATGCGCCGGCTGGTCGGACTATCGGCATCTTCGCTCCAAAAGCCGACGCTGCCCATGCCCAGTGCGGCGGGCCCCGAGGCCGCAAGCACCGTCTGGTCGAGCATGCCGGGCGGACCGAACAGGGGAAACCGCTCCTTGCCCTGCGCCTCGGCCGACTGGCGGATGAAATTGACCGCCATGCCCCCCGTGTGCAGCAGATAGACCGCATCCGGCGCCGTCCGGCGAATGGCCCGCAGGTCGCCCGAAAAATCCATTTCGCCGTGCCGGCTGGTGACTTCGGTGATCTGCCCCTTGAAGCCGCGACGCAGGGCTTGCGTCGCCGCATGGGCGGCGGCGGAATTGGGCCCGGCCACCACCAGGCTTTTGTAACCACGCTGCTGCAGATATTGTCCACCCAGCTCATGCATGGTTTCCGTCAGGCCGGCCAATGAGAAGAAGGACGGACTGCAGTCCTTGCCGGCCAGATTGGGCGGCGGGCTGTTCAGGCTGATCATCAACGTCCTGCCGGCGACGGCCACCGGCAGCAGGGGCGCGATGTGATCGGGGTCGAGCGAGACCAGAAGGATTTCCAACCGCTCATTCTGCTGCATCCGTTCGACGGCCTGACGGGTGAGCTTCGCGTCGTGCTGGCCGTCGGCGACGGAAAGGCTGAACTCATTGCCGCCGAAACGGCCGCCCAGATGCTTGATCCCCAGCTTGAAGCCGTCCAGTTGGTCCTGCGCCATATTGGCGCCGACACCGGCAAGGTCCCCGACGAACCCGATGCTGAGATCGGCCGCCGAAACGCCGCCGACCCAGCCCGCGGCGACGATGGCCGCCAGCAGCAGGATCCTCGGTGCCCGTCCCATCCGCTTCCCCCTGCCTTCCTTTCGGCGAAATCCCAATTCAGCGTTTCCTGGCCCGCGCGAAAGCGTCGGCCAAAGCCCCGCCGGGCGGCGGCGGCGAGACCGCAGGCGACGTTGTTTTTCGAGGCGTCCTGTCGCCATTGCCCGGCCGGCGTTGCCGGATGCCGTCATGGCCGCCCGCCTCCTTCGGCGACGGACCGGCGGCGGCGTCCAGCCGCATCGACAGGGCGATCCGCTTCCGGGCCTGATCGATCTCCAGGACCTTGACCCGGACCACATCGCCGGCCTGCACCACGGCGTGCGGATCCTTGACGAATTTGTCGGCCAGCATCGAAATGTGCACCAGGCCGTCCTGATGGACGCCGATATCGACGAAGGCGCCGAAATTGGTGACATTGGTCACCGTGCCCTCCAGGATCATTCCCGGCTGCAGATCCTTCAATTGTTCGACCCCCTCCTTGAAGGAGGCCGTCTTGAAGGCGCCGCGCGGATCCCGCCCGGGCTTTTCCAGTTCGGCGATGATGTCGCTCACCGTCGGCACCCCGAAGCGCTCGTCGGTAAAGTCGGCCGGATCGAGCGAACGCAGGAAGGGCCCGTCGCCGATCAGGCCTTGAAGGTCGCGGCCGGTCCGCTGGGCGATCCGCTCGACCACCGGATAGGCCTCGGGATGCACGGCGGAGCGGTCCAGGGGATTGCGGCCGCCGACGACCCTGAGGAAGCCGGCCGCCTGCTCGAAAGCCTTGGGCCCCAGGCGCTCGACCTGCTTCAGGGACTGCCGGCTGTCGAACGGCCCGCTGGCGTCGCGATGGGCGACGATATTGCGCGCCAGCACCGGCCCCAGCCCGGCGACCCGACCCAGCAGGGCGGCGGAAGCGGTATTGAGATCGACGCCGACGCCATTCACGCAATCCTCGACCACGGCATCCAGGCTTCGTCCCAACTGCTGCTGGTCGACGTCATGCTGATATTGGCCGACGCCGATCGCCTTGGGGTCGATCTTCACCAGTTCGGCCAGGGGATCCTGCAGACGCCGGGCGATCGACACGGCGCCCCGCAGCGTCACGTCCATTCCGGGGAATTCCTGGGAAGCCGTTTCGGAGGCGGAATAAACCGAGGCGCCGGCCTCGGAAACGACGACTTTGGTCAAGGCGAGGTCGGGGTGCCGACGCATCAGATCGCCGACCAGACGATCGGTTTCGCGCGACGCGGTCCCGTTGCCGACAGCCACCAGCTCCGCCTGGAATTGCCGCGCCAGGCCGGCCAGCGCATGGATCGAGCCCTCCCAATCATTGCGCGGCGGATGGGGATAGATGACGCCGGTGTGGACCACCTTGCCGGTCCGGTCGATCACCGCCAGCTTCACGCCGGTCCGGATGCCCGGATCGAGACCGATGGTGGCCCGCATGCCGGCCGGAGCCGCCAGCAGCAGGCTTTTCAGATTGCGGGCGAAGACGTCGATCGCCTCGCGCTCGGCAGTCTCGCGCAGCCGCGCCATCAGTTCGATCTCGAGATGCAGGTGGATCTTCACCCGCCAGGCCCATCGCACGGTCTCGACGAGCCAGGAATCGGCCGGCCGGCCCTGCTCGGATATTCCGAACCGGACCGCGATGCGGCGTTCGCATTCTCCCGGCAGACGTGAGCCCTCCTCTTCGTCGGCCGGCTGTAACTTCAAAAGCAGTACATTTTCATTACGACCCCGAAACAATGCCAGGGCGCGATGCGAGGGAATCGCCCGGATCGGCTCGCGGTAGGAAAAATAGTCGGTGAATTTGGCGCCCGCCTCGGCCATTCCCTCGGCCAATTTGGCGGTGACGACGCCGGAATTCCATAAAAGCTCGCGCAGGCCCCCCAGCAGGTCGGCATCTTCGGACATCCGCTCGATCAGGATCTGGCGCGCCCCGTCGAGCGCCGCCTTGACGTCGGCGACGTCCTTGGCCGGATCGACGTAAGGTCCGGCGGCGACGGACGGCGTCAAGGCCGGATCTGCCAGCAAAGCGTCGGCCAGGGGCTCCAGTCCGGCCTCGCGGGCAATCTGCGCCTTGGTCCGCCGTTTCACCTTGAAAGGCAGGTAGAGATCTTCCAGCCGCGCCTTGCTGTCGGCGGCTTCGATTTGTCCCGACAGGGCCTCCGTCAATTTTCCCTGTTCGGCGACGGATTTCAAAATGGCCGCCCGCCGCTCTTCCAGTTCCCGCAGATATCCCAGGCGTTCTTCCAGTTTGCGCAACTGGCTGTCGTCGAGACCGCCGGTCGCCTCCTTTCGGTAACGCGCGATAAAAGGCACGGTGTTGCCCTCATCGATCAGGCGAACGGCGGCATCCACTTGCGCAGTGGCAACCGAAAGCTCCTCGGCCAGGCGGCGGACGATAGGAATCATGGTCTCCCAAGGATCGTTGGACAGAAGCACAGCCTTTACCCCAAACCACCCCTCGGGCGCCAGTCCCCATGACCGCTCGCCTCGCGGCCGGAGGCTTCCCCTCGACGGGAAAAAAGCGATCGGCTATAGTCGCGCGCTCGCCTTGTCCAAACATACCGAGGTCGGCGCTATCGTCCGAAGTCGGGCGCGATCCCGGCATGAAGAGGTAACGCCCGCCGGCAAGGCCGAACCGGCACCGACCATCGTTCAACTTGGAAGCTCTGCGTGGATGCGGGTATGATTCCGCCGGTGCGGAACCGTCCGCTGCGATGAGGGGACGGGCTGGCCGTTTCCCGATCTGGGCAGGACTATAGAAGACAATCAATATGCGCCGCATTTCCGGTTTCGTCGTACTTCTGGTGATCATTCTGGTCAATCTTGGCGTGTGGTGGCTGATGAACCGCCCCCGCACCGACATGCCCTGGCATGGGGAGATCAGCAGCATCTCGTTCAGTCCCTATCGCAAGGACGACGATCCCCTGGCCGATCGGGAACCGCCGGCCGAATCGATCGACAAGGACCTGGCGCTGGTCGCCCCGGTGGTCAACGCGATCCGCCTCTACAACGCCAAGCCGATGACCCGGACGATTCCGGCCATGGCGGCGAAATACAATCTCACGGTCACGGCCGGCGCCTGGATCTCCGGCGCCCTGGCCGACCCCAATCTCAAGCTCGACAAGCCGCCGGGGCAAATGACGCCCGACGAACTGAAGGCCTACCAGCTGCAGATGCGCGACCTCACGGCCAATGAGGAAGAGATCAACGGCGTCATCGCCATGGCCCGTGAAAACACCAATATCGAACGCATCATCGTCGGCAATGAGACCATTCTGACCGGCCAGGCCACGGTCGGACAGCTGATCCGCTACATTCGCCAGGTCAAATCCAAGGTCGCGCTGCCGGTTTCCACCGCCGAGCCCGCTTCGGTCTGGCTGTCGCATCCCGAATTGGTGCGCGAGGTCGATTTCATCGCCTTGCATGTCCTGCCCTATTGGGAAGGCATTCCGGCCGACCATGCCGTCGGCTTCGTCTTCGGCGAATACGACAATCTGAAACGCATCTATCCCGACAAGCATATCATGCTGGCCGAGGTGGGCTGGCCGTCGGCCGGCAAGGGACGCCAGCAAGCCGAACCCTCGGTGATCAACCAGGCCCTGTTCCTGCGCCGTTTCCTCAACCGCGCCACGGCGGAAGGCATCGACTACAATGTCATCGAAGCCTTCGACCAACCCTGGAAAAAAGCCTTCGAATGGACGGTCGGCACCCATTGGGGCGTCTGGGATGCCGATCGCAATCCGAAATTCTCGATGGTCGAACCGGTCCTCGAGATGAAGCAGTGGCCGGTCCAGGCGATCGCCGCCACCATTCTGGCCCTGCTTCCGGTGATGTGGTTCCTCTATAACTGGAGTCACCTCCGCACCCGCGGCAAGATCTTCTTCGCCGCCCTGGTCCAGGGCGCCGCCTCCCTGGTCATCTGGACCATGTCGGTCCCGATGATCCGGGACTTCGCCCCCTCGACCGAACTGATGTATTCGGTCCTGCTGCCCGCTCAGCTGATCCTGCTGGTGGTCGTGCTGATCGCCGGTTATGAAATGACCGAACTGACCTGGGCGCGCCAGATGCGCCGCACCTTCACGCCGGAAACGTCGCCGCCCGCGACCCGGTTCCCCAAGGTCTCGCTGCATCTGCCCTGCTACAACGAGCCGCCCGAGATGGTGCGGCTGACGCTCGACAGCCTGAATGCCCTCGATTATCCGAATTTCGAGGTTCTGGTCCTCGACAACAACACCAAGAACCCCGAGGTCTGGAAACCGGTCCAGGACTATTGCGCCACGCTCGGCGAGCGCTTTCGCTTCTATCATCTCGGCAAGTGGCCGGGCGCCAAGGCCGGCGCCTTGAATTTCGCCCTGACTCAGACCGATCCCGAGGCCGAGGTGGTCGGCGTCATCGATTCCGACTATCAGGTCAGTCCCGATTGGCTGAAGGTCCTGGTCCCCTATTTCGAAAATCCGAAAGTCGGCTGGGTCCAGGCGCCGCAGGATCACCGCGAATGGGAATTCGACCTGTTCAAGGAATTCATCAATTGGGAATATGCCGGCTTCTTCGACATCGGCATGGTCGCCAGGAACGAAGACAATGCGATCATCCAGCACGGCACGATGACGCTGATCCGTCGCCAGGCGTTGGAGGAAACCGGCAAATGGGCCGAATGGACCATCGTCGAGGACGCCGAACTGGGCCTGCGCCTGCTCGAGAACGGTTATGAGTCGGTCTATCTCAGCCATCGCTTCGGCCACGGCCTGACGCCCGACAATTTCACCGCCTACAAAAAGCAGCGCTTCCGTTGGGCCTATGGCGCCTGCCAGATCCTGAAGGGACATTGGCGCGCCCTGATCCCCTTCCGCGACACCGGACTGACGGCCAGCCAGAAGTACCATTTCATCACCGGCTGGCTGCCATGGTTCGCCGATGCGCTCTATGTGATGTTCACCGTGCTGTCGGTGTTCTGGACGATCGGGCTGGTCGTTTCGCCGCAAACCTTCGACTTTCCCCTGGCCATCTTCGTCATGCCGACGGTCGGCGTGTTCGTCGCCAAGATGATCCACCACCAGTTCCTCTATTCGACCCGGGTCAAGTGCAACTGGCGCCAGCGCATCGGTTCGGCCATCGCCGGCATGGGTTTGACCTATTACATCGGCCGGGCCATGTGGCAGGGCGTCTTCACCAAGACCATTCCCTTCCTGCGGACCCCGAAGTGCGAGGACAAGGCGGCCTGGACCGCCGGCTTCATGATGGCGTCGGAAGAGACGGTTCTCATGCTGTCGCAATGGTTCTGCGCGGCCCTCATCCTCTATGTCAAAGGATGGAACGATCTCGACGCCCGGATCTGGGCCCTGGTCCTGTCCGTACAATCCATTCCCTATCTGGCGGCGCTGACCACGGCGATGATCTCGGCCATGCCGACCGAAGGCTTCATGCGCTGGATCCACGGCAAATCCAAAATGCCGCCCCTGGCTCCGACGCAAGCGGCGGAATAGCGGGAGACCGAACCCCTTGGGACCGCCCCATGCGCCTGCGGTGCGGAGAGGAAATTGACAAACACGGACGGACACGGACAGCCACGGACGGACACGGACGAGCGCCGCAGGCATAAACCACGTCGTCCAATCGGGCGTGGGCAGGAAAACGCAAGAATGCCTGCGGCGCTTTTTCTTATCCGTGTCCGTCCGTGGCTGTCCGTGTCCGTCCGTGTTGCCCAGAGCCCTCCGTCATCCCGAAGCGCACCCTTGTTCCCGATGCGCCTTCGCGCCGCAACGACATGAGTCCCACCATCATCATTCTGCCCCGGCCGCTGCCCGAGGTGCTGGCGGTCGGGGCCTTTCTGAAAAACACGCTGTGCGCCATCCAGGGAAACCGCGCCGTCCTGTCGCCGGCCATCGGCAATCTGGACAGCCCCGAGGCGATCGGCGCCTTCGAGCGGGCGGCGCACGATTTGGCGCAGACCCTGGGCCTCGCCCCGGTCCTGCTCGCCCATGATCTGCATCCCGATTTCTATTCGACCCGCTGGGCGGAAAGCCAGGCCGCGCCGCGCCGCGCCGTGCAGCATCATCATGCCCACATCGCCGCGGTCGCCGCCGAGCATGGTCTGGAAGAGCCGGTCATCGGCCTGGCCCTCGACGGTTTCGGGCTGGGACCGGGCAAACAATCCTGGGGGGGCGAACTGCTCCTGGTCGATGGGACGGACTACCGCCGCCTCGGTCACCTCGCCCTGCTTGCGCAGCCGGGGGGCGATCTCGCCGCGCGCCAGCCGTGGCGCATGGCCGCCGCCGTATTCCACCGGTTGGGGCGCGGCGACGAGATCGTCCGCCGTTACGCTTCGCAAAGCGGCGCCGCCCTGCTGAACCGCATCATCGCCCAGAACATCAACTGTCCCCTCACCTCGAGCGCCGGGCGGCTGTTCGACGCCGCTTGCGGCCTGCTGGGCGTGCATCCGGTCGCCGACTTCGAAGGACAGGCGCCGATGGCCCTGGAGGCCCTGGTCACCCGACCGCGAGCCTTGAGCGGCGGCTGGACCATCGAGAACGGCGTCCTCGATTGCCTGGCCTTGATGGAAGCCCTGATCGGCCGCGAGGCCGCCGACGGCGCCGACCTGTTTCACGGGACCCTGATCGCCGCGATGAGCGAATGGGCCGCCCTGGCCGCCGAGGAGACCGGCATCCGCAAGATCGCCATGAGCGGCGGCTGCTTCTTCAACAAGGTCCTGCGCCACGGTTTGAACGAGGGCCTGGCCGCTCGCGGCCTGACCCCTCTGCTGCCGCGGCAAGCCTCGCCGGGCGACCCCGGCGTCAGCCTGGGACAGGCCTGGGTGGCCGCGCTGGCGGCCGAACGGGCGGCATGACCGAACGCTTTACCCTCTCGGCCCGCCTTTCCCTTTATTATGCCGCCCTGTTCTCGGTGATCGGCGTGCAATTGCCCTACTGGCCGCTCTATCTCGCGTCCAAAGGACTGGATGCCGCGGAAATCGGGCTGATTCTGGCCGCCACCTATCTGGTCAAGATCGTCAGCAATCCGCTGCTCGGTCATCTGACGGACCGCTACGGCGGCCGCCGCAAGGGTCTGATCGTCCTGGCCGTGCTCAGCCTGGCGGCAACCGGCCTGTTCGCCGCCAGCGACGATTTTTCCAGCGTGCTGCTGGTGACCGTGCTGTCCGCGGCGGCCTTCACCGCCATGTTGCCGCTGGGCGACAGCCTGACCTTGCAGAACGCCATTCGCCATCGGCTGGACTATGGCCGCATGCGTCTGTGGGGATCGCTGAGCTTCATCGTGGTGGCCGGCCTGGCCGGTCTTGAACTGGTCGACGCCCCCCGCGGCGCCATTTTGGCAAGTTGCCTGGCCGGCCTCGTCCTGACCCTGGCGGCGGCCGTCCAAGTGCCGGACCTCCAAAGCCAATCGGAAAAAAGCCGGCCGGAACCGATCGGCGCTTTGCTGACCAACCGGATATTCCTGCTGTTCCTGGCCGCCGCCAGCCTGACGCAGGTCAGTCATATGATCTATTACGGCTTCGCCACGCTGCATTGGCACAATGCCGGCCTTTCGGGACGGACGATCGGCTGCCTGTGGGCGGAAGGCGTCGTCGCCGAGGTGGTGCTGTTCGCCTTCGGCGCCAGGCTCGTGGCCCGTTTCGGACCCGGACGCCTGATCGCCAGCGCCGGCCTCGCCGGAATGATCCGTTGGAGCGTTCTCGGCGCCACCACCGATCCCATGCTTCTCGCCACGGTGCAGATGCTGCACGCCTTCACCTTCGGCGCCGGCCATCTGGGAGCCATGCATTTCATCATGCGCGCCGTTCCGTCCGGCCTGTCGGCCCGCGCCCAGGGAGTCTATTCGGCGGTCACCACGGGCCTTCTTCCGGGCCTCGCCATGCTGATATCCGGCCGGCTGTACCAGGCCTCGGGCGGCGCCGCCTTTTTCGTGATGAGTTTGTTTTCCGCCGCATCCTGGCTGCTGGCGCGTCGTCTGCTGCGCCGTTGGGCCGGCGGCCCGGTCTGCGGGTGATGCTTTCTTCGGGCGAATATCCACCGGGCCAATGCTCGCGGGCCGCGAGTCCCCCGGGATGCAGGCCTCGACGGGCAAAGCGTTGCCGGCCGACTCGCCCCGGCCGGGCGATCGACGAAAATTCTCGATAATTCCTGAGGATAAGTGCGTCGGCCGATGAAAGTTTTCTCGGCAACCCGGCGGAACCGGCTATAATTGGCGTCGACCTTTCGTCTTGAGGGATAGATCTTGGGCTACCTCTGTCTTCCTGTCTTTCCCGTGCCGGTGCTGCGGGCCTTCGCCATGGCGGCTTTGCTGTTGGCGAGCGAGGGTGCATCCGCGGCGACGCCGGTGGCATCCGCCGATCCGGTCGCCCAAGAAATCCAGAAGCGCCTGAACGGCGCGGCCGACACCGTCAGGATCGCCGGCGAGGACGTCGATCTGGCACAATTGCGCGCCTTTTATCAACCCAGAGGATGGCGCCCGGCCTGGACCGACACGGCGGACAAGCTGATGTCCGTCCTCACCACCGCCGACCAGGACGGACTTCCGACCGAAGGGCTGCATCTGGCGGCGATCGCCCAGCGGCGAACCGCCGGCGGAACGGCCGGTTTGGTCGAGCAGGATTTGCTGATCACCGACAGCCTGTTGCGTTACGCCAACGCCATGCGCGGCCAACGGGTCGACCCCACGCACATCGAAGACGACTGGTTTCTGGCGACGCCGCCCTTCGACGCCTTGGCTTTTCTCAATGAATCCGGACGCGATATGCCGTCGGCGCTCCGCACCTTGCAGCCGCCTTACGCCGGCTATCAGCTGTTGCGTCAGAAACTGGCCGATTTGAAGGCCGTCGCCGCGGCCGGCGATTGGCCGAAAGTGCCGGTCGGGCCGACCATCAAGCCGTCCGACGTCGACGCGCGAATTCCGGCGGTCCGCGCACGCCTGGCGGCGAGCGGCGAGTTGGCCGCGGGCGATCTCTCCTCGACGCTTTATGACGAGCAATTGCTGGCCGCCGTGCAATTGTTCCAGCGCCGGCACGGACTGACCGACGAGGGGGCGCTGGGCCGGCAGACCATCGCCGCGATGAATGTCTCGGCCGCCGGGCTGGCCCGCCAGGTGGCCGTCAATATGGAACGCTGGCGCTGGCTGCCGCGGCGGCTGGAGGACAACCATATCGTCGTCAATGTTCCCGGCGCCTGGCTGGAAGTGGTCGACGGCGGGCGCGCCGTCCTCAGCATGCGCGTGGTGGTCGGCGACCCGGACCATCCGACGCCCGCCATGCATGCCCAGATGACCTCGCTGGTGCTCAATCCGACATGGCGGATTCCGGCCTCCATCGCCACCGACGAGATCCTCCCGAAGCTCAAGAAGGATCCCGGCTATCTGATCGCCAACGACCTGGAGCTGGTTTCCGACGCCTTCCCCCCGGGCAGCGCGGAAAGCCAGGGCGTGGGGATTTCCTGGCAGGATCGCAGCAGCATTCCCTGGCCGATACGCCAAAGGGCCGGGTCGGACAATGCGTTGGGGCGCATCAAATTCAATATTCCCAACAACGACGACATCTATCTGCACGACACGCCCAACCGCAAGGCCTTCGCCCGGGCGCTGCGCGCCTTGTCGCATGGCTGCGTGCGCCTGGAAAAGCCCGACCAATTGGCCCTTTATGTCCTGAAGGACAAGGACTGGTCGCAGCAGAGGCTGGACAGCGAGCTCGATACCGGAACCACCCGCACCGTCGTCCTGACGAAACATCTTCCGGTCTGGCTGCTCTATTGGACCACCTGGGTCGATGCCGAGAACGTGCTGGAGATTCGCGACGACTTCTATGGACGCGACGAACGCCTGGCGGCCGCCTTGGCCCACCCCTTGCGCTCCAGCTCGGTCGTCGCCAACACCGTGTCGGTCACACCGAAGGTGGTGCGCTGCGACGGTTGCCGTGTTCCCTGAATTGATGGTATGACAAGAACAATTGGTTGGAAAAACCAGAGGGGGAAGTCATGACTTTATGGAATCCGGGACGAGGCGACCGATGCTGAGTCGTCGGCAATTTCTCGTTTTTGGCGCCGCGGCAAGCGCCGCCGCCTTTGTCTCCCACCCCGTCGAAGCAGCCCTGCACACCAAGGTCGAACGTGCCGTCGCTTTGCACAACATCCACACCGGCGAAAGCCTGAAGACCACCTATTGGGCCAACGGCCATTATCAAACCGGTTCGTTGCGCCAGCTCAACCGCATCCTGCGGGACCATTATTCCGGCGACGTGCATTCCATCGATCCCCAGGTCATCGACTTGCTGTGCGCCTTGCAGCATCGTCTCGGCACCAAGAAGCCGTTCCAGATCATTTCGGGCTACCGGTCGCCGCAGACCAACGCCATGCTGGCCGCCGAAGGCGACGGCGTCGCCCAGCACAGCCTGCATATGGAAGGCAAGGCGATCGACATCCGGATGGAAGGCGTCAACGTCCGCACCTTGGGACGCGCCGCCAAAAGCCTGAAATCCGGCGGTGTCGGCCAATATCCCAGCTCCAATTTCGTCCATGTGGACGTCGGTCACATCCGTTATTGGTAAGCAAGGCAGCAGCCGTCCGTTACGGTATGGCCTGCTGAGACATGAGTGAATTAGGCCCTTAAAGCCCGTGCCCAGGCTTGAAAGCTTGGCCAGGCTTCCCGCTTCTCCCGCCTGCAGACGAGAGCGGCGCGCCGACGAATTTCTCGAAACGGACCCCGCCCGAAAGATCCGCCGCAGGCTGTCGGCGGCCCTGATATGTCGTCTATTTACAAGACTCGGACATCGCCGACCGTCCTGTCCGCGAGGCTGGCCGGCCGCAACCGCCGGAACGCCCGGTCCTCCGTAAAGCCCCCCTTATTCCGTCATCGACCGAAAACGGACGCAAAATCCATCGTTTTCGCTACGGCCGGGGAGCGATTACGCCGGAATGATGAATTGGGCGACTTCAAGGCCATAACTCACCAATCCGCCCCCAACGACGAACGCGACATAGAGCAGCTTCCGGAAATTTTTCATCTCACGATCCTCTAGCTAGTTTTTTTACAAAGTAAAGATACGCCACGTCGGCTTTCTTCGGTCATGCAATTTCGATGACCCTCTCACGCGATGCGCTCGGGTCCATGCGCTTCGCCGTCGATTTGTGGAATGCGCCGCCTCGGCCGGCGGCCGGATGGTCCCAAGATTTTCGATTGGCCAAATTATCGATAATTTATTGCGAGGCGACGGCGCGCACGACCATCTCGAAATTTAATACATTGAAAATATTATATAATTTTTGAGACGTCGCAAAACTCGGAAATGCCACAGAAAAATTATTGACAATTTTCGAGGGTGGGGCTCATCCTAAAAGAAATAGGGACCAATCAAGGTCCACACGTCTTTCTAAGGGGGAGACATTAATGACAATACAGGCCATATCCCGCCGTCGCATCCTGCAGACCGCCGTCGCGCTTCCAGTCGGCGGAGCCCTCATCGGCGGATTTTCCCGCCCTGCCAAGGCGGCGCCGGTCAAGCTTCGTTTGGCGACCCCGTTCAATACCGATCCCAAACTGTCGCCGACAAAAGTTTTCTATGACAAGTTCAGTGAATGTTTGAAAAGAAATTGTGACGATCAAATCGTCATAGAACTTTTCCCGGACAGTCAACTTGGCAGTGACGCCGATCTGATCAGCCAGCTCAAGTTCGGTTCCGTCGACATGATGATGGCGGGGTTCGCCATCTGGGCGACCGTCCTGCCGGAAATCGGCGTTCTTGACCTCGGCTATGTATTTCAGGACTTCAATCATTTTGCCCGCGCCCTCGACGGCACGGTCGGCAAGGCCATCGAAGCCTCGATCGGCGAGAAATCCGGGATCATGGTCCTGGGATGGTCGCAAAGCTTCGGCGCCCGCAACATCCTGACCAAGAAATTGGTCACGGTTCCCGAAGACCTGGCGAACATGCGGCTCCGCTCGCTCCCCACGCCGGCCGTCGTCGAGACGGTCCGCGCCATGGGGGGACTGCCGACGCCGATGCCGATCGGCGAAGCCTATGTTTCGCTGCAGACCGGCCTGGTCGACGGCATCGAGCACGACGCCCCGACCGTTCTGGCGGCAAAATTCTTCGAAGCGGCCAAATTCTACTGTCTGACCCAGCACACCTTCCAAGCCATTCCGCCGCTGCTGAGCAAGCGGTCCTTCGAACGCATCCCGGCCAATCTGCGCGAGGGTTTTCTCGCCGCCGCCAAGGAGGCGGTCCTCCACGAACGGGCCATGGCCCTGGTGGCGGAAGCCGAGGCGATCGACGAATTGAAGCGCAAGGGCGTCACGATAACCGCCTGCGACCGCTCCTTGTTCGAGAAACGCGTCCATCCCCTTTGGAACGACTATGTGTCGAAGAATCCGAAGGCGAAAACGCTCCTCGACGGCATTACCCAATACCGTGCATGAGGCCGAGATGCGGATGTTAACGGACTCTGAGGAGGTCGGCGTGGTTTCCACGCCGGCCTTCGGGATCGCCACGCTGGCTCCCCTGGCGCGCCTGATGTTGAAGATCGCCGACGCCTGCGCGGCTTTGCTGCTGGCCGGCAATATCTGCGTCGTCTGCTTCACGGTGATCTGCCGCTATATATTTCACGAGCAATTCGCCTGGGCCGACGAGGTGGCGCGGGCCCTGATGATCGCCCTGGCCTTCTTCGGCGGGGCGACCGCGCTGGCGCACGGCAATACCGTCGGCATCGAATTTTTCCGTGAGCGCCTGTCCCGGCGCATGCTGGCCACCGCCGACGCCTTTGTCGCCATCGTCGCGGTGATCGTCTCGGCGGCCATCGCCTATCACGGCTATGAACTGGCCCTCGACACCAGCGGCCAGACCACCGCCACCGGCCTGCCGCAGAACATCTTCGACATCCCGATGGTCCTCGCCGGGATCTTCATGACCGTCTTCGCCCTGGACCTGCTGTCGCGCAAGTCGTTCCGGGCCCTGATCAGCGCCGCCGTCCCCATGGCGGCGATCTGCCTGCTGTGGCTGGCGCTGGAGGCCTATGTCCCGGAGGTGACCCCGGGACCGATGGCGATGATGGCGGTAGCCTTCACGCTCGCCCTGGTGCTCGGCGTGCCGATCGGCTATGTCCTCGGGTTCGCCGCACTCGTCTTCATGACCTGTTCCGGCTCCATGTCATTGGAAGCCTTCGCCCAGCAGAGCGCCGGCGGCATCAACAATTTCGTCCTTCTGGCCGTGCCCTTCTTCATGCTCACCGGCTTCGTGATGGACGCCAACGGCATGTCCGTCCGCCTGGTCAATCTCCTGCAGCATCTGATCGGCGGCGTGCGCGGCGGCCTCAACGTCGTCATGGTCCTCAGCATGGTGATCTTTTCCGGCGTCTCCGGATCCAAGCTGGCCGACGTCGCGGCGGTCGGGGCGGTGCTGGTCCCGGCGGCGCGACGCAACAAGCAATCGCCGGCCGATGCCGTCGCCCTGCTGGCGGCGTCGGCCGTGATGGCCGAGACGATCCCGCCCTGCGTCAATCTCATCATCTTAGGGTATGTGGCCAATGTTTCGATCGGCGGCCTGTTCGTCGCCGGCGTCCTGCCGGCCGCCTTCATGGCCCTGTCGCTCATCGTTTTCGTGGTCCTGCGGGCGCCCCGCCGCCGCCCCGACGACGCGGTCGCCGTGGTCGAAAAAAAGGCGTCCCCGGCCGATCGCCTGCAGCTTTGGGCCAGCGCCGGCGCGACATTCGGCATGATCGCGATCATTTTCGTCGGATTTCGGATGGGCTTCGCGACGGCCACCGAAATCTCGGCTTTCGCCGTCGTCTATGCCATCGTGGTCGGCGGCCTGGCCTTTCGCGAGTTCACGGTCAAATCCTTCATGAACCTGTTCGTCGATGGGGCGGCCCGGGCCGGCATGGTGCTGTTCATCATCGGCATGTCGCAGGCCGTCGCCTTCGTCCTGACGATCGAACAGATCCCCCATCATCTCGGCCAGATGATGATCGAGCTGAGTTCCAGCGTCGGCACCTGGGTGTTCCTCCTCGTCTCCATCCTGGTCCTCATCGTCATGGGCGCCATGCTGGAAGGAGCGGCCGCCCTCATCATCTTCGGGCCGCTCCTGATGCCGATCGGCGTGCAGCTCGGGTTCGACCCCTTGCAGTACGGGCTGCTGCTCATCGTCGGCATGGGCGTCGGTTATTTCGCCCCGCCGCTGGGCCTCGGCCTCTATACCTCCTGCGCCATCGGCGAAGTGTCGATCGAAGCGGCGACCAAGCCCGCCCTCAAATATCTGGGCGTGATGTTCGTCTGTCTTCTCGTGCTGGCTTATGTGCCGGAGATCTCGTTGATGCTGCCACGGTACTTCGGCTACTGACAAGAAACGTTCGGCCAAATGGCCCCGTAAACAAAACAGAACGCCCACCAATTAGAACTATTCGTATCAACATATCGTCGCGATGGCTGTTGTCATGTCTAAATTCTACCATTCTCATTCCGATAGGTTTCCCATGCGTATTGGTTGTTGCGGAAGCATGATTTCACCATCGACCGACAGAATCGGCATAGAGATCGTCGATATGCTGGCCGAACTCGGATTCGATTATATCGAATTGTCGTTGTCCGATATCGCGGCGCTCCCCGAATCCGCTTTTTCGGCTCAGGTCAAACGCGTGGAGAGATCCGGCATCGCCTGCGAAGCCTGCAACAACTTTTTTCCGCCGAGGCTTCGGCTCACCGGCCCCGATGCCGATCCGAAGGCGGCCCTGGACTACGCCGGAACGGCGATCGCCAGGGCCGCCCAGCTCGGCGCCGGCATCATCGTTTTCGGCAGCTCGGGGGCGAAAAACGTGCCGGCCGGATTTCCCTACCCGACGGCCTGGGCGCAGATCGTCGCGCTGTTGCAGGCCTTGGGACCCATTGCGGAACACCATGGGGTCACGATCGCCATCGAGCATCTGAACAAACGCGAATCCAACATCGTCACGCTCGCCGCCGAAGGACTGAAGCTGGCGCGCGAGGTCGGCCACGACAGCGTTCAACTGCTCATCGATTACTATCACCTCACGCGGGAAAACGAAAAATGGGACGTGATAAGCGAAGCGAACGCATCTATTCGGCACATTCATTTCGCCGAGGGTGATTTGCGGGCCTTCCCAACAAAAATACGCGAAGAATATATTAAATTTTTCAATTTACTGAACACGATAAAATATTCAGGACGATGCAGCATAGAAGCTTTTACCGACGACTTCATGACGGATGCCCGATCTTCCCTCATGACGTTGAAAGCAATGGCAAATATATCAATGATGCAATCCTGAATTATTTTGGCTTCCATTCAAGAAAGGACGCAGAAATGCGACAAGATCTTACAGGAAAAAAACTCGGCATCATCCATGCCGCCCTCATCACGACGAAGGCCATTCAGAAGTACCTCGACGAGATCATTCCGGAAGTCGAAGTCGTGCATTGGGTGGACGATACCATTCAAAACACCAATTTCGCCTGCGAGCCCGGCGTCATTCCGAGGAAGAATTATGCGAAATTCGTGCAAGGCGCGTTGTCGCAGGAGGAATACGGCGTCGACTTGATCCTTCTCGCCTGCTCGACCTTCAACCGCGCCGTCGAATTCGCCCGGCCGATGGTCAACGTTCCCCTGTTGCAGCTCGATCGGCCGATGATGGACCTGGCCGTCCGCGACGCAAAACGGGTCGGGCTGCTGGCCACCGTGCCGACCACGGTGCCGGCATCCCAGCGGCTGCTGGCCAACGCCGCCGCCGAAGCCGGCAAGATCGTCGATATCGAGGTCCGTCTGTGCAGCGAGGCCTTCCAGGTTCTCAAGGCGGGGGATCCCGACCGGCACAATGACATGCTTCTCAAGGAGATCGACAAGCTGTCGAGCGAAGTCGACGCCATCGTGCTCGCCCAAGTCTCGATGAGCGCCCTCGAACCCCGTCTGACCGACACCAGGGTTCCCGTCTACAACAGCGGCCGGACCGGCGTGGCGAGAGTTCGCCAAATGCTCGAGGCCGGAGTGAAAGGGTGATCCCATGAGTCGATATGATGTGGCAAAGGTCGAAGAGGCGGCGCGGGCCATCCGCTGGAACATCGTGCAGATGGTCGGACCCAACCAGAAGGGACATCTGGGCGGTTCCCTCTCGCTCGCCGACGTCGTCGCCGCGCTGTTCTTCTCGAAGATGCGGCACGACCCCAAAAATCCGCACTGGCCGGACCGCGATCGCTTCATCCTGAGCAAAGGCCATGTGGCTCTCGTGCAATATGCCGCGCTGGCCGAATGCGGATATTTTTCGAAACGGGAATTTTTGAAATTCAAGACCCTGGGCGGAATTCTCCAGGGACATCCGGACCTGAACCGCACCCCCGGGGTCGAAGCCAACACGGGCTCGCTGGGCCACGGGCTGTCGATCGCCTGCGGAATGGCCGCGGGCCTGAGAATGGAGGGCCGGAACAGCCGCGTCTATTGCGCGCTGGGCGACGGCGAGATCGCCGAGGGCCAGGTCTGGGAAGCGGCCCTGGCGGCCACGCATTACAAGCTCGACAATGTGATCGCCATTCTCGACCGCAACTGCCTGCAGGCCACCGGTCCCATCGCCACCCGCTTCAACACCAATCCGATCGTGGAAAAATGGCAGTCCTTCGGTTGGCACGCCGTCGAGGTCGACGGCAATGACGTTTCCGCCGTGCTTCAGGCTCTCGACGATTTCGACGAGATCACCGGCAAACCCAAGATCCTGATCGCCTGCACGGTCAAGGGCGCCGGCCTGCCTTTCGCGGAAAACAACGTCGCATTTCATAACGGTTCGATGACGACCGAGCAGTTCGAGACGGCGCGCCGTCTCCTCGGCGCGGCAGCCCTCGTATAGTTGGGAGACCACCAAATGAAACTTGAAAATCCCCGCGAAGCGTATGGGCGGACGCTGGTCGAGCTTGGAAACGAAAATCCGGACATCGTCGTCCTCGAGGGCGACCTCGGCAAATCGACCATGAGCTGCTATTTCGAAGAGGCCTTCCCCAAGCGCTTTTTCGAAATGGGCATCGCCGAAGCCAATATGACGTCATTCGCGGCCGGCCTGGCCCTGACCGGCAAGATCCCCTTCACCAATTCCTTCGCCGCCTTTGCCGCCGGGCGGTCCTACGATCAGATTCGCCAAGGCGTCTGCCTGCCGAATCTGAACGTCAAGATCGTCGGGTCGAGCGCCGGACTGTCCGATTTCGGCGACGGCTCGACTCATCAGACGGTGGAAGATATCGCCATCATGCGGGCCATTCCCAACCTGACCGTCCTGGTGCCGGCCGACGCCGTCGAAACGCGCAAGATGACCCGGGCGATGGCGGCGCATCGCGGGCCGGTCTATATGCGGATGACGCGAACCGACCTTCCGGACATCGTTCCGCCAGACGAGGACTTCGTCATCGGGAAACCCTATCTGCTGCGCGATGGAACGGACGTCGTGGTCTATGCCACCGGAGTGCTGGTGTCGAAGGCGCTCGAAGCCGCCGAATTGGCCGCGCGGGAAGGCCTGTCCGTCCGGGTGGTGAACGTCAGCAGCCTGAAGCCGGTGGATGAAGCGGCCCTGACGGCCTTCGCCCAAGGCATGCGGGGCATCGTCACCGCCGAGGAACATTCCCTGATCGGCGGTCTGGCGAGCATCGTCACCTATGCGTTTCGAGGGGCCGGACTCCCCATCGAATGCGTCGGCATCCGGGACAAGTTTGGACAGTCGGCCCAAAACATCGATGTGCTTTTCGAAGAATATGGCTTGACCGCCGGACATGTCCTCGCCGCAGCATTGTCGGTCGGAGCGAAGCTTCATTCGTGACGCACCAACCGTTGGAGAGGAGAAACGATCATGATGCCGGATAGCGCCGAGGCAATCGCCGACGACAAGCAGGCCGACGTGACCAAGGCCCTCGAGGAAGACATCATCTTCGGGCGTCTTCCTCCGGGAACGCGGCTCGTCGAGGACAATCTGATGGGACGCTTCGGCATCACGCGGCATTCGGTTCGACAGGTGCTCTACGAACTGGAACGCGAAGGCATCGTCACCCGGGAAAGAAACAAGGGAGCCGCGGTGCGTTCGCTGCTCGCCAGCGAGGTCCGGCAGATCTATCAGGTGCGGGAAATGCTGCAACGCCAGGCGGCGCTGCTCATTCCGCTGCCGGCGAGCCCCGCGCTGATGCGGGAGCTCGAGAAAATCCATGCGGTCTACTGTCATCATTTCGAACGCGGATATATCCGCGGCGTTTATGAAACCAACGACCTTTTCCACCTGACGATCTTCGGCGCCTCGGGGAACCCTTATCTGGTCGGTTCGATCAAGGAGTACATGGGGCTGAGCCTGCCGGTGCGCGCCAAGAGCATGGCCGACGAGACCAAACTCAAGCTTTCCCTCCGGCATCACGAGATCATGCTGAAACTCCTCTGCGAAAACGACAACTGGGCGCTGGCACAGATCTGCGTCGATCATATTCAGCCGAGCAAAGGCGAGTATCTAGACGGCATAGACTGACTCTCTTCATTCAACGCATCTCTTCATGAACATCCCTGCGGCATCGGGCAGACGAATGCTGCCGAAATATCCGCAGATAGAGACTCGAAGGAACGACGATCATGAGCAACATTGGATTCATCGGACTGGGGATCATGGGCGCGCCGATGGCGGCCCATCTGCAGGCGGGCGGCCATCGGCTGTTCCTCAACACCATCGGGCCGCTGCCCGACGGCCTGCTGAAAGGCGGCGCCAAGGCCTGCGCCAATGGCAAGGAGGTG
>JAATGN010000415.1 GCA_015654615.1 Rhodospirillales bacterium
GAAACGCCCGTGGGGGGGCCCCTGGATTCCGGCTGATCCAAGGCAATGACGAGAAAGATCGATGATCCAGTCCGATCGCAAATCGCTCTAGCCGCCACGGCTGTCCGGTTTAATTACAGGGCACCCTTACGGTCATAATTTCACCACGTCAATACAACCAAAAGTCATCATAGCCGGACTTGACACGGGCATCCACCTGTCGAAACCAGACGATATCGTGTGATCCCGGCACGGGGATGCCCGTGTCAAGCACGGGCATGACGACTTTTGGTTTCGTGCCTCGAAAGGAATCAGTCAAAAATCGTGCACGCAACGACCGTGCCGGACAGCCGTGGGTCAAGCCCGGTGATGACGAATGATGGTTGTCTCTCGAAGCTGAAAAACAACCAAGATCCTTAAACCGGACAGCCGTGATTGGCCGCCGACCATCCGGCGCATGAAAGGTCAGCGAATAGGAAATGCCATGGGGCTTCTCCGGTATCGCATCGATCTCCCTGACCTTGAAACGCGCCACATAGCCGCCATCGTAGATGATCTCTTCACCATCAAGGTCGAGCAGGTAGGCGAGGGAAGGGGCCGGGCTGGCCATGGCATGACTGATATCGGTTAGTGATATGAGTTGGCAAGGTCAAGCCGTCTGGGTGAGATGCGTGATCGGTGGTTTCCGCCCCGTGGATGCGGCTTGCTCATGGTACGGCACCCGACTGAATGTTATACAGTCGGATGCCACAATGCCGCATAAAATCAAGGGCTTAATGGTTTCTTAGTTTGCATAGACGTATTTGCCGTCTTTCCACACATAGAAGACGTAGCCGGGCGCCGTCACGTCGCCCTTGGCGTCGAAGCCGATCTTGCCCAGCACCGTATCGAACTGGTTGGCGCGCAAGGCCGCCGCGACCTTGGTGCCGTCGGTGCTGCCGGCCTTCTGCGCCGCCTGCGCCCACGCCTGGATGGCGGCATAGGTATAAAGGGTATAGGCCTCGGGTTCGTAATGCTGGTCGCGGAAATATTTGACCAGGGTCGCATTGGCCGGATTGAGCCGCGGATCGGGGCCGAAGGTCATCAGGGTGCCTTCCCCGGCGGGGCCGGTGATCGCCCAGAATTCCTCGGTGACCAAGGCGTCGCCGCCGACCAGCGTGGCCTTGAGGCCCTGGTCGTGGATCTGGCGCACGATCAGGCCGCCTTCGGTCTTGTAGCCGCCGAAATAGACGACGTCCGCCTTGACGTCCTTCAGCTTCGAGACCAGCGGGGAATAATCCTTTTCTCCGGCGGTGATGGCCTCGTAGAGAACCTCCTTGACGCCGAGCTTGTTGAGGGCGGCCTGGAATTGATCGGCCAGGCCCTTTCCATAGGTCGACTTGTCATGGACGACGGCGACGTTCTTGCCCTTGAAATGCTCGACCACATAATTGGCCGCGGTCGGCCCCTGCGCGTCGTCGCGGCCGCACACGCGGAAGGTATTGGCCAGGCCGCGATCGGTATAGGTGGGGTTGGTCGAGCCGGGCGAGATCTGCACGATATTCGCTTCGGCATAGACGTCGGAGGCCGGGATCGACGAACTGGAGCAGAAATGGCCGACCACCACGGCGGCCTTCTTGGCGACGAAATCGTTGGCGACGCTCACCGCCTGTTTCGGATCGCAGGCGTCGTCGCCGGGGGCGAGCTGCAATTGTTGACCGAGCACGCCGCCCTTGGCGTTGATGTCGGCGACCGCCTTGGCCCCCCCTTGCCGGAATTGTTCGCCGAATTGCGCCTCGCTGCCGGTCATCGGACCGGCGACGCCGACGACGATATCGGCTTTCGCCGCGGCGGCGGTAATAAGTGATGCGGCCATAGCGGCCAACAAGACGTAGGTGTTCCTCTTCATCGGCGGACACTCCTGAGCAAGCGCGGCAAACCGCATCAAAGTCGTCGGAAATAACGGTTCATAGTAGCAGCGTCCGCAAAAGCCGCAACATTAAGACGGACTTTGGGATTATCCATCGCGTTCGGTCCAGCGAAACCATCCGGCCCGTTTATAAAGCCAGGGATATTGGCTGGCCATCTGTCCCGCCCGGGTGGCCCGGTGGGCCGAAGCGGCGAGCAGCAAAAGCGTGGCGGCGCCCAGCAGATAGCCGCAGAGCGAAAGGAATTGTCCGTTGAACAGGGCGTAGACCAGGAAGCGGTTGGCGGCCCCGAGCAGCAGGCCATAGGGCAGCACATGCCACAATGGCCGCCAGGTGCGGGCCAGGGCCTGGCCGGCCATGATCGCGCAACCGCCCATGAAGACGACCGTGATGCCCAGGAAGACGGCGGGCGTCGTGCCGAACAGGGTTTCGAACAGGCTCATGACGCGGTCTCCACCCCGTCGGCGGCATGATGCCCACCTTCCAGATAGGCGGCGCGGACCGCCGGGTCGGCCAACAGTTCCTCGCCGGTGCCGCTCATGGCGATGCGGCCATTGACCATGACATAGGCGCGATGGGCCAGCTTCAGGGCATGGAAGGCGTTCTGTTCGACCAGGAACACGGTGACCTTCTGCTCGCGATTGATTTCCCGGATGATTTGGAAAATCTGCCGGACGACCAGCGGCGCCAGGCCGAGCGACGGTTCGTCGAGCATCAGCAGGCGCGGCCGGCCCATCAAGGCACGGCCGATCGCCAGCATCTGCTGTTCGCCGCCCGACAGGGTGCCGCCGCGCTGATCGAGGCGTTCCTGCAATCGCGGAAACAGGGCCAGCACCCGTTCGAGATCGTCGGCGTAATATTGGGGCGGCGTGACCACGGCGCCCATCTGCAGATTTTCGCGGACCGTCATGCGGGGGAAGATATGGCGGCCTTCCGGGGCATGGGCGATGCCGCGCCGCACGATCTGGAAGGTGGGCAGGCGGGTGATGTCTTCGCCCTCGAAGACGATCGTCCCGCGGGTCGCCCGCGGTTTGCCGCACAGCGTCATCAGCAATGTGGTCTTGCCGGCGCCGTTGGCGCCGATCAGCGTGATGATCTCGCCGGCCTCGACATCGATGTCGACGCCGTGCAGGGCCTGGATACGGCCATAGCCCGATTGCAGATTGCGGATGGACAACATCAGCGGGCCTCCCGGTGGGAAACCTGTTCGATGTCCTCGGCGATTTCCTCGGGCAGTTCCTCGTCTTCCTCCGTCCCCAGATAGGCCCGGATCACCGCCGGATCGTTCCGGATCTCGGTCGGCGATCCGTCGGCGATGCGGGCGCCGTGGTCGAGCACGACGATATGGTCGGAAATATTCATCACCACGCTCATGTCATGCTCGATGAGCAGGATGCCGATGTGCTCTTCGCGTTTTATCGCCAGCAGGAGATCGTTGAGATCCAGCGATTCCTTGGGATTGAGCCCCGCCGCCGGTTCGTCGAGGCAGAGCAGGGCGGGGTCGGTGCACATGGCCCGGGCGATCTCGAGGCGGCGCTGCGAGCCATAGGGCAGATTGCCGGCGGCCCAGTCCGCCTGCTCCGTCAGTCCGATTTTTTCCAGCCAATATTTTGCCTTCTCGACGGCCTGCTTTTCCTTGTTGCGGAAGATCTGCAAGTTGAGAAGGCCGGCCAAGGAATAGACCGAGGCCCGCATCAGGGCATTGTGCTGGGCCACCAGCAGATTTTCCAGAACGCTCATGCCGGAAAACAGGCGGATGTTCTGGAAGGTGCGCGCCACCCCGGCGTCCTTGGTGATGCGAAAGCCGTCCATGCGTTCGAGCAGGTGGGATTGGTCCGCGCCGGGCGGGCTCAGCGTCAGGCGGCCGACGCTGGGTTTGTAAAAGCCGGTCAGGCAGTTGAAGACGGTGGTCTTGCCGGCGCCGTTGGGGCCGATGATAGCGGTGATTTCGTTCTGCTGGGCGACGAACGAAAGATCGTTGATGGCGTAAAGGCCGCCGAAGCGCATGGTCAGATGCTCGACATGCAGCAAGGGGCGGTGCTCCCTGTCCGCGGTCATGGCGCGGCCCCTTCCTCGGCCAGGGGCGGGCTGCCGGCATCCTTGCCCGGCCGCCCCAGGCGGATGGTCGGTTCGCGGCTGGACAGCAGGCCGCGGGGACGCCACAGCATGATCAGCACCATGGCGCCGCCGAAGGCCAGCATGCGGTACTGCTGCAGTTCCCGAAACCATTCGGGCAATCCGACCAGCAGGAAGGCCGACAGGACGATGCCGATCTGGCTGCCCATGCCGCCCAGGACGACGATGGCGAGAATGATCGCCGATTCGAGGAAGGAGAAGCTCTCCGGGCTGATGAAGCCTTGGCGGGTGGCGAAAAACGATCCGGCGAATCCGGCGAACATGGCGCCGAGGGCGAAGGCCGACAGTTTCGTCTTGGTCGGGTCGATGCCGAGACTGCGGCAGGCCGTCTCGTCTTCGCGCAGCGCTTCCCAGGCCCGTCCGATCGGCAGCCGGCGGATGCGCAGCGTGAAGAGGTTGGTGGCCAGCGCCAGGATCAGAATCAGATAATAGAGGAAAAGGATGCGATGGTCCGGCGAGAAGGGCAGGCCGAAGAATTCGTGAAAGGTGGTTCCGCCGGGTACGGCGGCGACCAGCGGCAATCCGAAGAAGCTGGGGCGCTGGATGCCCGAAATGCCGTTGGGGCCGCCGGTGACCACCTGCCAGTTGAGCAGGACGACGCGGACGATTTCGCCGAAGCCCAGGGTGACGATGGCCAGATAGTCGCCGCGCAGGCGCAGGACCGGGAAACCCAGAAGCATGCCGAAACAGGCGGCCAGGGCGCCGGCCAAAGGCAGGCACAGCCAGAAGGACAGGCCGAAGGTATGCGACAGCAGGGCGTAGGAGTACGCCCCGACGGCGTAGAAGGCGACATAGCCGAGATCGAGCAGGCCGGCCAGGCCGACCACCACATTGAGCCCCCAGCCCAGCATCACGTAGATCAGCAGCAAGGTCGCCTTGTCGAGCAGATTGCGATCGGCGAACGGCGTCCAGGGCAGCAGCAGGGCGGCGGCCACCATGACCCAGCCGGCGATCTTGCGCAGCCGGTGGGGATGGCTTTCCAGCCTTTGCGCCGCCTGCCGTCGCGCGCCGGATCGGCGCGCCAGGCCGTGTCTGGCCAGCGACAGCAACAGATGTCCGGCGAAAACGGCGACGACGGCGATGGCCACCCAGCTGAAACGGTAATCGAGGGACAGGCCCTGGGCCGAATCGACCAGGCGGAAGCCCAGCATCGGCAGGGCGAGCAGGCCGGCGAGCAATCCGGCGGCGAGGGCGTCTTTCAGCAGATTGGGTGGAAAGACGGGGCTGTCGGCGGTCGTCGACGGCGGAACGGAACGGGCCGGCGCCGCCATCAGACTTTCTCGACCTCGGGTTTGCCCAGCAAACCGGTGGGACGGAAAATCAGCACCAGGACCAGAATCGAGAAGGTCGCCACATCCTTGTAGCCGATGCTGAAATAGCCGGACCAGAAAGCCTCGATCAGGCCGATCAGCAGGCCGCCCAGCATGGCCCCCGGCAAGGAGCCGATGCCGCCCAGAACCGCCGCGGTAAAGGCCTTCATGCCGGCGATGAAGCCGATGTAGAAATCGATGACCCCGTAGTAGAGGGTGACCAGCAGGCCGGCGACGGCCGCCAGCGACGCCCCGATCACGAAGGTCGTCGAGATGATGCGATCGACATTGACCCCCAGCAGCGACGCCATGGTCATGTCCTGCTCGGTGGCCCGTTGGGCGCGGCCCAAAGGCGTGCGGGTAATGACATAGGTGAAGATGGCCATCAAGAGGGTGGTGACCACCACGATGACGATCTGCAGATAGCCCAGGCGCACATGAAAATCGGCGTTGAGGCCGGACAGTTCGAAACCGCCCTGAATCACCGGCTGCAGGGGTTTGACCTGCGCCCCCTGGGCCAATTGAACGTAATTCTGCAAGACGATGGACATGCCGATGGCGGAAATCAGCGGAGCCAATTTGACGGAGCCGCGCAAGGGACGATAGGCGATCCGCTCGATCGCCCAGCCATAGACGGCGGTGAACAGCATCGCCATCAACAGGACCAGAAACAGGGCGAGGGGGATATAACTGATCCCCAGGACTCCCATGAAAAGAAATCCAATCAAAGACATGAATGCACCAATCATGTATATTTCGCCATGAGCAAAGTTGATCATGCCGATAATACCGTACACCATCGTATAACCGATGGCGATGAGGCCATAAATTGCCCCAAGGCTGATGCCGTTGATGAGTTGTTGAATAAAATATTCCATCAGGATCCGTTTTTTTTCATTTTGTCCCGTATAGGCACGCGCCATCCGGGATCGTCACCCTTTTGCCGGCTATTTGGGCAGATTCGAACATTGCCGATCAATTGACCGTACCCCATGGAATCGGCCTGTCAAGGGCCATTGCGCGCGCCGTTGCACCGCGGTTTCGACAAAGAAAAGGCGTGGGCTTTTCTTTCGTCCGTGCCGCGACCATATCCCAGCGATGATCACGGTTCTTTCGGTCCTGCTCGGAATAGCTCTGTTCGCCGTCGTCGGCGTGCTGATGACGGGGGTGGTGGTCTTCGCCCGGGGCGGCGAAGTCAACCGGCGCTGGGCGAACCGTTTGATGAATTTGCGGGTGGCGACTCAGGCCGTCGTGGTGCTGCTGTTGGCGGCCCTGATGCTTGCCCATAAATTTTAGCTGACAATAGGTCATGCTGCCGTGGCAATCGGCATATAGTTTGATGTATAAGCTCTCGGTCGCCGGAAAGGCTGCGCCCTTCTATCGAGAGGAGTTTTTTTTATGTCTTACAAGATCGTCGCCTCGCAGTGCACGGGTTGCGGTGCCTGCGAATTCGAATGCCCCAACAAGGCAATTTCGGAGAAAGCGGGCGTGTTCGTGATCAATCCCGACAAATGCACCGAATGTGAGGGGCATTTCGACTCGCCGCAGTGCGCTGCGGTCTGTCCTGTCGACGAAACCTGCGTACCGCTCTGACCTTGCTGGGGCCCGGTCTTCGCGATTCGGGCCCCAATTTTCCGGTGGGCGTTATCCGCCGGCCGCGCCGCCTTTTCGGCGGATGCGTATCACGCCTTTGATTTCGTCGGGCGTGACGGGCTTTCCTTTTCTCAAGAATTCCAGTTCGTCGAGGCGGGCCAGGGACAGCGCCTGCTGCCGGATGGCCGTCAGATAACGACGCCAGGCGTCCGGAGGGTCGCTGGGCTTGGCGCGGCCGGCATGAAAGGCGCGGGCCAATTCCTGCGGCGCTTTCGACTTTCCGTCGGCAAGCGCGCTCAGCAGGAACAGGCGGATGGGGTCTTCAGGGTCTGTCATCGTTTCGATGTAGCACGCCCGACCAAACTTGTCGCCATTCCGTAACGCCCCGGATGAAAAGTGCCGGTGCCATTGGATTGCTTCGCTTGCGTTCGTTGTGACGCGATTATTTCTTAACGAGCCCACCAGGCGGGCGAGGGGCTTTCGCTATGGCGATGCGACCTGAAGGATCGCGTCGCGGCGATGGGCGAACAGGACGGCGATGGCGCAGGAGGCCAGGCGGGCCTTGGCGCTGTCGGCGCGACTGGTCAGAACCACCGGCACGCGCGTGCCCAACACGATGCCGGCGGCTTCGGCATCGGCCAGATAAGCCAGTTGTTTGGCCAGCATATTGCCGGCCTCCAGATCCGGAACCAAAAGGATGTCGGCTTTGCCGGCGACCGGGGAGACGATTCTTTTGATGCGGGCCGCTTCCTCGCTGATGGCATTGTCGAAGGCCAGCGGGCCGTCCAGGATGCCGCCGGTGATCTGGCCGCGGTCGGCCATCTTGCACAAGGCCGCCGCCTCGATGGTCGAGGCGATCTTCGGATAGATCGTTTCGACGGCCGACAGGATGGCGACGCGCGGCGCGGCAATGCCCAGGACCTGGGCCAGGTCGATGGCATTCTGCAAGATGTCGGCCTTGTCTTCCAGGGTCGGGTAGATATTGATCGCGGCGTCGGTGATCAGCAGCATGCGCGGATAACTCGGCACATCCATGATGAAGACATGGCTGATCCGCCGGCTGGTCCTGAGCCCGGTATCGCGGGCCGCCACCTCATGCATCAGTTCGTCGGTGTGCAGGCTGCCCTTCATCAGCGCCTCGGCCTCGCCCGAACGGCAAAGGGCGACGCCGCGGGCGGCCGCCTCGTGGCTGTGTTCCACATCGACGATGCGATAGCGCGAAATATCGAGGCGGCAATCGCCCGCCACGCGTTCGATCTTCGGCCGCGGCCCGATCAGTATCGGCTCGATCAATCCCCTTTCCGCCGCCTCGACCGATCCGCGCAGGGACGGCTCGTCGCAAGGATGCGCCACCGCCATGGAAATCGGCTTCAATTCCTTGCAGCGTCCGATCAGGTCCTCGAAGGCATGATGGCCCCGGCTGAGCTTCATTTCCGGAAGAGCCACGCGTTCCCGGCATTGCTTTTCGAGAGGCGCATAGACCCGTGCGGTGCCGGTGAAGACCGTCAGGCCGTTCTGATTGACCGCCTTGCAGTCGAACGTCACCGTCTTGTCCACGGCATTCTTGTCGATCGCCGTGATGGTCACGGTCAGGCTGTCGCCCAAGGCGACCGTGGTGGCGAATTCGAGATTTTGCGATTTGTAGACGGTGCCGGCTCCGGGCAGATCGTTGCCCAGCAAAGCCGAGATCAGGGACGCGCCCCACATGCCATGGCCGACGACCCGATATTGCCGGGATGCCTCGTCGACCGGATAGAAATGCGTCGGATTGGCGTCGCCCGACATGATGCCGAACAGCAGGATGTCGTCCGTGGTCAAGGTGCGCTGGAGATGCGCCGACTGCCCGAGGGCGATTTCGTCGAATGTCTTGTTCTCGATGGTGGTCATGGACGGCCCCCGCGAAAACCGTGCCGATCGATTCTTCGTGAATGTTCGCGATCGGCGACAGATCGGCCCAGGATGCCGCAAGTTTTGCTGCAGTGCAATATCCGCGGAAGAGGGATCGGTCTTCAACGGGTCGCTTCGGTCAGGCGCTGCGGACGGTCCCAACTGTATTTCCGCCCGCACCGCCCTGGATGAATGAGGAAAAGTGGCACCGGCGTCCCTGCCGGTGTCCGCCGCTTGCGCGGCGGAGTCTTTTCCACCGGCGGGGACGCCTGTGCCACTGACGCTTTTCTCCGTTGGCGAAGCGAAGCAGCCGTTTCCGAACGGCCCCTTACCGGCCTTCGTCGAGCGATTCGACGTAGCGCAGGCCCATCTCCTCGAGTTTCCGACGCATGCCGTAGAGATCCAGGCCGAGCTCGCCGGCCGCCAGACGAAGGCGCTTGGCCTCTTCCAGGCGGGCTCGTTCCTCGCCGCGAACCGCCGCCGTCTCGGCCTGCCGGTTGGGGATGACGACCACGCCGTCGTTGTCGGCGATGACGGCGTCGCCGGGATAAACGACGATTCCGGCGCAAACGACCGGCACATTGACCGAACCCAGGCTCGCCTTGACGGTCCCCCGCGCATGGACGGCCTTGGACCAGACGGGAAAGGCCATGTCCCGCAAGGCGGCGGTATCGCGGCAGCCGGCGTCGATGATCAGGCCGGCCACGCCTCTGGCCTTCATCGAGGTGGCCAGCAGGTCGCCGAACATGCCGTCGTTGTTGTCCGAGAGACAGGCCAGCACCACCACGTCGCCGGGCGAACATTGTTCGATGGCGACATGCAGCATCCAATTGTCCCCGGGGGGCGCCAGAATGGTGACGGCCGGGCCGGCGATGCCGGGACCGTCATAGATCGGCCGCAGATGGGGATGCATCAGGCCGACGCGCCCCATGGCTTCATGGACGGTCGCCACGCCCAGTTTCGCGAGACGGGCCGCCAGCGCCGGCGGAAAGCTGGGTTTCCCGGTGACGACGAGGCCGATCATGCGAGTTCTCCGGTGACTTGGGGAAACACCCGCTGATAAGCCTCGGCGAATTCGATTTTGAGATTGGAGTTGCGGCTCGCCTGGGCGCCCCGCTGCAGGGCGACGCGCGTGTAGTAATCCCACAGATGTTCCTGGGCTGCCATCGTCTCGAAGGCGGCCCGTTTCTTTTCCCAGACCTCCGAGATGTCCAGCAGGGTGTTCGGATGCCATTCGCATTGCTCGGGCTGATGCGGCTCGAACAGAAAAACCGGCGGCGCCCCCAGGACTTTCCTCTGTTCGGGACGATGTCCATGCGCCTGGGCGACGATGCGCGCCTCCTGGGCGACATGGGCGGCCAGGGGATGGTCGAAGTTGTAGGGATCGCGCAGGGAATGGGTCAGGACGAATTCGGGGTCGATCGTCCGATAAAGATCCGCCAGAGCCAGCACCGCGCTGTCCGGCACCCGCAGGGGGTAGTCGCCGAGATCCAGGAAACGCAATTCGGCGCCCAGGATGGCCGCCGCCGCTTCGGCTTCGCCGCGCCGCGCCGTCTTGACCCGGTCCAAGGTCATGCCCGGTTCCTTCCACAGTTTGGCGGATTCACCCCGTTCGCCGAAGGACAGGCAGACGATGGCCACCTCATAACCGCGCTTGGCATAAAGCGCGATCGCTCCACCCGCCCGCCAGACGAAATCCGCCGAATGGGCGCTGACCACCAGGGCCGTTTTTGTTTTGTCGGTCATGAGTTCTTTCCTTTCCCGTTGTCGCCCGGTTGATCCGCCGGCTTGCGGCCTCGCGAGGCGTCCGCAAGCCGGCGCCGGCCGGATCAGTCGCCGCCGCCCGAACCGGAGGAGGGCAGGCCGAGCAGTCCGCCGAAATTGATGGTGAGCTTGATCCCCAGCACCCATGCGTCGGCGGGAACCGTCTTGGTCGCCGGTATCGATGCATTATCGGGATGAATGATGTATTGGACGCTCGGAGTGAAACGCACCCCCGGGGTGACGGCGAAGCCGTAATTCAGCTCCAGCGGAAACTCGTCCGGATTGTTGAGGCCTTGCCCTCCCGCCTTGATGCGGGAGTCGCGCAGGAATTCGTTTTCGCGCGACGTGACGCGGAGATAGTTGCCGACGAAGCCGATGGTGTCCTGCGGCCGGCTGGCCAACGGACCGGTCCACACCGCGCCGGCGATCAGCTGGGAGCCGTAGATTTCGGTGAGATCGAGCTGCCGGACATAACCCCCGAAGACCGAGATTCCCCTGGAGGTCGTCCGGTCGGGACGCCAGATCGTCTTGTCGGCCAGGCCATAGACCGTATTGCGAATGGCGACCTGTTGCGCTTTTCCCTTGTTGAGGGCGAGGGATTTTCCACTTGTATTGAAAAACGGATCGCTATGCGCGCCGTCGCTGTAGACTTCGCCGAATTTTATATTGAGCGGATATTGTGTGTCCTTGGCTTTTTCCGAATAGGCGACTTCGATCGGCACGGTGACGCCGGTGGCGTGAGTCGTCGCCCAATCGAAGCCCCAGGTATGGGCGATGAAGGGATTGACTTCGAACGCGCCGGCCATCAAAGACACTTGAGGAGTGAAATTATATGATACTGCACCAGCCCAGGTTGCAGACGGAAGCAGCGTAAAGCCCGACTGCGATTTCAGGATCACCGGAACGCCACATTCCGCGCCATTTTCGAAATCGCAGAATTCCTTCAGACGACCGAAAATAGACGTCGTGCCGGTTCGACCGACGATAAAGTACAGTTTGTCGTCGAACATCTTCTGGTCGTAGGTGAGCAAGCCGAAATGAAGATGGTTGTAAGGGTTCTTATATATCTCTTGAACCTTGAAGGATGTTCCGAGGGATTGAAGCGAAAGGGAATCGCCGTAATCGCGATAAATGGTGGTGTGGATCTTTCCGCCGGCAATGCCGGCGAGCTTGTCCAGGTCAAAATCCGCGCCGAACTGGAATTGCCCGACGTTCGTGCCGCCCCGGTGGACGCCGCCGACCGGATTGGTGGCGAATTCGTTGATGATCTGGGCGCGCGGGTCGATCCCCGAGTCATGCAGGCTCAATAAGGAGCTCCGCAGCGAATCGAAAGTTTCGTCTTGTGGCGGATCCGCTCTGGCGGCTGTGGAGACGAAGGCGACCGCCGCGAACAGGACGGCCATTCCGAACTTGCGATAGACTTCCATGGTGACGTTCTCCCCATATGTTGTTTTTTTGAGAGACACTCATGTCGATCGTTTCATTATGTTTATAGTTGGACGATCATGAGGTATTGCGATGGGTTATTACTCTACCCATCCCGAATTCAGCTCGATGTCCAATTGCCGGCGATCCAACGCTCCTTCCCAGTTCGCGACGACGATGGTCGCCACGCAGTTGCCGGCGATATTCGTGAAGACGAAGGCGGAGGCCAGCATGCGATGGATGCCCAGGATCAGCGCCATCGAAGCCACGGGAATGGTATTCGTCGCCGCCAATGTCACGGCCAGGACGACGAGGGCCGCTCCAGAGACGCCGGCCGCGCCTTTCGAGGTCAGCAGCAGCACCAGCAACAGGCCGAGTTGTCCCTGCCACGACAGGTCGGTGTTGGTGGCCTGGGCCAGGAAAACGGCGGCTCCGGCGAAATAGAGGCAGGTGCCGTCGTGATTGAAGGTATAGGCGGTGGGCAGCACCAGCCCGACCACGGATTTCTGGCAGCCCAGCCGCTCCAGTTTGGTGAGGAGCTTGGGAAAGACCGATTCCGACGAGGTCGTGCCGATGACCAGCAGCAATTCGGTGCGGATATAGCGCATCAGTTTCAGCAGGCTGAAGCCGGATGCGCGGCAGATCGGAAACAGAATCAAGACGAAGAACAATGAACAGATGAAGTAGAAGACGATGATCAGCTTTCCCAGCGACAGCAGGGATTCGAAGCCGAATTTTCCGACGGTGAAGGCGATCGCGCCGAAGGCGCCGATGGGGGCCACCTTCATCGCCAGTCCGATCATCCAGAACAGCACCGCGGAAATGCTGTCGATCGCCTCGATGACCGGCTTGGCGCGCTCGCCGACCGCCGAAAGGCCGAAGGCGAACAACACGGAAAAAAACAATATCTGCAAAATATCGCCACGCGCGAAGGCGCCGATCACCGTCATCGGAATGACGTTCAGCAGGAATTCGCTGGCGGTAATGGCGTGATGGGCTTGCGTGACATAGCTGTCGACGGCGGCGGCGTCGAGCTTGCTCGCATCGATATTCATTCCCTCGCCGGGCCGAAAAATATTCATTACGACCAGTCCGAGGACCAGGGCGAGAGAGGTGACGACCTCGAAATACAGGAGGGCCTTGAGCGCCACGCGACCGACCTTTTTCATATCCTGTACTCTGGCGATGCCGCTGCAGACGGTACAGAATATGACCGGGCCGATGAGCATTTGGATGAGGTGAATGAACGCGTCGCCGAATGCCTTCATGTCGACGGCGAGCTTTGCGTCGAAATAAGCCAGGGCGACGCCGAGACACATCCCAAAAAACACCTGGAAAGACAGGTCTTTGTAGAATGGCTTTTTTTTCTTCAAGGCGGGTGAAACCGTCGCTGACATGTTCATCGTTCCCTCCCGGGGAAACAGGCATTCGTTACCATGTCGGACAACCGGTCATGGTGCTGATTTGTGCTTCTTATATTCGTCATCTCTTATCGGATGACGGGATATTAGTTTGCGAATTCACCCAGTAACGAAATCGCGTCTTCGAATATTTCGTCCACGGTGAGTTGGCGCGGCAGAAGTGCCTGCCGTTCGCAGAAATCCAGGATCAGTTGCATCGGCCGGCGCAGCGCGGCGACGCCGAAGCCCAGGCGGTCCGGCCCGCCGGGTGTGCTTCCGGCCTTCGCCTTGCCGCGTTTCAGCAGATCGTAGACCGCGCGGACGCATTGCGGATTTTCCCGGGCGACGGCTCGGCTCATCACGACCATATGGTTGATCGGCACGAACCGATGCCGCCGAAACCACGCCTGATCCGCCGCCGCGGCGTCGGGGATCAGCGGCTTCAGGCCGGGCTCGTCGGGCAGGTCATTGCCGAGGATGGCCGCATCGAGTTCCCCGGCCCGCAGCATGGGAAGCAGTTTTTTGTCCTGGGCGGCCCGCCGCGAGAACGGGGGATCCCGATATTCCGCGAGATGCGAGCCCTCGAAGGTCACCCAGTCGACCTTTTCGAGCGGCACGCCGTAGGTTTCGGCCAGAATGGCCCGCACCCACATGCCGGTGGTCTGCGAATAGGTGCGGACCCCGACCCTCGCTCCGGGCAAGTCGGCCGTCGTCATCGGACGGCGTTCGGCGTTGTAGATGATGCATCCCTGCTGGAAGCGGGCGGCGACCACGGCCGGCAGCAGGACGATCGGCTTGCCGTAAGCCTTCGCCTGCAAATAGGTGACGATGGCCATTTCGCTGACGTCATAGGCCTGTGTCCGCGCCATCGGCGCGAAGGCGCGGTGGATCGGCTCGACCTCGACGAAGTCCAGGGCCACGTCGGCCGAGACGATTTCGCCGGATTTCAGGCCGGCCGTGTGCGGGTAATCGCCCAGCGCCGTCCGCAGCCGCGGCGGGTGAGCGGCGTCATTCTTCATTTTCGTCAGCTCCGGACCGCTGAGGTGCCGCCGACGCATAGAGCCGGCGCGCCGTATTCGAAAAAATCCATGTCCGATCCGTCTCCGGAAGAATCGACAGGCAGGCCTCGGCCTCGGCCAGCAGCGCCGAAAGCGCGCCTTCCGCCGCCGGAAAGTTCGATCCCCAGGCGATGCGCCGCGCGCCGAAGGCGCCGACCAGGAGCGGCAGGAAGGCCTGCGGGGTGGATGCGCCGCGCGCCGCCTCGCCGATGGTCCGGCTGGTGAGCTTCAGGTAAACGTTGGGTTCCTCCGCCAGGCCGAACAGCGGCGCCGCGGCGTCGTAGGGAGGGCCGCCGGCCAGGTCGGGACGGGCCAGATGATCCAGCAGGACGCGGACCTCGGGAAACCGTCCCAGCATGCCGCGCAGCGCCGGAATGCCGTCGGCGGTCATCTGCAGGCAGATGGAGACCTTGTGCGCCTGCGCATAGTCCCAGACCGGAAACGAGCGTTCGTCGTCCAGCCAGCCGGCCTGGCCGGGCATGGTGCTGCCCGTGGTGAACAGCCGCAGTCCGCTCAATCCGGCATCGAGCCAGCGACGCATCTGGGCGACCGCGTCGGCGGCCAGGACATCGATGGAAAACACGCCGCTGAAGCGATCGGGGTGGGCCTTCACGGCCGCGGCGACATAACTATTGTCGTTGCCATAAGCCGTGGAGGCCTGCACGACGACGGCGTGCGTTATGCCGGCCTCGTCCATCGCCGCCAGCAAGGCATCGTAGGTGACGGGGCGCTTGCGCGACCAATCCGACTGATGTCCTCCCACCGGAGCCAATGGATAACGCTGGGTATCCGCGGAAATTGCATGAGTGTGCGTATCGATGATGTCCAAGATTTCCAACTTTCCCTCTCATCCGCATCTGGTCGCTGCGGATTGAAGTCTAGGCCATATTCGACGCGTAACTTCATACGAAGCATTTTACTGGTCATAAATTTAGGTTAAGCTGAACCATAGGTTTTAAGTCGATATAGGGTCGGCCGCGGCCCTGAAATCCGGGGCTTCCCTGCCGAATTGGAACGGCTGGTGATGGAAGAGGCGTTCAGTTTGCGGCGGCTGTTCCTGTTCGATGCGGTGTGCCGCACCGGCGGGATCGGTCAGGGCGCCAACTCCGTCGGGCTGTCGCAGCCGGCCGTCAGCCAGGCCATGGCGAAACTGGAGGCGCATTTCGGCGCCCTGCTGCTCGACCGCCGTCACGGCGGCAGCGAACTGACCCGGCAAGGCCTCATCCTCCACCGGCGCGTAAGGCGGATGCTGAATCAGATGGAGCAGGCCGTGGCCGTCCTGTTGGATGGTCCGGCCTTGTCGTCGCCGCTGGTCGGCAAGATCTGCCGCAACCTGACGGATACGCAGATCCGTTGCCACATCGCCATCGCGCAAGCCGGATCCGCCGCCGAGGCGGCGCGGCTATTGCGAATATCGCAGCCGGCCGTGCACCGCGCGGCCCGGGAAATCGAGCATACGGTCCAGGTGGCCCTTTATCGGCGGCGGGTACACGGCGTGTCCGCGACCGGCCCGGGCATGGAATTCGCCCGCCGGCTGCGCCTGGCTCTTCACGAGATCACCCAGGCGCTGGAGGATCTGTCGGCGGCGCGGGGACAAACCCGGGGGCGGATCTCGGTCGGCGTGCTGCCGCTGGTGCCGCGGCGATGGCTGGCCCGGGCGATGGGACAATTGCTGCGCATCCATCCCGACGCCGTGGTCTCTTTTTGGGAAGGCGCCCACGACCGCATGCTGGCCGATCTGCAATTCGGCAAGATCGACATCATGGTCGGGGCGTTGCGCGATCCGCGATTGGGCGGCAGCGTGGTCGAAGTCGATCTGTTCGCCGATCCCTATGTGGTGGTGGTGCGGCGCGGCCACCGCCTGGCCGGCCGGCCGGCCATCACCGGACATGACCTCGCGGGATGCGACTGGGTCGTCCCGCAGACGGACATGCCGCGCCGGGCGGTGATCGAAGCCATGCTGGCCACCCTGCCGCGCCGTCCGCGCGTCGTGGTGGAGACCAGTTCGCTGGCGATGATGACGGCGATGCTGACCGAAAGCGACTGTGTCACCTTATTGTCGCGTTCGCAGATATCGCATGAGGACTGGGGCAAGGACCTCGAGGCGCTTGCCGTCGCCGCGCCCAAAGGGCGGCGCATGGTGGGGCTGACCATGCGGCAGGATTGGCTGGCGACGCCGGTGCAGCAGGCCTTCATCGACCATCTGTTCCGGGAATGCCGGGACGGCGCGCCGGCCAACGCCTCCTGAGGTCGCGTCTCCGTTCGAATTTCCACCTCGGAAGGGACGCAAACTGCGGCGGCCGGTTCGCGGGCCCGAATGCGGCTGCGACTTGCGCAACGCCTCATGCTTCGCTGAGCCTTCCCGTCCCGCCGGAGGGGAGGGAATATCATGCGACTTGCGGCCGCCACGCGATGACGCCTTCCGTTCTGGCCCGCACGGCGGGCGAGGCCAGGCAGGTGGCGACGGCCTCGTAGCCGGGCGTGCCGGGATACGGGGCGACATATGTCGGCGGGCTATGGTTGGCAGGGCAGAAAATGATCGCTTCGTCGGTGCCAATGGCCGTCAGGTCGAGGATCGCCCTTGAGCGTGTGAGCATGAAGACCGGCCGGCCACCGGGACGACGACGCCGAAGATGGGCGATCGTCGCCTCTTGAGTGAGCTGGTCCAGCCCCTGTTCGATCATGTCGACCACCACGATGGCCGGGCCATCGGACTCCAGGCCGGCGATCAGCGCGATGAGTGCGTCCGATACGGTCGCGCCGTCCTCCGCCAGCCAGGCCAGCGTCCGCTCGACTCGCGACCGGAGAGTCGGGTCGGCATCCATGCGCGCCCTGGCGACCGCACTGCCATTCGCCGAGCGGTCGAGGCCAAGAAAGACCGCTTTGGGCAAGGTCTCGGCCAAGCGTTGCGCCAGCCGTGTCTTGCCGCTGCCCAGCGGGCCGATGATGTAATTCAAGGGCCGCACACGGCCCAGTTCGAACCGCTCGCCGCCCCACGGGTATGGAAGGTCGAAAGCAACGGCGCGTTCGCAATCCGGTGCCGTCAAACGCGCCAGCTCCTCGGCTGTCGGCGCCTTGCCTCGAGCCAGGTCGTTTCGCAGGTTCCCGATCGTTTCGATCGTCCCGACGAGTTGGCGCAGCCGGTCTTCGAGGACGGCCTGATGCGCGGCCAAGGCCGGTTCGAGGCCGCGGGAGTCGCCATCCAAGACCCGCGCCACCTGGGCGAGGCTGAAGCCAAGGGCGCGCAAGGCCGCGATCTCGCCGGCGCGGCGCATCTCGTCGGGACCGTAGGTCCGCCATCCGGCCGCGCTGCGGATCGGGACGATCAAGCCGCGCTGCTCGTAGAGCCGCAGGGCTTTGGCTGACACGCCGAGCCGGCCGGCGGCTTCGGACGCGTTCAGGAACTGTGCGGAAGAGTTCATGGAGTACCTCGCGATTGCTTGACCGCCGTCCTTATCGGGCCTGACCCTGGGGCCGAGTCAACAGGGATGCGCAGTGGGAAACCGGAGGAGATGCGCGAAGCGGCCGTCGGCATTCGCAAGCGGAAGAATTTCGAACGGAGACGCCACCTCTCTTGAGGCCGTCTCGCTCTGTTCAATCGGTAAGGGCGCGATTGTCGCGACAGCCGAGCTCGGCGCCTTTCTTGGCGCGGCGCGGCCGGCCTTCCAGCAATTGCCAGGTCGCCAGGGCCGGCACGCCGAGGATGATCGCCCGGCCGCGTTTCAACAGCGAGACCGCCAGGGCGACTTCCGGCGGCAATCCCAGGGCGGCGCCGAGCAGCAGATAGCCGCCTTCCTGGACGCCCAGGGCGGCCGGAACGAAAAAGGCGCCGCTGCGGATGGCGAAGATGATGCATTCCAGGGCCAGCACGTCGGCCAGGGGCAGGGGATGCCCGAGCAGCTTCAGCGCCAGCCAGCCTTCGCCGGCGCTCACCGTCCAGGCCGCCAGATGCAGCAGGACGGCGCAGCTCACCCGCCGGTGATCGGCCCAAAGGGCGGTGATGCCGGCGTGGATGCCGTTCTCGGCGTCGGGGGCTTGCCAAACCTTGGGCAGCAGCCGGGCCGGCAAGGTCTCCAGGAAGCGCATGACGGACGAGCGCTGCACCAGCACGAAAGCCGCCAGAACCGGAATGCTGAGACCGATCCCCAGCAGGGCCCAATGAATGACCTCGCCGGTCGGATGGCGAATCAGCCAAAGGGAGACGCCGGCCAGGCTGAACAGGAACTGCGCCAGGACTTCGGCGGTCACGTCGACCACCGTCAGGGCGCCGGCGGTGGCGGGACGAATGCCGCCGCAGACCAGCAGGCGGGCCCCGGCCACCTCGCCGGCCAGCGGCAGAAAGCTGGCCAGTTCGCCGACGCCGTCGCGGACCCAGCGGGCCAGGATGAAGGTCATGGGCTTGCCGCCGGCCATCAGCGCCGAGCAGGCCAGGCCGCACAGGCCGATCGCCAGGGGATGATAGAGCGCCATCAGGGCCACGCCGGCCCATCCGGCGATGGCGAGCGCGCCGCCGACATCGCCCAGGCGGCCGCGAAAGGCCCAGGCCGTCGCCACGACGACGGCAACCAGCAGCAGGCGGACCACGGCGCCCATCAGACGGTTCCCGCCGATTTGGCCGCTTCGGCGGCGAAAGTGGTCAGGCGGGCGCCGGACCGTTCGAGCGCCGCCGCCGTCTCGGCGGCGATCAGGGCATGATATTCGTCGACGCTTCGGTAGTGGGGCGGCATCGGCCGGACCGTCCAGCCGGCGGTCGCCGGATGGCCGTAGATCTCGCTTAAGCCCTCCGGCAGAGTGGCCAGGATCGAGGCGAGGCGCGCCTGGTCCATGCCGCCGCTCCCCTCGATGCCGAACACCCGATCGTTGGCCAGCAGCCCGGCCTCGGCCAGCTTCCGCCGCATCCGGCGGACGCGGCGGCGGTGAAACAGCGACTGGAGGACGCCGAACGGCGAGGCGGGCGGTTCCCAGGGGACGCGGATGGCCGGCGCGCCGAATTCCTTGGCCAGGGCGACCAGCATGTCGAACACGGTCGGATGCAGGTGATAGTGATGATGGGCATCGACGTGACCGAGGGCGAGGCCGGTCGCCCGATAACATTCGAACTGGGCCCGGAGTTCGGCCGCCAGTTGGCGGCGGGTGCCGCGATCGAAAAAGATGCGGACGCCCAGCGAGACCAGACGATCGGTGAAATATCCGTCGGCTTCGACCAGGTCCGGAATCTGCTCGGGCGGCAGCACCGGTCGGCCGTCGACCAGGGTGACGTGCAATCCGACGCTCAAGCTGGGCAACCGCCGCGCCCGCAAGACGGCGTCGGCGGCGGCGGCGCCGGTCACCATCAGGCTGGCGGCGGTCAGAATGCCGTGGCGGTGGGCATTTTCGACCGCTTCATTGATCGGCAGGGCGCGGCCGAAATCGTCGGCGGTGACGATCAGGCGCTTGCTCATCGGCGCCACCGGGCCAGAAGGCTGAACAGGGCGGGCAGCACGACGAAGGTGGTCAGCACCGACAGTCCCAGCGAAAGAAACAGCAACAAGCCCATGGAGGCGGTTCCAAGATGCGGCGAGACGGCCAGGCTGCCAAAGGCCGAACCGGTGGTCAGCGCGCTGAACAGCACGGCGCGCGTGGTTGCCGACTGCAAGGGATTGGTCACGCCGTCGCGCCAGTTGACGACATAATAGATATTGAAGGCGACGCCGATTCCCAGCAGCAGGGGCAAGGCGATGATATTGGCGAAATTGATGGAAATTCCACTGAGGACCAGGCCGACCACGGTGAAAAGGGCCCCGATCACCAAGGGCAGGACCACCAGCAGGGCATCGAGCCAACGCCGCAGCATCAGGCCGAGCAGGAGAGCGATGGCGGCCAGGGCCGACAGGCCGGCCTGCATGAAGGCATGGACGATCACCCTGGCGGATTGCTCGATGGAGATCGGGACGCCGGTGGCGTCGGGAGCGATGGCGCGGGCGACGTCGACGAAGTGGTCCATGGCCGCCCGGTCTTCCAGATTGGCCTTGGGAACCACCTGCAAGCGGGCGCGGCCGTCGTCGGTCAGCCATTCGCGCCGCAATTCGGGCGGGATATCGGCAAAGGCGACCGGCCCGACCGCCAGCATCTTCCTGAGCGCCCCCAACTGGCCGGCCATGCCGCTGGTCAGCGATTGTTGCAGGGCCAGGGCGGCCTGCGGTCCGGCGGCCGAGATCCGGCGCAGGTGACCGGCCAGCCCCTTGGCCCGGGGATCGCTCGCGGCGACGCTTTCCAGCTTGGCGGCGGTCGCCGTCAAGGCCTGCGAAAGCTCCTCCGGCGAGGGCGGCGGCAGAAGGACCGCGGGCGACAGGGTCGGTCCCAGCAGCGACTCCAGGTCCTGGAGAATCGCCAGCTTGTCGTCTTGCCGATCGGGGACGAAACTGTCGACGGTCAAGGTCCGGATCACCTCGGGCAGGGGATCGAAACGTGCCGCCAGGGCCTGTGCCGCCGGCCGCGACGGCGCCAGCACATCGACGGCATAGGTGCCGTTGTCCGGATCGCGGGCCAGGTCGAGGAACGTGGAGACCGCCTCGCCCTTGGGGTCCTGCAGATGCAGGGGATTGAAATCCATCGGCAGGGAGGGCAGCAGCAGGGCTCCGGCCAGGGCCAGGATGCCGGCGCCGCCGACCACGCCGACCGCGTGGCGGGCCAGCCAGCCGTCGAGAGCGGCGAGCGGCAGGCCGACCGATTCCTTTTCCGCCGGCGCCGGCAGCAGGGCGAGCAGCGCCGGCAGGACGGTGAAATCGACGATCAGGGCGATGATCATGCCGCCGCCGGCGATCAGTCCCAACTGCGACACGCCGGTGTAGTCGGTGGGCAGAAAAGACAGGAATCCCACGGCCGTCGCCACCGCCGCCACCGACAGCGGCCCGGCCATGCCTTTCGCCGTGGCGGCCATGGCGCCGTCGGCGACGGTCAGGCGAAAGCGCTCGTCGCGAAAGCGCACGACGAACTGGATGGCGAAATCCACCGCGATGCCGACGAACATCACGGCGAAGGCGACCGAGATGGGATTGAGCGTACCGACGGTCAGGGCGGCGAAGGCGCCGGTGGCCACCAGCCCGACGACCAGGCTCAACAGGATGGCCGCGACGACGCGAACGGACCGCACGGCAAAGAACAGCAACAGGGAAACGGCCAGCAGGGACAGCGGAGCCGAGACTTCGACCCCGGCCGCCACCGTGGCGAAATTGGCGTCGGCCAGGGCCACCTGGCCGGTCAGGCGCATCCGTATTCCATGCTCGGGCGTCAGCCCGAGTTCGTTGGCGGCTTGCCGGATGGCGTCGGAGGCCTGGCGGCCGGCCACCAGATCGTCGTACCTCAGGATCGGCTGGGTCAGGAGGAAACGCCTGGGCTGATCATGCGCCGCCGCCTCGCCGAACAGGGATTGCCAGGACAGCGGGGCAACCGTCCTGCCGTCGGCGATGTCCGCCGCCGGTTCGTCGAGACTGGCCAGCAGGGGGCTCAAGTCGTCGAGACGCATCTGGTTGCGGGCGACGCCCTCCAGCGCCAGGTCGACCGAGCCGAGCATGCCGCGCAGGGATGGATCGCGCGACAGCGCCCCCAGCATGGGTTGGGCCTGGACCAGACGATCCGACAGCTCGGTCAGGGCATCGACCGACAGGAACAGCAGGCCATGCTTGCGGAAGAAAACCTCCTCCGGCGGCCGGCGCACGGACTTGAACAGATCCTGGCGGGACGCCAGGCGATCGGCCAGGCGATTGACCGCGTCTTCGGCCGCGGCGGAGGTGGCGGCGTCGATGACGGCGACCAGCAGGTCGTCTCCCTGCGGAAAGGCTTCGTCGAAAGCTTTCGACGCCTTGCGGAACGGCAGATTCGACGAAAGCATCTTGCTTTCGTCGGTATCGAGCTGGAGGTGCGTCGCGGCGAAAGCGCCCAGCAACAGGGTGAGGACGAGGGCGATCAACGTCACCAGCTTGCCATGGCGCCAGCACCATTCGACGGTCACGCTAAGCACTTTGGTCAACATGCGAAGATGTCCCGCTTCTGTTCGGAATGAATGCGCAAGGCCTGTTTCAATTCCTTTGGAGCCCGAGCGGGCCTCCGAGCCCGCCGGAAATGGCGCGAAGGCGCCGGATCCTCAAGCCAGCCATAGAAACAGCAAGGAACCGCCGCCGGCCAGCCAGCAGTAAAAGGCGAAAGGGTTGAGCGCCTCGAAATCGTGCTTGCGGAAGTAATGCATCAGAAAGGCGATGCTGGCGAAGGCCGTCAGGCCCGCCGCGATGCCGCCGACCAGCGACGCGGTCGCCATGCCGGGGGCCGCGGCATGATGCAGCAGCTTGGGGACCTCGAGAATCGCCGCGCCAAGAATCACCGGCGTGGCGATCAGGAAGGAGAAATGCGCCGAGGCGCGATGCGACAGGCCCGACAGAAGGCCGCCGACCATGGTGGCGCCGGACCGGGAAATGCCCGGAAGGAAGGCCGTACATTGCCAAAGGCCGATGGCCAGGGCGCCTTTCCAGCTCAATTCGGCGAGATCCTTCTGGCCGTTGAGGGAATCGCGCCGCCGCCGCAGGCGTTCGCCGAAGAACAGCAGGAAGCCGTTGACGAACAGGAAGCCGGCGGCGATCGTCGGGACGCCGAACAGGTCCTTCAGCTTGTGCTCGAAAAGATACCCCAGGAAAACCGCCGGGATCGTCGCGACGATCACCAGCAGAAGCACCTGGCGGCTTTCGGCGCGCTGAGCCGAGCGCCGTCCGATCAGGCCGAGGAGGATATCCAGCCAATCCTGCCAGAAATACAGCAGCAGGGCGGTGGCGGTGCCGAGATGCAGGACGACCAGGAACGGAAGGAATTCCGGCGCCCGCTGGTCGATTCCCAATCCGAGGACCGCCGGCAGGATGACGGCATGCCCCAGGCTGCTGACGGGGAACAGTTCGGTCACCCCCTGGAGAACGGCGATGAAGACGGCGAGGAGGACGGACATATCGAAGCAAGGCTCCTGAAGGCAGAACGGGGGCGGGGTGGACTCCCCCGACGACGCGGGCGGGAAATTAGCCGAATTGACGCCGCAAGAGAAGCACGCATGCGGAGAATGTCGAACCCGATCGGTCCTCCAAGGCCAATATTGTCGGCTTCATCAGCCCCCGGTGGCGCTGGTGCGCCTGTGTTTTGTCCCGGACCCTAAGACGCCGCGCGCTCTTCCAGCGGCGCCTTCAGGCCAAAGCTCAGGCCGCGGCATTCCACATTATGCTTTCCGCTCTGCCGGTCGACGCCGGGGCGGCCCGCGATGACCGAAGGCGTGCGATCGTAAAGACGATAGACGATCTGCGGCAGCCAGCACCGGGGATTGGGCTCGCTTTCGCCGACCTTGCGGAAGTGTTCGGCCGAGGTGAAGAACCGCGCCTCGCCGCCATGGGCGTCGGCGTCGACGACGATGGCCAGGGGATAACCGGGATGGCGCATGAATTCGATGCCGGGCCGCAGATTGAGGCGCCGGTCCTTCTGCTCGACCACGACGATGCGGGGGATGGCGCCGGAAAATACCTGGCGCACGCAGGCCGCGACGGCGCGCGAGACGCCTTCGGCGCCGACCTCGTCGGGCACCGCCTTGTCGAAGGCCTGGCCGATGAAGGTGGCGATGGCGACCTTCAGATGATCTTGAGGATCCGGCTGCCCGGGGACGGGTTCGCCGGCGAAGCTTTGCAGGACGGGTCTGGCGAAGCTTTCGGAAGCATGGCGGAAGTCTTCCTCGCCATGAAAAAAGAAACCATAACCGGTATCGTCCGATCGCCGCAGAAAGACGGCTTCGGGGAACGTCGCAGTCGCTGCAGACATCGGCTGGTCCTTTTCGCGCAGGAAACAGGAGTGCCGGCCGCCCCTTTCGAGGCGGCCGGCTCCCGAGGTTACTCTGCCGCGACGTCGCCCGCCATTCGTTTCAGAATGTGGAAACGACGACGGACCTCTTCATTGGCTTCATCGACCAACAGTTTGTAGTGCTCGGGGTTCAGCTTTTCGGTGATGCGGAAGCGGGTCTCGCTGGCCATATAGTCCGAGACCTGCATGTTCGGATCCGACGCATCGAGGGTCAACGGGCTTTCGCTGGTGCCCAATTTGCGCGGGTCGTAGCGGTAAAGCGGCCAATAACCGGTTTGCACCGCCAGCTTCTGCTGGTCGAGTCCATGGGACAAGTCGTTGCCATGGGCGATGCAATGGGCATAGGCGATGACCAGCGACACGCCGTCGTAGGCGGCGGCCTCCTGCATGGCCATGACCGTCTGCGTGTCCTTGGCGCCGAAGGCCACCGAGGCGACATAGACATTGCCGTAGGACATGGCGATCAGGCCCATATCCTTCTTCGGCCGCGTTTTGCCGGTCGCGGCGAATTTGGCCGTGGCACCCAGCGGCGTCGACTTGGAAGCCTGGCCGCCGGTGTTGGAATAAGCCTCGGTGTCCATGATCAGGATGTTGACGTTGCGGCCCGACGCCAGCACATGGTCGAGACCACCGTAGCCGATGTCGTAAGCCCATCCGTCGCCGCCGACGATCCAGATCACCTTGTCGACCAGATAGTCGGCCAGCAAGTCGAGACGGACCGACTCGGCATCCTTGCGCCCGGCCAGAACGTTGCGCAGTTCGACGACCCGGGCGCGTTGCGCCTTGATGCCGGCATCGGTGTTCTGGGGAGCGTAGAGCAGTTCGTTGACCAGTTGCTCGGGGATCTGGCCGGCCAGGCCCTTGACCAGTTCCTGGGCATGCTTCTTGTGGTGGTCGACGGCGAGGCGATAGCCCAGACCGAACTCGGCATTGTCCTCGAACAGGGAGTTGGCCCAGGCCGGACCGCGGCCGTTGCGGTCGGTGGTGTAGGGCGTGGTCGGCAGATTGCCGCCATAGATCGACGAACAACCGGTGGCGTTGGCGATCATGGTGCGATCGCCGAACAGCTGGGTCACCGTCTTGACATAGGGTGTTTCACCGCAGGCCAGGCAAGCTCCCGAGAATTCGAACAGGGGCGTGATCAGCTGGGTGGACTTCATATTCAGCCGGACGTCCGCCCGGTCGAGGTCGGGCAGCGAGAGGAAATATTTGAAGTTCTCGCGTTCCGCTTCGAGGATCGGCTCCTTGGCGGTCATGGCCAGGGCGAAGCGGTTCGGATCGGCCTTGTCCTTGCCCGGGCAAACATGGACGCACAGCGTACAGCCGGTGCAATCCTCCGGGGCGACCTGCAGCAGATAGGTGCCGCCCTTCACCTCGGGACCCTTGTAGGGCATGGTCTTCAAGGTGGCGGGAACGTCGGTCAGGGCGTCGGGCTGGACGGCCTTGGCGCGAATGGCGGCATGCGGACAGATCATCGCGCATTTGTTGCACTGGATGCACAGCGACTGGTCCCACGTGGGGATTTCGCCGGCGATGTTGCGCTTTTCGTATTTGGCGGTGCCGACCGGCCAGGTGCCGTCCACCGGGAAGGCGCTGACCGGCAGCATGTCGCCCTTGTCGGCCAGCATCAGGGCGGTGACCCGCTGGACGAAGTCCGGAGCTTCCTTGGGAACGATCGGCGGCAGGTCATGGGTGGACGAGACCTGCGACGGAACTTTCAGCTCGACCAGATGGGCCAGGGCCTGGTCGACGGCGGCGAAATTCTTCTCGACGACGGCCTGGCTCTTTTTGCCATAGCTCTTCTGGATGGCCTTCTTGATGTAGCCGATCGCTTCGTCCTTGGGCAGCGTATTGGACAGGGCGAAGTGGCAGACCTGCATGACGGTGTTGATGCGGCCGCCCATGCCGGCCGCCTGGGCCACCGAACGGGCGTCGATCACATAGACCTTCAGCTCCTTGTCGATGATCTCCTGCTGCACCGGGCGGGCCAGCTTGTCCCAGACCTCGGTGGCCGGGTAGGGCGCGTTGATCAGGAAGATGGCGCCTTTGGCCGCGTAGGAAAGGACGTCGTACTTTTCCAGGAAGACGAAGTTGTGGCAGGCCACGAAACCGGCCCGCTGGACCAGGTAGGGCGCCTTGATGGGGCTGGCGCTGAACCGCAGATGCGACACCGTGAGGCCGTTCGACTTCTTCGAGTCGTAGACGAAATAGCCCTGCGCGTAGAGATCGGTGTGATCGGCGACGATCTTGATCGAATTCTTATTGGCGCCGACGGTGCCGTCGGCCCCGAGACCATAGAACACCGCGGCCTTCCAATCGCCGGTATCGAGGTGGAAGGTGGGATCGAGGGGCAGCGACAGGCCGGTGACGTCGTCGTTGATGCCGACGGTGAAATGCCGCTTCGGCTTGTCCTTCTGCAGTTCGTCGAAGACCGCCTTGACCATGACGGGAGTGAATTCCTTCGACGACAGGCCGAAGCGTCCGCCGATCACCTGCGGTTCGGCGGCGGCGGCGACCCGCTGGCCGGCCGAACGGGCCTCGGCCAGGCCGCTGACCACGTCCAGATACAGCGGCTCTCCGATGGCGCCGGGTTCCTTGCAGCGATCGAGCACGGCGATCGACCGGACGGACGGCGGCAAGGAGGCCACCAGGGCGTCGATCGAGAACGGGCGATAGAGGCGAACCTTCAGCACGCCGACCTTGCGGCCCTGCTGGTTCAACTGAGCCGCGGTGATTTCGGCGGTTTCGCCGCCCGAGCCCATGACGATGATGACTTCCGTGGCTTCCGGATGGCCGACATAGTCGAACAGCTTGTAGTGGCGTCCGGTGATGCGGGCGAAGCGGTCCATTTCCTCCTGCACGATGCCGGGCAGGACGTCGTAGTAGGGATTGCGGGCTTCCTGGGCCTGGAAGAACGTATCGGGGTTCTGCGCCGTGCCGCGCACCACCGGATGATCGGGGGAGAGCGCGCGGTTGCGATAGGCGGTGATCAGATCCTCGTCGATCATCTCGCGCAGCTGCTCGTCGGTCAGCAGCTCGATCTTGGCGACTTCATGCGAGGTGCGGAAACCGTCGAAGAAATGCAGGAAGGGGACGCGGGAGCGCAGGGTCGACGCCTGGGCGATCGCCGCCATGTCCTGGGCTTCCTGCACCGAGGCGCCGGAGAGCATGGCGAAGCCGGTCTGGCGACAGGCCATGACGTCCGAATGGTCGCCGAAGATCGACAGGGCATGGGTGGCCAAGGTCCGCGCCGAGACATGCATGACGAAGGGCGTCAGCTCGCCGGCGATCTTGTACATGTTGGGGATCATCAGCAACAGGCCTTGGGAGGCCGTGAAGGTCGTTCCCAGGGCGCCGGCCTGGATGGCGCCGTGCACCGCGCCGGCGGCACCGCCTTCCGACTGCATTTCCGTAACCTCGGGGATGCCTCCCCATAAATTCTTCTTTCCCGCTGCGGCCCATTCCTCGGCCAGCTCGGCCATCGTGGACGACGGCGTAATCGGGTAGATCGCGGCAATTTCATTGGCTCGGAACGCCACCCAGGCGCAAGCCTCATTGCCGTCGACGGTAATCATCTGCTTTTTAGACATGGAACCTGGATCCCTAATCCGTTGGAACGCCCCGGACGGACGATAATCGTCGGGCGTTCGTAAATCAGTACAAAAGAACGGGATTCCGCGATCCTGGCGTCTGGCCGGGAAGACGAGGGGAGGGAAAGGCTTGGAACCACTGCCATTTTTTACAAGAACGGCACAATGCAATGCTGCCATGCATTTGAAGCATGGATGATTATCGCGGCATAATATCCATTATTTTTTTGTGTGATTTCATGGGGTTGCGGGCAGCCGGAGGAGCGGCGGAACGACCGGGGGCCTGGCCTCAAATGTGAACGCTGTCGGCCGCCTCCTTGAGAATTTCGGCGCTGCGTTGCAGGGCGGCGCGTTCCTCCTGGTCGAGTTTCGGGACGAGGCACGCGCCGGCGCCGCTGGCGCCGACAATCCGGGGCAGCGACAGCGTGACGTCGCTGATGCCTTCGCAGATGTCCGTCGCCGTCGAAATGGACAGCAGGGCTTTTTCATCGGTGGCGATCGCCTGGACGATGCGGGCCAATCCGCTGCCGATGCCGAACCAGGTGGCGCCCTTGCCGTCGATGATGCGATAGGCGGCGCGGCGCACCGCGTCCTCGATCCGGGCGCGCGCCGCCGGATCGATCGGCCTGTTCAATTGTTCGGCCATCGCCTGGACCCCGACATTGCCGACATTGGCCCCGGACCACCACAGCACTTCCGAATCGCCGTGCTCGCCCAGCACATAGGCATGCACCGATTTCGGCGAGACGCCCACATGTTCCCCCAGCAAGGCGCGGAAGCGGGCGGTGTCGAGGACGGTTCCCGAGCCGATGACCCGTTCCGGCGGCAGACCGGAGATCCGCCGCGCGATATCGGTCATGACGTCGACCGGATTGGAGGTCACCAGCAGCAATGTCCGGGGCGCGTGGGCGAGGACCGAGGGAATGACGGCGCCGAACACCTTGGCGTTGCGTTCCAGCAGATGCAGGCGGGATTCGCCGGGCTCCTGGCTGACGCCGGCCGAGAGGACGACGACGTCGGCATCGGCCAGGTCGGCGTAGCTGCCGGCCCAGATGCGGGTCGGGGCGGCGAACGGAGTGCCGTGCAGGATGTCCTGGGCCTGGGCGACGGCCAGTTTCTCATTGCGGTCGATCAGCACGATCTCGCTGGCGACGCCCCGCATCACCATGGCGAAGGCCGCGCAGCTGCCGACCATGCCGGCTCCGACAATTCCGACTTTCATCTGGTTTTCTTCTTTCCCAAGGGCCTTCGGAAAACGAGTGTAGCCCGCCCTTGGCCGGACGGCCAAAGGGGAATTGAAACGGAGATAAAATCAAGGGAAATGGCGGGAGTGACGGGGCTCGAACCCGCGACCTCCGGCGTGACAGGCCGGCGCTCTAACCAACTGAGCTACACCCCCTTTGTGCGGGGAGGCGGACCTATAGCAGAAGGTGTTTTTGGGTGCAAGCGGACATTTTCGTTTCCGCTGCGATCCGCCGGCCTGAAACGGCGTGTCGAGCAAAGAGTCCTTTTCCTTCCGGGCGCCGATTGGATAAGTTTGCACGGCGCCACCGCCGCGAGGGAGGGCAATATGGCCGAGGTGATCAATCTCAATCGGGTTCGCAAGGCGCGGGAGCGGGCCGCCGACGCCAGGCAGGCCGAAGAGAACCGCTCGAAATTCGGCCGCGGCAGGCAGCAGAAACGCCGCGAGGAACTGGAGGCGGACCGGAAAGCCAGGGACCTGGACGGCAAGAAGCTCGAGTAGCCTTGCCGATGGCGGCCCCCGGGGCCATCTGTTGGCCGGAGGTGCCGATGAACTGGTTCTTGTGGCCCGGCAATTGGCTTTGCGACCGGCTCGGACTGAACGATCCGGACGACCGGCAGGCGTTCCGCCTGTTCGCCAATATGATCGTGTGGAGTCTGGTCATCGTCCTGGCCGCCGTCGCCTTCGGCATGACCTTCGGCTGAGAAGGATCCCATTCGGCCGCCAGTGGCGATTTAAGGAACAGGATTGGGATCAGCCCTTATGTCGCCAGGATCGCGGACGCTTGTCGTAACGCCGCCAGTCCTCGACAGCCTGCCCGAGCAGAGCGTCGACCTGGGCCAGATGCCAGCCGGCGATCATTCCCGCCGTCCGCAGGCGGTCGGCGTCGCCGGCTTTTTCGGCGTGCCGGGCCAACCGTTGCCGGGCGAGCGCGATATCGTGAAGCAGACCCAGGCGGTCCTGCAGCACGCCCAACAGCGCCGCCAGTCGTTTGACCTTGCATCCGGGAAATAAACCCCCAAAAAAATCAATCGTGTAACGCAGCTTCTTAACCTTGATTCGCGTCGCGTGCCGGACGGCATCGTCGGATTGCATGAGGTGGCGCATGCCGCGGGAGACCTTGTGCTCGAGCCGCGCCAGGGTGCTCACGGCCAAATCTCGCACCGGCGTATCGAGCAGGCTTTGCCGGGGCGCCTCCTCGGCATGCAGCCAATCGCCCGCTTCGATCCAGCGGCCCAGGCACAGCAGCAGACGGGTCAGGCGCGGCTGATCCTGCAGTTCGAGAACCGCCGCATAGGCCGCTTGGCGTTGCGCCGCGAAATCGTCCCGCAACAGGATGAACCCCGGCTCGTCGGCAAGGGCGGCGGCAAGCGGTTCGAAGATTTCCTCGATGAAGACGTCGTCGTCGCGGGCCGTTCCCAGGGGGGCCAGCAGCCAGCGGAGTTCTTCCTTCAGCCATTGGCTTTCCGGCGTGTCGAGCATGGCTTTGAAGACGCTGAAGGCCGAGCGCAGCCGGCGCAGCGAGACGCGCATCTGATGGATCGCTTCCGCCGAGGGATTGTCGATCAGACAGGCTTGATTGGCCAGGAATTGGGACAGGCAGCCGCGGGCGATCGTGCGGAACGCCTCGGCCGCCGAGAGCTCGGCGGCAAGTTCGAGGGCCGGGGCTTTTTGCGGTCGGGCCGGCTTGCCGTCCAGCAGGGCGTATCCGCGCTCGGCCTTGCTGGCCGTCGAGAGCGTAAAGCGCAGGTCCTGTTGCAGTTGCAGGGCCAGATCGAACAGATGACGCGGCGATCCCCGCTTCAATTCCAATTCGGCCTCGCTCACCGCCACGCTGCCGGAGGCGGCGACGATCTGACCTTCGTCGAGGGCAAGTTCGATCTCCCAATCGTCGGTCGCCAGGCGATGGATGCTCCTTCGGATCTCGCTGCTGAAGATCGGACGCAGGACGCGCCAAAGCTGCCCGTCGGAAAACAGCGGCGCCATTTCCGAGGTTTGCATCGCGGCCATCTCCGGCGCATCGCCGGTGATCTCGCTTTCCCATTCGCCGCGCGCCCGGGCTGTGCCCACCAGTTGGCCGAAGTCCTTGACCGTCTGCAGGCGGCGGCGGCCGATATGCCGGACGCGCAGGACGGCTTTCTGGTCGCGCAGGCGGAAATCGGGCGTGTCGAAATAGACGGACTTCTGGAATTGGCTGAGCGAGCGGGCCTGTTTCAGCCGCTGGACCAGGGGATGGCGCCGCAATCGGCGCAAGCCGGCCGCATCGAGTCGCAGCTTGAGCTCTGTTTCCGTCGGCATGCCGCCTCCCGTTTCCACCGGGGAAATCATAGCCCACTCCCATAAAATGACAAAGAAGGCCGAGCGGCCCGGGCAGGGCAATCGGGTGGACGCGCGCTGATTGTTTGTTCCGTGACCGTTGGCGACGCGTTGGCGCGTTGAGCGCCCGCGCGATCGTTCGCGCGAAAGCCAAGCCGGCGGATGCCGGCGCCTGAGGGAAATGAACAATCCAGGGCAATCGGGCGGCCGAATTCCGAAGTTGTTTCTCCATCGTTTGGGGCAGCTTTTCAGCCGGATTGCATAAAATGGCGGATCGGCTAATATTGCGCAGTAAGGAACGGCGCCGGCGGAAGAGAAGACAGAAGGACGATCATGAATAAATTGTTTTGGGTCGGCGTCGGAATGCTGGCTTTGTCAGGCTGCAATTCACAGCCTGCTCGGGTGATCCAGGATATTCCGCCGATTACCAATCCGCCTGCCGCCAATAGTGCGCAGGCCACCGAGGAGTCCCGGGTCGGCTATTCCAGCCCGCTGCCGGTCGACCCCAAGGCTGGGCGCCTGCCGGGTGCGGTCCTCGGCGATCTGGCCAATCAGGGCGACGCCAATATCATCCTGCGGTTTCAGACCCTCGAAAGATTGTTCGATGAAGGCCTGATCACCCGCGACGAATACAATCGGCGTCGCGGCGCCAATCTCGGGGCCCTGCTGCGTTATACCGCGCCGCTGCCGGCGGCCGATCTCGGCCGGGCGGCTCCGAAGCCCGAGCAGGTGGTCGACCGGCTGCGCTATCTGGCGGCCGCTTATGAAGAGAAGAGCATTACGGCGCGCGAGCAGATGGCCGAGCGCGCGATCATTCTCGATGCTCTTCTGCCGGCGGCCCCCGTGGCCAGGGCCGATCCGCCGCCGCCGGTGACCGACCAGATGCAGGCCGCCGCCGCGGTCGGCCGGCTTGAAAGGCTGAGCCTGGCCAAAGTGATCAATACGGCCGAGATGGAGCGGGAAAAGGCGGCGGTCTTCCGGGCGGCCGAGGTCAGCATGGCCAATGCCGAGGCGGCGGCCCGCGCCGCCGACGGCCTGGCGATGGCGCCGGTCGGTCCGCCGAGCGGCCCCGGTGTCTGGCTGGGATCCTACGCCAGCGAGAATCAGGCCCGGCTGGCCTGGGCGTCGCTGCAGCTGACCCATGCGTCGGAACTGGGGGGATTGCAGCCGGAGATCAGAAAAGTCCGCCTGCGCCGCCGCGGCGTGACCTATCACCTGAATGCCGGTTCGGTGAGTTCCCGCAAGGCGGCCCAGGCCTTGTGCAAGGTGTTGAGCGGGCGCCGCCAATTCTGTCGTCCGACCGTTTTGGGAAAATGACGGTCTCCTTTCGGCCGGCCGTCGCTTCGTGGGGACGGCGGGAATAAACCTGACAAAGGGAAAAGTGGCACCGGCGTCCCTGTCGGTGTCCGCCGCCGGCGCGGCGGAGTTTTTTTCTCCGGCAGGGACGCCGAAACGTCGGAAGCTGCCGCCGGGCGAGAGGCCGTCCGGGACCGGACAGAGCATGTGCCATGGTCTGTCGCCCGCCTCTTGCTCCATACGGTCGACAAGGCTATAATAAGCGTTCGCTCGATTTCGGGCGCCTTCCTCCATAGCGCGTCGCGTCGCGTCCATCCATAAGGACGTTAGGGGCCGCTGTTTCATGAGGAGAGGCGATGGAAGCGGGTGGGACGAAAGCCGGTTGACATGCTTTGAGTAAGGCATTAGAACCCGGCCTCCGCAGCGGCCTTGAGGGGTGTTGCGGGGAGGTTTCGGAGGCGGGTTTGGTTGTTTCCGAAATTAAGGAAAAAGACGGTTGACAGGCTCCGGC
>JAATGN010000160.1 GCA_015654615.1 Rhodospirillales bacterium
ATCTCGGTGGTCGGCAAAGGCAAGGCCGACCAGCTGGTCCCGACCAAGGACGGGGTTCGCGAGCCGCAGAACCGTCGCGTGCTGATCGTCCTTCCGTAAAAGGAAAACGGTCCCGGGTTCGTCCCGGAACGCAAAAGCCGCAGCAGGGAAATCCTGCTGCGGCTTTTGCCGTTTCTCGACCGGAAGATCGTCGTCGTTATTGCGACGGCGCCCAATTGTCATACCGTAATTCCACCAAAAGTTCGTCCTGCTCCGGCAGATTGTCTGAAAATTCGTCTTTTTGGTCTTCCGACCGGACTCGGGTCATGATATCACCATTGACCATGTAGAAATGGCGATGGGAAACGGCGTGATGGTCTGGTATCGATCGGCGCCGCGGATAGGTCAATTCCGGATGAGACGAACGGTCGACAGCGGAACTTCTGTCCGGGAGAGATGGGCTCTCCCCTCTCCTTGCGTCATTACTATGCTTCGCCGGCTGTTGTTGGCGGTCGCCCTTTTCGGCCTCGCCGGTTGCGCCGCGGACAGGGCCCCGGCCCCCGTGTCGATGGCCGCGCCACCGGCCGCCGGCGCGGACGACGGATATGTCGGCGGCTATGTCGGCGGCGCCATCGCGCTGGAATGCGCCCCCTTCGCGCGCGCCCTGTCCGGCGTCAATCTGAAAGGAGCCGCCGCCGATTGGTGGCAGGAAGCCAGCGGCCGCTATACCCGCAGCACGACCCCGGCGGTCGGATCCGTGCTGGCCTTTCGCCGGACCTCCAGATTGCCGGGCGGCCACGCCGCCGTGGTGACCCGCCTGCTGTCCGAACGCAAAATCCTGGTCACCCAGGCCAACTGGGTCCACCACCGCGTCACCGAGGACATGCCGGTCATCGACGTATCGGCGGCCAACGACTGGTCGGAGGTCCGCGTCTGGTGGCCGCCGAGCGGACAAATGGGAAGCGGCCATTACCCCACCTGGGGCTTCATCTCGCCCGATCAGCCGATTTCCCGCGACCGCCTGGCGGACGCCCTGCCGAACGCCATCCGCACCGCGTCGAACAACTGAGCGGGACTTCGGGCGCTCTCACCCGCCGCCGACCGCCGCCCGATCGATGATGGTCCGGAAATCGAGTCCGGCGGGAAGCGCGCCGACGGCGCGCCCGCCGTCGCCGCCCAGCCGGGAAACGCAGAAGGCTTCGGCCACCGCCGCCGCTCCGTGACGCAGCAGCAGGGCGCCCTGCAACGCCAGGATCAGCTGTTCGGTCAGACGCCGGGCCTCGGCCTCGGCCGGGCTCGCCAACGCCCGCTCCAGCCGGTCGACGTGGCGATCGAAATTCGCCTCCATCCCCCGGGCGGGACGCAGTTCTTCGCGGAAGACCTCGATGGCCGCCGGCGATTTGGCCAGGACGCGCAGCACGTCGAGGCACATGACGTTGCCCGATCCTTCCCAGATCGAATTGACCGGCATTTCCCGATAGATCCGCGCCAGGTTTCCCTCCTCCACATAACCGTTGCCGCCCAGCGCCTCCATCGCCTCGGCGGCGATGGTCGGGCCGCGCTTGCAGATCCAATATTTGGCGGCCGGCGTCAGCAGGCGGTGCAAGGCCGTCTCGCCCGCGTCCGCCCCCTCGGCGGTGCGGGCCAGGCGCAGCGCCAGGGCGACGGCGGCCTCGGTCTCGACCGCCAGGTCGGCCAGGACATTGCGCATCAGCGGCTGATCGATCAGCCGCCGCTGGAAAGCGCTGCGGTGGGCGGCATGAAAGACCGCCTGCGAAACCGCCTGGCGCATCAGCCCCGTGGTGCCGAGGACACAGTCGAGCCGGGTGTGATTGGCCATCTCGATGGCCGTCGGAATACCCCGTCCCTCCTCGCCGACGCGCACTGCCCAGGCCCGCTCGAACTCCACCTCGCCGGTGGCATTGGAGCGATTGCCCAGCTTGTTCTTCAGGCGGCGGATCCGGATGCCGTTCAGGCTGCCGTCCGGCCGCCAGCGCGGCATGAAGAAACAGGTTATTCCCCCCGGCGCCTGGGCGGTGATCAGGAAGGCGTCGCACATCGGGGCCGAGAGAAACCATTTATGCCCGACCAGCTCATAGTCGCCGCCGTTTCCGGCAAGGGGAACGGCGGTGGTGGTGTTGGCGCGGACGTCCGATCCGCCTTGTTTCTCGGTCAGCCCCATGCCGATCATGCAGGCGGATTTTTCCTCGATCGGCCGAAACCGCCGGTCATAGCGGCGCGAAAAAATCTTCGGCAGCCAGATTTCCGCCAGTTCCGGCACCTTCCGCACGGTCGTCGCCGAACCGAACGTCATGGTGACCGGACAGACGGCGCCGCATTCGACCTGGGACATCATCAGATATTTCGCGGCGCGCACGACATGCGCCCCCCCGCGCGGCTCCGCCCAGGCCGAGGAATGCACGCCTTCCTCGAACAATCGCGACAGAGTCCAATGCCAGGCGGGGTGGAATTCGACTTCGTCGCGATGGTGGCCGAAACGGTCGTAGGCATGCAGAATCGGCGGATGCGCATTCGCCAGGCGCCCGTTTTCGAAGGATTCCGCCGTCCCGGTCCTGGCGCCGCAGCCTTGCAGCTCGGTCTCGGCCCAACCGCCCCCTTCCCGGGCGACGGCCTCGCGAAGCGCCGGATCGCTCGTGTAGAGATTGTAGTCGACCAGCGGCGGCGGCTGGTTCACGACGTCATGGGTCTCGAACGGCGCGGTCCTCGTCTGCATGGCTGTCGTTCCTTGCCATCGGCTCGTCCCCGGGCGCCGGGCGACGACGAAACGGGCCGGCCCGTTTTCCGCGGGGGACGATCGCCGCTAAGTGCCCGTTAAGGAATAACCGCGTCATGGCGCGTTCCGCACCGGCCGGCGGCCGACCCGTCCTGGAAGAATAAGGAAAAGTGGCACCGGCGTCCCTGCCGGTGTCCGCCGCTGGCGCGGCGGAGTTTTTTCTCCAC
>JAATGN010000037.1 GCA_015654615.1 Rhodospirillales bacterium
ACGCTTTTCTTGTCAGCGGAGTGCCGGCGATCGGCCGAGCCGTCTTGTGAACGAAAAGGATGAAGTGGCACCGGCCTCCGTGCCGGTGTCCGCCGGCAGGGAGGCCGGCGCGTCGTCGGTGCGGAACGCGCGATGACGCAATTATTTCCGAACGGGCCCTCGGGAGATCAAAAAGGAATGTTCCGTTTGACCATGTGATCGATCAGGCGTCCCTGCACCAGGCGGATGCCGGCCGATTTGGCGAAACGGATGCTTTCCGCGGTATCGCAATGTCCCATGAGAAACCGCGGATTCTCGGACCCGCGTATCTTCGAGAGGATTCGCCGGGCGACGTCGTCGGTCAAGGCGCCGGCCTCGCCGGACCAGAATATCTTGACGAAGTCGCAATCGATGCCGTCGAAGTCGATGGCGGCGATATTGTAAAAGGACAGGCCGTCCAGCAGGACACGGTAGCCGCGGTTGCGCAGGAACGGCACCAGCTCGCGATAGAGCCGCATGTTTTCGAAGACGTCCGTCTTGTTGACCTCCAGGACGACACCTTGGCGGGCCTCGGGGGGAAGTTCGGCATCGAAGGTGACGAAGGTCGGCGAAGCCAGCGTCGCGATATTGACATTGATGCTCATCCGTCTGCGGTTGCCGCGTTCGACCGGGTTGGCCAGGATCCGCAGCACGACGATATCCAATTCCTCGGTCAGATCGGTGAACAGCCCCTTGCGGGCGGTCAGCGACTGGCCGGGACAGAATTTTTCCTCCAGCACCTGGATGGACATGTACATTTCGTGGAACATCACCGCGGCCTTGCCCTTGCCGTCGATGCAATAGACCGGCTGATTGAACAGCATCGGGGTGATGTCGATCTTGTGAATGTCCTCCTTGATCCGGGCCAGCACGCCGACGTCGATCATCGTTTTCGGGACGGCCTGATCGTTGCCTTTCGCCGCCGTGGCGACCCCCGCCGCCGCCTCGGCCCAGGCGAGCAGCGCGGGATAATCCGTGGTCAGGTCGAAAAGGGTGAAGAAGGCGTTCTCGCCGCCGTGAACATTGGTGAAGGAGGCGTTCATCTGGCCCAGGAAGACTTGCTGGACGGCCTCGCAGGCCGCGGCAAGCACCGGCTTGCCGATTTCCCTGGTGACGAAGACGATGTCGACGTTCTTCATCAGAAAGATTTCGCCGTCCTTGTACCTGTTCTTGACGTCGGCCAGCAGGCTGATGGCCCGCGACAGGTTGTCGCGGCTTCTTTTTGCCGCCGGAATCTGCGAGACATGCAGATGCGCGGCGCGATAACCGGCAGGCTGTTGCCCGATGCCTTTCAGATGAACGAGGAAGCGGGCATTCTGATCAGCCATGGGTCTGCATGCTCTTTGCTGGAAAAGGTCGACGAGCGCCGATTATGGGGGTATGTCCGCGGCGAGGGAAGCCCGCAATTTGACGAAAAAGCGTTCATTTTCCCGGCAGGAGCGATCGAACGGCACGACCATTTCCGGCTGTTGGTTGTGGCCTTCAAAATGGGTATCATTCGCGATTCGAGGGGAGAATTTGGTCCGACTTTAGAAGGGGGAGAGCGGAAAAATGATTTCGATGGTCAATGAACAGCATGGATTGGGGCAGGATGGCTTTGCTTTCAACTTGTTCGGTTTGCACGACCGCATCAAGGCGATCGCCCCCCTGCGGTCGCTGTCGCGCATCGCCGTTGCCGTTTATGACGCGAAGTCGGACTTTCTGCATACCTTCATCCATTCGAGCGTCGGCGCGCCGCCGCTCCACAATTACGTGGCCAAACTTTCCGAAGTGCCGTCGCTGCTCGAAATCGCCGAAAGCGGCGTCCCGCGCGTGATCGCCGACCTGACGCGCTATCATCCCGAGGCGTTGCATACGCGCAAACTGCTCGAGCATGGCTACCGGTCGAGCTATACGGTGCCGCTGATCCGCAATGAGCGGTTGAAGGGATTCCTTTTCTTCAACGCGACCGAGGCGGGTTTCTTCACGCCGTCGGTGATCGCCCAATTGTGGCCCTATGCCCAGATCGCGGCTTTGGCCGCCGTGATCGAACTCGACAAGATCGGCGTCATGCAGGCCGCGGTGAACACGCTGCGGCAGATCAGCGGTCAGCGCGACGAGGAAACCGGCGCCCACCTGCAAAGGATGTCGCGCTACAGCCGCCTGATCGCCAGCACTCTGGCCGACAGCCACGGCCTGAACGACGAATTCATCGAATTCCTGTTCCATTTTTCGACCCTGCACGATGTGGGAAAGGTCGCCATCGCCGATCGCATCTTACTGAAACCCGGCAAGCTCGACCCCGAGGAACTCGCCGCCATGCGGCTGCATGTCGAAAAGGGGCGGCAGATCGTCGAGATGATGGTCGAGGAATTCTCCATGGGCCAGCTGCCGCAGATTTCCATCTTGTTCAACGTCGTGGCCTACCATCACGAAAATTGGGACGGCAGCGGCTACCCGCATGGACTCGTCGGCGAGGCGATTCCCCTGGAGGCGCGGATCACCACGGTCGCCGACGTCTTCGATGCCTTGACCAGCGCGCGCCCCTACAAGCAGGCCTGGTCGAACGATCGGGCGATGGCGTTCCTGCATGACGCGCGGGGGGCGAAATTCTATCCGCCCGCCGTCGACGCATTGTTGTCGCGCCGTTCGGAAATCGAATCGATTCAAGCCCAATTCGCGGAGTCCTGTTTCGATTGACGCCTGCCGCCCTTCCCCAAACGGCGCCGCTTCGCGAGGATGACATTCCCCGCCCACCGGTCGAGGTGCTGGCTCCCCGGGCCGCCGGGCCTTCGCTGGTCGTCTGCGATCATGCCAGCAACCGGGTGCCCGGCCGGTTGGCCGACCTGGGGCTGACGCGCCAGGCCTTGGGCCGCCATATCGCCTGGGACATCGGCGCCGCGGCGGTGGCCCGGCGGTTGGCCTGTCGTTTGGGCGCCACGGCGATCCTGTCCGGGGTGTCGCGCCTCGTCATCGATTGCAATCGGCCGCTCGGCCATCCGACCTCGATCTGCGCGACCAGCGACGGGACGGTCGTCCCCGGCAACCAGGCGCTGGAGGACGAGCATATCCACCGGCGGGCGGCCGACTATTTCTATCCCTACCACGGCGCGATCTCGACCCATCTGGGGCGGATCGAAGCGGTCCGGGCCGAGGTGGCGGCCGTCATCGCCGTCCACAGTTTCACCCCGCTGATGGCGGGGCAGGCCCGGCCCTGGCATGTCGGGGTGCTGTGGAACAGGGATCCCCGGCTGGCCGTGCCGCTGATCGAGGCGCTGCGGGCGAGCGGCGATTGGGTGGTCGGCGACAACCAGCCTTATTCGGGGCGCGATTGCAATTATACGGTCGATCTGCATGGCGGCGCCGCCGGCCGGCCGCATGTTTCCATCGAGATCCGGCAGGACCAGCTGGCCGCGGACGCCATGGCCGACCGCTGGGGCGATCGCCTGGCCGATCTGCTGATTCCCCTGCTGGCCTTGCCGGAAAATCGGACCCGCCGACTCTATTGAAGCTTGGCCTTGCACCGACCCGGTGGTCCTGGCTATCCTCGCCCCTCATGCCGGTCCGACCGGCTCCCCTGTCCCCATGACCCAAGGTAAGAGAACCATGCCCGACGGCACGACTTCGACTTCGAACGAGACGATCGGCGGTATTGCCGGCGAAGCCCTGCAGCAATATGTGGATCGCATCGAGCGCCTTGAAGAAGAAAAGAAAGCCCTCTCGGAGGATATCAAGCAGGTCTATTCGGAAGCCAAGTCGACCGGCTTCGACAACAAGATTCTGCGCAAGATCATTTCGCTCAGAAAAGTCGAGGAGCACGATCGCAAGGAGCAGGAGGAGCTCCTCGACCTCTACAAGCGCGCTCTTGGAATGGAATGACCCCTCGAACGAGGGAGCCGCCTATTATGTGGGCGATTCCCTCGTTTTTCCGACTTGAACGATTGAATAATGAGCAGGGTGACGACCGTTTTCGGACGAGCCCGCCGCAACCGCTTGGTATCTTGCAAGAACGTGAATTTTTTGTGAATGGTACATAAGTTGCAGGACGTTTCCCCATCTGGGGAGCTTCCATTCGATGGATTTTCACAAGGGCGCCACGCTGCAGTCTTCCCACGGCTTTGTTGAGCAGCCGCGGGCTGTGCATGACGACGCCTTGTTCCGGGCCATCTTCAACGATTCGGGCATCGGAATCGCCTTGATGGACCGCTCCGGCTTCGCCGTCGAAATCAATCAGGCCCTGCGCGGCATGCTGGGAATTCCCGTGGCGATGCTGCGCGATTCCCTGGTTCGCGATTCCCGCGCGGCCGGAGGGAGCGGCGACGAACTGGAAAGCCTGTTCGACGGGCGTGGCAAGCATGTGCGCCTGGAGCGGCCTTTCGTCTTGCCCCAGGGACCGGACGGGGTGCTGCGGGTGACGATTTCCGCCGTGCGCGATGAAAAGGGAGAACCCGACTATCTGATCGCCATGGTCGAGGACATCACCGAGCAGAAAGTCGCCGACGCGGCCTTGCGCAATGCCGAGGCCAAATACCGGAGCATCTTCGAGAACGCGGTCGAGGGTATTTTTCAAACCTCTCCCGACGGTCATTACCTGAGCGCCAATCCGGCGCTGGCCCGCATTTACGGTTACGCCTCGGTGGACGACCTGATGGCCGGGCTGACCGATATCGCCGGCCAGCTTTACGTTTCCCCCGAACGGCGCGACGAGTTCGTCCGCGTCCTGGCCGCGCATGACGAGGTGCATGACTTCGTCAGCCAGGTCTATCGCAAGGACGGGACCGTCATCTGGATTTCCGAGGACTGTCGGGCGGTGCGCGATCCGTCCGGACGGATTGTCTATTACGAGGGCATGGTCCAGGACATCACCGAACAGAAGACCGCCGAGACCCAGCTTCTGCACGACGCCCTGCACGACGCCCTGACCGGATTGCCCAACCGCACGCTCTTTCTCGATCGTCTGGACCGCGCGATGCGCCGGCGCCAAAGGCACGAGGCCAACTACGCCGTTCTGTTCATCGACTGCGACCATTTCAAGCTGATCAACGACAGCCTCGGTCATCTGGCCGGAGACCAGCTTCTGGTCGAATTGTCGCGGCGCATCGGCCAATGCCTGCGGGCCTGCGATACCCTGGCGCGGCTGGGGGGCGACGAATTCGCCGTTCTCGCCGAGGAATTGGACGGCCGGGACGATGCGGTCTGCGTGGCGGAACGCATGCGGGCCGCCCTCGGCGAGCCGTTTCTGCTGGAAGGCCAGGAATATTATCTGACCACCAGCATCGGCGTGGCTTTCGGGACCTCCGACTATGTCAATCCCTCCGAACTGCTGCGCGACGCCGATACGGCGATGTATGGCGCGAAAGCCAGCGGCCGCGACCGCCATGTGGTGTTCGAGCGCGGGATGCATCTGCGCGCGGTCAGCCAGTTGCAGGTCGGGAACGATTTGCGGCGGGCGATCGATCGCGACGAACTGCTGGTCTATTACCAGCCGATCGTCGAGCTTGCCGACGACCGCCTTGCCGGCTTCGAGGCGCTGGTCCGCTGGCAGCATCCGACCCGCGGCCTGATCCAGCCCGATCAATTCATCCCCGTGGCGGAAAAAACCGGACTGATTCATCCGATCGGCGAATGGGTGTTGCGCCATGCCAGCCGCCAGCTGGCGGAATGGCAACAGCGGTATCCGGACAGGGTGGAGGGCGTCTTCCTGAGCGTCAATCTGGCTCCGTCGCAATTGCAGCGCCCCCGGATCGTCGACGAATTGACCGAAATCGTCCGTGCGGCGGGACAGGAACCGTCGCGCATTCGGCTCGAAATCACCGAATCCGGCATCATGGAAAATCCTTTGACCGTCAAGGCGAAGCTGGATGCCCTGAAAGCGAAGGGGTTTCGCCTGGCCATCGACGATTTCGGGACGGGCTATTCCTCGCTGGCCCATCTGCATCGCTTTCCCATCGATACGCTCAAGGTGGACCGTTCCTTCATCGCGCCGATCATGCGGGACGACGAGCATCTGGAGATCGTGCGGACCATTCTCATGCTGGGGCGCACCTTGAACATGGCGGTGGTGGCCGAAGGGGTGGAGACGGCCGAACAGGACGGCCTGCTGCGGGGCCTGCTTTGCCGCTACGCGCAAGGCTGGTTTTATGCCCGGCCTTTGGCGGCTTATGCCGCCGACGCCTTTCTGGCCCATCAGGGGGTCGGATGAAGTCCTTGATATTTCATGATATTGCCGATCGGCGGAGGGAATGGGCCGCTTTTCCGGGGTGATTTCTGCTCCCCGACCGGCTATATCAGGCGGACTGGTCTTAGGGAGATATCATGACATACCTGGTGACGGGTGCCGCCGGCTTCATCGGATTCCATACATGCCTGCGTCTGCTCGGGCGCGGCGAGGTCGTGGTCGGCCTCGACGCGGTGAACGACTATTACGATCCGGCCCTGAAGGAAGCGCGGCTGGCCATCCTGAACGAACGGCCGGGGTTTACCTTTCATCGCGTCGATATCTCCGACCGGGAAGCCATGGCCGGCGTGGCCGTGCAGCACCCGGAGATCACGCGGATCATCCATCTGGCCGCGCAGGCCGGCGTGCGCTACTCGCTGATCAACCCTTACGCCTATACGCGCTCGAACATCGAGGGCCATCTGGTCATGCTGGAATTCGCCCGGCGCCTGCAGGCCTGCGAACATTTCGTCTATGCCAGTTCGTCGTCGGTCTACGGCACCAACACCAAATTGCCCTTCGCCGTCGAGGATCGGGTCGATACGCCGGTTTCGCTTTACGCGGCGACCAAGAAGGCCAACGAACTGATGGCCCACAGCTACAGCCATCTGTTTTCGATTCCGACCACCGGGCTGCGCTTTTTCACGGTCTACGGCCCGTGGGGACGGCCGGACATGTCGGCTTTTCTGTTCGTCAAGGCGATCCTGTCCGGCCAGCCGATCCATGTGTTCAACGGCGGCGACATGCGCCGCGATTTCACCTATATCGACGATATCGTGAGCGGCGTCGTCGCGGTCGTCGATCGGGCCCCGAGCGGCGAGGGAACGCCTTACCGGCTTTACAACATCGGCAATCACCGCTCGGAACCGCTGACGCGCTTCATCAGTTTGATCGAACAGGCCCTGGGCAAGACGGCGGAGATCATTTTCGAGCCGATGCAACCGGGCGACGTCAAGGAAACCTTCGCCGACATCACGGCCATTCAGCGCGACCACGGGTTCAGCCCGACCACCAACATCGAGCAGGGTATTCCCCGGTTCGTCGAATGGTATCGGAGCTATCACAAGATCTAGCCCGGATTTCTTACCCTCGCGTCGACTCCGGCGGCGCGGGCAGGCGGCGAGCCCCAGGCGAAGCAATCCAGCAACCGAGGCTGGTCCCTGGATTGCCTCGCTTGCGTCAAGAAGAAAAGATTTTTCCCCGTCATCGCGAGGAGCGTGAGCGACGAAGCGATCCAGAAGGAACCGCGTCGTTCTGGACGGCTTCGCTCTGCTCGCAGTGACGACCTTCATCCAGGACGGGTCGGCCGCCGGCCGGTGCGCGCCACCGTGGCCGAGACAAACAGGCCAGCCGTCTCGCCGCGCGCCGGCGGCCTTCAGCTCACGTCGGCGGGCAACTTTCGATAAAGCGTGGAGTCGGTCAGCGCCGGCACCGCGACGGTGATTCGATCGCCGCTCAGGCCTTCCCTCTCGAGGTAGGCATGCGGCAGATTGACATTGGCACACGATATCCGTGCTACCGTCCAGGCCGGCATCCGATAGCTGCCGACCTTCATGAAGCGGTCTCCCACGGCGACATCGGCCTTCGAGGACATGGTCGTCACCTCCGTGCGTGCGCAAGACTTACGTGCCGGCTTCGGGATCGTTTCATCGCCGGCCTTTCAGATGTAGGGCGAACGATGGGGCCTGCCAAGGGCTGCCGTCGGTCTATTGTTCGTTTGGGGTGTCGCGCCGGCCGGCCGGGCATGGCCGTTCCCGCCCGAAGCCTGGGTTTGGGTTGCCGCTCCGGTGGCGCCTCTGTAAGAATGACGGGGCGAGAACATGGGCGGCGGGGCGAAAGCCCTCCCGCCGCGGGGAGGTCCGGTGAGACACGAGCGGCAAGCCCTATCCCTGTGGCTGAGCCTGGCGATTGCCCTGTTCCTGGCAAGCCTCGCCGCGGCGTGGATGCTGCTGGGCGTGGGGGCGGAGGCGGCGGCCGATCGGGGGGATTCCGGCGGATTCGCCCTGGCGACCGCCGGACTCGCCGTTCTTTTTTCCGTCGCCGTCTGGGCGATCGTCAAAGTGACCGTTCTTTCGCCGGCCAAGCGATTGGCCGTCGACCTCGGCGCCATCGCCCATGGCGAGCGCCGGCACTCCGTCGACCTGGACCGTCACGCCCATCTGCCGGCCTTGGCCGAGGCCGCCAATGGGCTGGCCCAGAAGCTGGGGGCGGCCCGCGCCCAGGTCGGCGCCGCGGTGGCCGCCGCCACCGCGGCGACGGAGAATGAAAAAGCCCGCCTGGCCGCCATCCTGAACGATCTGCACGAAGGCGTGGTGGTCTGCAATTGGAAGCATCAGGTGGTGCTCTACAACCAGATCGCCCTCGGCCTGCTGCACGTCGCCGGCGAGATGGGGTTGGGCCGGCCCCTGTTCGGACTGGTGGCCAAGGAACCGGTATTGCACATCCTGGACGTGCTGACGCATCGGCCGGAAAGCGGTCTCGGCAGCGCCCCCTTCGTTACCGGCACGACCGATGGACGCTCCTTGCTGCAGGGACGGATGAGCCTGGTGCGGACATCGTCGGCCCGAGCGGCGGCCGAGCCCGCCGACGCTTCCGCCGGGGACGGGCGGAGCGAGATCACCGGCTATGTCATCACCTTCAACGACGTGACGGAAAGCGTCTCGGCCTTGGCCCGCCGCGACGCCGCCCTGCGGCGGATCATCGAAGCCCTGCGCGGTCCGGTCCAGCGGCTCAACGATCCGGCCAGCGATCCGGCGCTCGCCGCCCGCGACATTTCCGAAGCTCTCGAGCGGGCGGCCACCGACTATCGCTCCCTGCTGACCGGCTGGTGGCCGATGACGGATATCCATTCGGCCGATCTGTTCGACTTCGTCATCCGGCGGCTCGACAATTCCGGGCTCAAGGTCAATATGACCGGCCTGCCCGTCTGGCTGCACGGCGACAGCCATACCCTGGTGCTGGCCCTTGAGGCTTTGCTGAAGCGTATCGCCGAGGGGACTGGGGCGGCGGAATTCGATGTCGGCGCCGAGGCGGACGGCCGGCACGGCTGGATTTGCGTGACATGGCGAGGCGGGCGCGTCGACGACGACAGCCTGGTCGCCTGGCAGAAGATCAGGATTTCCCCGGCCTTGGGCGGCATGACGGTGCGCGACGTGATGCGCCACCATACCCGCGAGGATCTGATCGAGGAGCGCGTCGGCGAGAGAGTGACGCTGCGCATCGCGCTGTCGCTCGGCCGCGAAGGCCAGGACCGCGTCGACTTGGCCGAAAAACTGCCGCCGCGGCCGGAATTCTTCGATTTCAATCTGCTGGCCCAGGCGCCGGCCGGCGATCTCGGCCAGGTCGGCCTGCGGGCCCTGACCTATGTGGTGTTCGACACCGAAACCACCGGCCTGAAGCCGACCCAGGGCGACCAGGTGGTCTCGCTGGCCGCCGTGCGGGTCGTCAATGGCCGCATCCTGACCGGCGAGACGTTCAACCGCATCATCAATCCGGGACGCGCCATACCGCCGGATTCGGTGAAATTTCACGGCATTACCGACGAAATGGTGGTCGACAAGCCGCCGTTGACGGTGGTTTTGCCGCAGTTCAAGGCCTATGCCGCCGACGCCGTCCTGGTGGCCCACAATGCCGCCTTCGATCTCAAGTTCATCCGCATGCGGGAAGCCGAGTGCGGGGTCGCCTTCGACAACCGGGTGCTCGACACCATGCTGCTGTCGGCCTTCGTCGACGGAACGCCTGAAAACCAGTCCCTGGACGCCATCGCCGAGCGCTATGGGATCACCCTGACCGACCGCCATACGGCCTTGGGCGATTCGCTGGTGACGGCGGCCGTGCTGCTGCGTCTGATCGACGGCCTGGAAGCCAAGGGAATTTCCACCCTCGACCAGGCCATGACCACCCTCAACATGACCATGGAACTGCACAACCGCGGACTGGCGTTCAACTGAGTTTCTCTGGTTGAAAAAATTTGAACCACCAAGACACCAAGGCACCAAGGCGTTTTTCGAAATGGCGGACGGATCGTTATAAATTTGCGCCGCAGGCTTTTGCCGCGTCATCCGACGCAGTGCGGGGGAAGGGACGCAAGAATGCCTGCGGCGCACTCCGTCCCCTTGGTGTCTTGGTGCCTTGGTGGTTCACCTTGAGCGAGCCAGCCACCAGGCGAACGGTGTGAGAATCGCGCAGACCATGGCCAGAAAAGCCAAGGGGCGATCCAGGCGGTGGGTCGAGAAGGTTTCCTGGATCAGCACGCGGATGCCGCCGATGCCATGCATGACGAGAAGCATCAGCACGAAGCCTTCGGCCAGCGGCACCAGGACGCCGCCGGTCCGCCGGATCAGGGCGTCGAGGTCGGGAACGGCGGTCGCGGCGACCAGCACCAGGCAGAGGTGGATGCCCAGGAAGCCGCCCAGGGTCAGGCCGCTGTAGCGTTCCGCCGCGATGCACCAGGTCATGAAGTGCCGTTGCCCGGGGCGGGGCCACAGCATCGGGCAGAGCCGGCGCAAATGGCGGATCCCGACCAGCACATGGAAGATGGCGACAATGGCCAGGCCGATCAGCAGGACGTCTTCGAGCCCGTCGCGCATGGGCTGCCAGGCCGCCGCGGCCCCGCCGACCGGCCACGGCAGGCGCAGGAACAGATGGACGACCACCAGGGCGAGCAGGATCACCGCGCTGATCCGATGCAGACGCCAAAGCCTGTCTTCACCGGTCAGGTCGATAAAGTCATTGTCGTCCATCGGGGAATGGTCCTGATAAACGTCGTCATTGCGAGCCCTCCGGCGAAGCAATCCAGAACATCGGCCGGTCTGGATTGCTTCGCCGGAGGGCTCGCAATGACGACAAGAAAGCCTGACACTTAACCGGCTTGCGAGCTGCCGATCAACATTTTCAGCGTGCGGATGCGTTTGAAGGCCGTTTTCAGCTTTTTCTGGGTAATCCGCGGCAGCATGCGCGGCTCGATGCGCGCCGACGGCGGATGCCCGGCGGCGATGTCCCGCAATTGCTGCTCCAGCATGATTCCGAGGATGGTCTCAAAGGCGTCCAGCAGGCTGACGAGATCGTCCTTGTGCAACAGGCCGGCCGCCATCAAGGCCGCATAACGATCGGCCGTGCCGGTGGCCGGGATTTTCGCCTTGACGGCCTTGGCCCGTGCCGCCGACACCAGGGGAAGCAGGCCGAATTTCTTGGCGTTGAGCCGGCCGTGCGTGGTGGTGAATTCGCCGAAAATGCCGAGCGGCACGGCCATCTGGGCGACGTTGATGGCGAGGAATTGCAGGAAAAAGGCCGAGGTCGCCGCTGTTTCGATGGCGTAAAGCTTGAGTTCCTGGCCCAAGGAGCGGTCGCCATAGACGGATTGGAAATCGAAAAAGATATCGACATTCATCACCGTCTGCATTTTCGGCTCGAACACCCAATGCCGAATTTCGGTTTTCCAATCGTCGAGCGAGCGGCGCCAGAAGGGATTGCGGGCCATCACGTCGCCTTCGCAATAGGGAATGCCGGCCTCGTGAAGCGTGGCGTTCAGCCTTCGGGCGAATTCTCCATACCAAACGTCGTGGGCCGGCGGCCCCGTATGAACGATGGCATTGTCCTGGTCGAAGCTCAGAAGGCTCTCGCCGCGTCCGCCCGAGCCGAGGATCAGCAGGGCGAAGCGCGACGGAGCGCCGTCCCAGCCGTCGGCGACCATGCTGCGTTCGGCCAGTTCCGCGGCGCGTGCGGTGATGTCGCGCAGGACCGTGCTGATCACCGCCGCGACATCGCGCGCCGGGACGCCGTCGGCCAGCAGGCTCCCGGCCAGGCTCGGCAGGGCTTTTCGAGCGCGGTCCATGTCGGCGGCGCTTTGGGCCTCGGCGACGTCGTCGCCGATCGCCAGGGCCTGACCGGCCCGGACTTTCAGCAAGGCGCGCCCGGTGATCATGCCGACCGGCCGGTCGGCATCGTCGACCACCACCAGATGGCGCACCCCCAGCCGCGTCATGCGGGCGATGCCGACATAGAGGAAGGCGTCGCCCGGGACGCTGCTGACCGGGCTCGACATCACTTCGGACAGGCGCATGTCCAAGGCGCCGGCCCGGGCCGTGGCCAAATTGCGCAGGATATCGCGTTCCGTGACCATGCCCGAGGCGCGTCCGCGTTCGTCGACCACCACCAGGGAACTGACTTTGGCCTTGTTCATCAGGTCGCAGGCTTCGGCCAAGGTGATGTCCTGCGTCCCGGTCAGCACCGGTTGCGCCATGACTTCGGCCAGCCGATGGCGGTAAGGGAAGCTGTCAAGGCGGGCCAGCGAGGAAACGTCTTGCATCATGGTTCGTCACCATATCCCGACAAACCAACTGAGAAAAGGGCCGGACGGCAGCAAGAAAGGTGACTTGTGGTTGTGGGCATCGCCTCCCACTTGCGGAGTGATAGGTGGACTTCCAATATATTGGTCAGGCATGACTTAGGAATGATCTCGGTGATCGCCGCCGTCGACTATTTTTGGTGGCGGACGAAACTCAGTATTGACCGAAAATATGCGGTATTTACTATAGTAATAGAAAACACAACGCATTTTTTTTGAGATTTTTATCGGGGGTATGCCTAGTGGCAGAGGTTCTTTAGTGAATTTAGTATTGTTGACTGGGGTGGGCGCTCAGTTTATCCTCAAATGAAACTACCGGTTTCGGGGTCCGGCCGAAATCGTGAATATGACAAACCGGACGGCGGGGAAAGGGGCTCGAACATCAAGAAAAGCGCCCAGCTGGGTCTTTGAAAGACAAAGCTCCCCCAACAGACTTAAGCCGACTTTCGGGACAGGCGCCCGGAGCCGGAAAACTAGGAAGACGTTGAAGAAGGAGCGGTTTATGTCCAATCAGTTGTCTGCCAACAAGATAAGCAGCAATCCCAAGTACGCCGAACTGGTGAGCAAGCGTTCCACTTTTGCCTGGTCCTTGTCGGTTTTGGTTCTGGCGATCTACTACGGTTTCATCCTCATCATCGCCTTTGCGCCGAAATTCCTCGCCACGCCCCTTTTCGAAGGAAGCGTGACGACCATCGGATTTCCGCTCGGCGTCGGCGTCATTCTGAGCGCGATCGCCTTGACCGGTATTTACGTCTACCGCGCCAACGGCGAGTTCGACGACCTCACCAAGGATCTGATCGAGGGATCGAAATGAAACGAAACCACCTCCTCGGCGCAATCGGGGCAGCCGCTTTCACGCTTCTTCCGACTCTCGTCATGGCGGCTCCCGATGTGGGGCAAACCCAGCAGCAGGCCACCAACTGGCACGCCATCATCATGTTCGTCGCCTTCGTCGCCCTGACCCTGGTCATCACCTATTGGGCCGCGAAGCACACCCGGACGGCGTCCGATTTCTATGCCGCCGGCGGCGGAATCACCGGTCTCCAGAACGGTTTGGCGATCGCCGGCGACTATATGTCGGCGGCGTCGTTCCTGGGCATATCGGCTCTGGTCTACGGATCCGGTTTCGACGGCCTGATCTATTCGGTGGGCTGGCTGGTCGGTTGGCCGATCATCCTGTTCCTGATTGCCGAACGGTTGCGCAATCTCGGCAAATACACCTTTGCCGACGTCGCCTCCTACCGCCTGCAGCAGACCCCGGTGCGGACCTTCGCGGCGACCGGTTCGCTGGTGGTGGTGATCTTCTATCTGATCGGCCAGATGGTCGGCGCCGGCCAATTGATCAAACTGCTGTTCGGCCTCGATTATCTTTACGCCGTGATCATCGTCGGCTGCCTGATGATCGTCTATGTCACCTTCGGCGGCATGAAGGCCACCACCTGGGTGCAGATCATCAAGGCCTGCCTGCTTCTCGCCGGCGCCACCTTCATCGCCCTGGCGGTCCTGGTGAAGTTCAATTTCAGCTTCGAGGCCCTGTTCACCGAGGCCGTCGCGGTGCATCCCAAGCATGGGGCGATCATGAGCCCCGGCACCCTGGTCGCCAACCCGGTCGAGGCGATTTCGCTGGCCATGGCCTTGATGTTCGGCACCGCCGGGCTGCCGCATATCCTGATGCGCTTCTTCACCGTTCCCGACGCCAAGGCCGCCCGCAAGTCGGTGTTCTTCG
>JAATGN010000102.1 GCA_015654615.1 Rhodospirillales bacterium
GATGGTGTGGCGGCTGCTGGGGCCGGTGCAAAACGCCTTCACCGCCAGCACGCGGCTCGGCCAGATGCATGCGTCCATGGCGCAGATCGACAATCTCATGAAAACGCCGCCCGAGCGCGTCAACATCCCCCACCCCGGGGCTTCGGCGCAGATCAAGGGGAAGATCACCTTCAACCACGTGACGTTCCGCTACGGCCGGGAAACGGATCCGATCCTCGGCAATTTGTCCTTCCAGGCGTTGCCCGGAGAAATTCTCGCCGTCTTGGGACGCAACGGCGGGGGAAAATCGACCGTGCTCAAGCTGGTGGCCGGCCTTTATACCGCACAGGGCGGCAATATCCGGATCGACGACCGCGACATCCGCCAATTCGATCCCATCCATCTGCGCCGCTCGATTGCCTATGTCTCGCAGACCCCGCAGTTTTTTCACGGCACGCTGCTCGACAATCTGCGCATGGCGGCCCCCGAGGCCACCGGCATCGAGATCATCGAAGCCCTGGACAAGGCCGGCGCCCTGGATACCGTGACATCGCTGAAAGATGGCCTCCAGTCCGTGTTCGACAGCCGGACCCTGCCCCTTCCCGCCGGGCTGATGGCGCGACTTTCCCTGGCACGGGCCTATCTTCGCGACGCCCCCATCGTCTTGCTGGACGAGCCCGCCACCGGCTTCGACTTCGAAGGGGAATTCGCCTTCATCGACGCCCTGGAATATCTCCGCAAACGCGCCACGACGGTCATTTTGGTAACCCATCGGCGCCGCTACATCGGAATCGCCGACAAGGTGCTGATCCTTGAAAACGGGACGAGTCGTTATTTCGGCAGCGCCGAAAAGGTCAAGGACCGCATCCCCAAAGGAATGATGTGATGAGAGAGCTGGTTTCGGGCCGCAACCGCATTCCCCATTTCGCTGCCGAGGAACTGGTGGGCGACCCCGGCGTTCGCCCCCTCACGCATGCCGTCGTCATCATCATCGTGACCATCGTCGCCGTCTTCATCGGTTGGGCGGCCCTTACGCCGGTACAGGAAATCGCCTCCGGCCAGGGCGAAATCGTTCCGGTCGGAGCGGTGCAATCGATCGAACATCTGGAAGGCGGCATCGTCGACGAAATTTTCGTCAAGGAAGGCCAGATCGTCGACAAGGCTCAGCCCCTGCTGCGGCTGAGCGGCAACATCACGCAGTCGAACCGGGACCAGTTGTCAAGCCGGCAGGAAGCGCTTTCCTTGCAGGCCGAACGCCTTGCCGCTTTCGCCGAGGATCGTTCGCCGCGTTTCGAATCCATTTCCGGCAACGCCGTGCTCATCGAGGACCAGCAGCATATCCTGCAGGCGCAGAAGGATGGTCGCGACCAGCAGGAACAGATCTATGAAAAGCAGATTCAAAGCCAGACCGCCCAACTGAGCGCGGCCGAGCAAAAACGCGAATCGACCAGGACGGCCCTGCATCTGGTCGAGACCAAGCTGAACATTCGCCAGGAACTGGTCAGCAAGGGCTTGAACTCGATTCTGCAACTCATCGACGCCCAGCGAGAACAAGCCGGGATCATGGCGGACCTGCATGAACTCGACGGGACCATCGCCACCCTCCACAGCGGCATCGCCGAGACCAAGAGCCGTATTACCGAGGTGCGCGGCAGGCTTCGGCAGGAGGCGCTGGATAAATTCGGGACGGTATCGGCCGACTTGGCGGAGGTGCGCCAGCAGATCACCGCCCAGGACGACCGGGTGACCCGACTGATCGTCGCGTCCCCCGTCCACGGCATCGTGCAGGAATTGCCCGTCAAGACGATCGGCGGCGTCACGCAACCGGGCGCGATGGTCGTCAAGGTGGTGCCGATCGATGACGAACTGGTCGCCGATATCCAGATTTCACCGCGCGACATCGGTTTCGTTCATCCGGGGCAGACGGCGAAGGTGAAGGTGATGGCTTTCGACTATGCCCGCTACGGCCGGGTCGAAGGAGTCCTCGAACGCATATCGCCGACGACTTTCTATGATCGCGAGCGCAACCCCTATTACCTGGCTCGCGTGAGACTTCGCAGCAACCATGTCGGCGGCGAGCCGAACCGTCACCAGATCGTGCCCGGCATGACGGTCCAGGCAGACGTCGCAACCGGCGAAAAGACGGTCCTTCAATATCTTTTGAAACCCATCTACACGACGCTCGAGAGCACTTTCGGCGAGCGTTAGGAGATCAGGCATGGCCGAAGATGACAACGTCGAAGGCGCACTCTCTTCGAATCGGACCGGGAATGTCACGAATCTCCGCGAGCGGATGAAGGCGCTCGAACGTCCGGTGGACGGTCAGGTTACGCGGGGTCCGGGACAGGGCCCCCGCGATTTCCCTCTCATTCACCGCGGGAGCGACCAGGACTGGCAACGGCTCGATCCGTCGAACCAGGAGGCCGGTTCCGTCGGTGGGCGGGAGACGTCCGGGCAGAACCTGCCGGACTCGGCGTCCTTGGAGCCGGGTCCGGGTTCGGCGACCGCGAGCGCAGCCGCCGGGACACTTCGCACGACCGGGACAGGATCGATTTCCGGCGGCAATGAAACATCGGCGGCCGCCGATCCGGCCTCTCAAGAAACATCCCTGGCAACGGCACGCGCGGGTGGCGTCGCTCTTCAGGACAAGGCCACCACGCCCCAAGTGGTCGCGGGAACCGGTCCCGCCGCTCTGTCGAGACTATCGACGGCATCCGCGGCGGCCGACAATATTAATGCCGGCACCGGCGGCGGCGCCACCTCGACCACAGGCGGCAGCGGGACCGATACCAGCGGAACCACCACGCCGGCCACAGGCGAGAGCGGGACCGACGCCGGACATGCGCAGCCGCCCACCTTGACGACGGGAGGCGCGAGCGGTCGTGAGGATCAGCCGGTCGCCCTGACCATCGCCTCGGATCTGGTCTCACCGGCCGCCGGCGAGACGCTGTCGATCACCATTGCCGGCGTGCCGGCCGGGGCCAGCCTGTCGGCCGGCCACGACAACGGCGACGGCACCTGGACCCTGACTTCCGCCCAGTTGAGCGGCTTGACGATCACGCCCCCGGCCGACTTCTCCGGCGCCATCCCGCTGACCGTCACCGCGACCAGCAGTGTTGACGGAACGACCGCCACCACCAGCGCCTCGCTCAACGTCAGCATTGTTCCCGTCGCCGATGCGCCAACCCTCGCCGTGGCGGCCGCCACGGGCCTCGAGGATCAGCCGGTCGCGCTGACCATCGCCTCCGACCTCGTCGCTCCGGCTGCCGGCGAGACGCTGTCGGTCACCATCGCCGGCGTCCCCGCC
>JAATGN010000207.1 GCA_015654615.1 Rhodospirillales bacterium
AGGGCCTGGGACGAAACAACCGAATCGATTGAAAAGAATCGGCAGGGAGGCAAGAACGCAAGATAAGAATCCGGATATCGGTATTTTTTGGCGTCCGCAGCCTGTATTTTTAAGATGTGATTGACCGAGATGCCATTAAGTCGCGCTTTGCCGCAGTCTCGCCGTTCCTTGATGAACGGGCGCGACGACTTGTTGTGGCGGGCGAAGCCTTGGCGGCCGGGCGGGGTGGCATAGCCGCGGTATCGGCAGCGACCGGCGTTGCGCGCAGTACCGTGCTGCGTGGTTTGGCCGACCTTCGGAGCGGTGATCTTCCCGATGATCGGGTGCGTCGATCGGGCGGTGGACGCCCGTTGGCGGCGGACAAACAACCCGGTCTGCTTGATGCGCTTGGTGAAATTATCCAATCGGCCATCCGCGGTGATCCGGAAGCAGCCCTGCTGTGGGTCAGCAAGAGCCAGCGGCATCTGGCCGAGGTGCTGGGCGAGCGTGGCTTTGCGGTCAGCTACAAGCTCGTCGGCCGATTGCTGCGCCGCCTCGGTTTCAGCCTCCAGGCCAATCGGAAGACGCGGGAAGGATCGAACCATCCGGATCGTGATGCCCAGTTCGAGCACATCAACCAACGGATCAACGAATTCCAGGCCGCCGGTCAACCCGTCATTTCGGTCGATACCAAGAAGAAGGAATTGGTCGGCGACTTCAAAAACGGCGGTCGGGAACTCCGGCCGCAAGGCGATCCCGAACCCGTTCGGGTCCATGACTTCAAAATCCCGGAATTGGGCAAGGTGGCGCCTTACGGCATCTACGACATTGCCGCCAACACCGGTTGGATCAATCTCGGCATCGACCACGATACCGCAGCATTCGCCGTTGAAAGCATCCGACGTTGGTGGCAAGCCCTCGGCCAGGGGCGTTATCCCGATGCGTCACGGCTCCTGATCACAGCCGATTGCGGCGGCAGTAACGGTGCCAGAGTCCGCCTGTGGAAACGTGAATTGCAGACCCTCGCCAATGAAACGGGGATGGCGATTACGGTCGCCCACCACCCTCCCGGGACCAGCAAATGGAACCGTATCGAACATCGTCTCTTCGCTTTCATCACCCAGAATTGGCGAGGAAAACCCCTCCTCACCCATCAGGTAATCATCCAGTTGATTGGCGCCACCACCACCCGGACCGGTCTGGCCGTTCAATGCCAGCTCGATGAAAACTCCTATCCAAAGGCTATCAAGATCTCCGACGCCGAGATGGCGGAAATCAACATCACCTTCGACCTCTTCCACGGCGACTGGAACTATACAATCTCACCGAAAAAGTCAGAAATCTGACGCGGTTGTTTCGTCCCAAGCCCTTAGGGCTTTGCGGAAAGGGCTGGACTTCGGGATGACGACGGATTTGAGGCAACACGGACGAACACGGACAGCCACGGATGCACACGGATTGGATGTCGAATGGCACAGTCTTCACGGCAAGCAAGACAAAAGATGTGAGAAATATCCGTGTTCGTCCGTGGCTGTCCGCGTTCGTCCGTGTTGCTCAAACATCTTGCCCGTTCTCCAGGCCATCGGGCCGGTCCCGAGAACGAAGCAACGGCAGCTTACGTGACTGTGACTCCGACAGCCCGAGAGAGGAGAAGGGGGGAAACATCCCATTCAAGAACGGCGCAAAAATCACAGGCCCTAAGGCGCCAAGTCCTGGTCTTCGGCCTGGACCCGGTGACCGCTCATCGCCGCCCCGGCATCCTTGGGCAGCCGGGCGCAGACCGGCGAGGCGAACAGGGAAATCGCCGTGACGACCAGGAAGGCCGTGGAAAAATCGCTGAGCGCGGCATGCTGATGTCCCTGCGCGACCACGGACAGATGCAGCGCCGCGGCCGAAACGCAGATGCCGAGCGAGAGCATCAATTGCTGGAAGGTCGTATAGAAGCTGATGGCGTCGCCCATCCGCTGGGTGGGAATTTCCGCATAGGCGATGGTGTTGTAGGCGGTGAATTGAAGGGACTGGAAAAAGCCGCTGACCAGAAGCACGCCATAAATGGCGAACAGCGGCCAACCGGGACGGAAGGTCGCGCAAATGGCGATGCAGAGGGTGGCGAACAGGCCATTCCAGACCAGGGTGTTGCGAAAACCGAACCGCCGCAGGACGGGCGTGGCGGTGGCTTTCATCAAAAGGGACCCGGCGGCGCCGGCGAAGGTGACCAGACCGCTGTGCGCCGCCGACATGCCGAAGCCCAGCTGCATCATCATCGGCAGCAGGAAGGGCAGCGCCCCGCCGGTGATGCGGGTCAGCGAGCCGCCGATCACCGACAGCCGGAAGGTCGGGAATTGCATCAGGCGGATATCGAGGATCGGCGCCGGATGGCTTTTCGCATGCAAAAGATAAAGGCCGCCGCCGAACAGTCCGATGCCGATCAGGGAGATGGTGGCGAAGGGCGAGGTGACGCCGCGGCTGACCATTTCGAGACCGAACATCAAGCAGGCCAGGGAAATCCCCGAGGTGACCAGGCCCAACCAATCGAAGCGCACGCGGACCGGTTCGCTCTCGTCCTTGATGTAGAGGATCGCCAGCAGGATGCCGATCAGGCCGATGGGGACATTGATATAGAAGATCCACCGCCAGGACAGATAGGTGACGACGGCGCCCCCCAGGGGCGGCCCGAGGACCGGCCCGATCAGGGCCGGCACCAGGAACCAGGCCATGGCGGAAATCATTTCTTCCTTGGGAACGCTGCGAAACAGGATCAGGCGCGCCACCGGGACCATCAGGGCGCCGCCGAAACCCTGCAGCAGCCGGGCGATGACCAGGACCAGCAGGCTGTCGGCCTGGCCGCAGAGAATCGAGCCCAGCGTGAAGACCAGGATGGCGGCGCAAAAGACCCGACACGCGCCGAAACGGTCGGCGATCTTGCCGCTGGCCGGGATGAACACCGCCAGGCTGAGCAGATAGGAGGTCAGCGCGACGCTCATGTAAAGCGGCGAGATATGGAACGTCTGCGCCATGGTCGGCAGGGCCGTGGCAAGCACGGTCCCGTCCAACTGTTCCATGAACAGGGCGCTGGCGACGATCAAAGCCGTCGTGCGGAAACGCGGTGCGGTCGGCATTCAGGTGAAGAAGGGGAGGCGGGCCACAGGCATGGCGGTATTGATCATGACGGCCAGAATAACGGTTTCTTTCGGAGAAGCAAAGGGAGGAGGGCGCATGCCAGCTTTGCCGGCGGCGGCGGCGTCGCGCCATGGCCCGCCGGGGCGGAGCCGCGGGATCAGGTCGAATAAAGTCCGGCCAGAAAGCGTCCGGCCTCGTCAATGGCTTGCCGGCCCTCGCCCAGCATCGGCGCATAGGCCTGCCAGACGTGGGTCATGCCGGGCCAGATTTCCAGGCGGACGCCCACATTGGCATGTCCGGCCCGGGTCGCCAGCCTGGTGGCGTCGTCCAGCAGAAGCTCGTCGGACCCGACCTGGATCAACAGCGGCGGCAGTCCCGAGAGCGTCCTCGCATAAAGCGGCGAGGCGAGCGGCAAAAGGGCGTCTCGGCCGGCGAGATAGGCCTTGGCGTAATTGCGCAGCGTCTGCTGGGTCATGCGCGGATCGATCGAGGCCTTGCTTTCGAACGAATCGCCGGCCAGGGCCAGATCGACCCAGGGCGAAAACAGGCAAGCGCCCCGCGGCAGGGGAATGCCCGAATCGCGCAGCGTCAGCAGGCTGGCCAGGACGAGATTGCCACCGGCCGAATCGCCGGCCAGGACGATCGCCTCGGCTGGAATGTCCTGATCGAGCAACCAGCGGTAGGCCGCGATGCAGTCGTCCAGCGCGGCGGGAAAGGGATGTTCCGGGGCCAGGCGATAGTCGACCGACAGGGCCCTGGCACCGGCGGCGCGGGCCAGGTCGCCGGCCAGTCCGCGATGCGTTCTGGGGCTGCCGATCACGAAGCCGCCGCCGTGGAAGAACAACAAGACGCGTGAGTCCGGGGCCTCCGGCGGTTTCAGCCAGACGGCCGATCGGTCGGCGATGTGGATTTCGTCGAAGGCGACGTCGGCGGCACCCGGCATCGCCGCCATGAAGATTTCGAAATTCCGCCGTCCCTCGGCGACGCTCGGCATCGGTTGGTCGCGCCGCGCCAGCCAAATGGCGCGTAAGGCTTTCAGTTCTTCCTGGCTCATTGTTTATGGACGATAAAAAAGAAAAACATGGAGGGGGATCGTGGCTTTCCTAGCCGAGAAGGTAAGACTGCATCAAGGTCGCGCCGACCGACCGGGTCATTTCCTGCAGCGCGGTATGCGCCTTGACCGCCGCGGCCATATCCTGGGTTATGGCGGCGGTCGCCTTGACGTTGTCGCCGTCGGTCCAGTCGCCGGGCGCCGAAAGGCCCAGACTGGCCGCATTCCCCGCCGCCCCATCGATGGTGGCCGAGGCCTGGTCGAGCGTGTCGTAAAGCTTCTGGAAGCTGCTCAAGGCCTGGGCGCGCTGGGTCGAACTGGGCGTCGCCAGGGCCGATTGCGCCGTCCGCACCATCATATTGAGCGTGGCGCCGAGGGCGGCGACGCTCTGCACGTTCCGCGCCGAGACGCTGCCGCCCAGCAAGGCGTTGGTGATCGAGTTCTTGAGCGCCCCGGTATCGGTGGCGTCGGACAGAAAGGGGGACAGCCCATCCGCGGTCGACGAGGCTTTATCCTGGGCGCCCAATCCGAACAATTGGCTGGCGATCGCATTGTTCAGCCCGCCCGCCGTGGTGATGTCTCCCCGCTTGCTCGTCGCGCCGCCGTTCAGGACGGCGCCGCCCACCGCGTTCAGGAAGGCGGCGGGCGTCGGGATGCTGGTGGTCGAACTGGACATGATCGAGCGCTGCCGACCTGTTGAATACTATGGTCATAGTGGGCCGAACGCCCGCCGCTGTCCAGAAACAACGCATCGGCGCCAGCCGGCCCCGGGAGCGCGGCGGGGGCTTGTCCTTGTCCGAGGCGACGAAAAAGGCGGGACTCGGCCCCCGAGGCCAAGTCCCGCCTTCATATCATTGTCCGCTGCCGGGCGGCGGCGGCGGGGCGGCGGCGCCCGGGGGCGGGGCCATCGCACCCGGCGGCGGGGCGTAGACGACGCCCGGCGGCGGCGCATAGACGACCGGTGGCGGCGAGGCATAGACCACCGTCGGCGGCGGCGCGTAGACCACTGTCGGGCGGATCACGGCGACCGGCGGCTGGACGATCTGATTGCCCTTGGCGTACATGCATTGGGAATAGGCGTTGTTGTACTGCTGCTGAATGCTCAGTTGGGCATGCTCGGAATTGCCGCTGCCCACCGCGGTGCCGACCACGCCGCCGGTGGCGGCTCCGATTCCCGCCCCCCGGCCGCCGCCGACAGCCGCGCCCAATCCGGCCCCGAGGGCGGTGGTGAGCAGGCCGGTGCCGATGGCGCGCTGGTTGGCCTCCTCGGCCTGTCCGCTGACCTGGTCGCTGGCGTATTGCTTGCAGCTCACCTGTTCCTGGGCGAACACGTCGAAGGGTTTGTTCTGCGCAGGCATGGCCTGCACCGTCGGTCCCATCGGGGTGGCCGCGCAGCCTTGCAGCAGCAAAATGGCCGACAACCCCACCGTCGCCGTTCTGAATGTCTTTGCCATTGTCCTTCGCCGATTTTGCCGGCGCCTCCATAACCATGAGACATGCATCAGAAAATAGTATCTGCCGGAATGGTGACAAGAAAATGGCGGCTTGGTTTCAACATATTTCAGCGGCGCGGCTCGACGGACGGCGGTGGAAAGCCGGTGGCCGGCCATATAAAACATAAAAAATATGTTATATTATTTAATATACAAATTAATTGACATAATACAGTAAAATACTAGGCTAGTCAGGTGCGGCAAAACGAGACGTCACCGGCCCGGCCATCCATAACCTTTGCGGCCGTTCGGACGGGGCTCCGAGATGAGGTGATCCAATGCCTGATTGCGCCAAAACCACGAAGAGTGCTCGAGAAGACGGTATCTGCCCGAAATTCGATCTTTGCGGACGATGCATTCTGGTGGTCGGCGGACGACATCAGCATGTCTCGCATTTGCGCCGCATGGTCGAGGACTTCAACGGTTGCTTCGTTCACCATGACGGCGGCACCGAACAAAGCATGAGCAAGCTGGCCAATCTGTTCGGCCGGGCGGATGCCGTGCTGTTTCCGGTGAAATGCATCAGCCATGCGGCGCAAAGCAAGGTCAAAACCCTCTGCCGCCGTTATGACAAGCCCTTTGTGCCGCTGCGCAAATCGGGAATGGACGCTTATATCGAGGCTTTGGAATCCTTGGCCGGCGGGCGCTCGACCGCTTGAACGGACGGCAGGGCCGGCGTCTTGCCCGTGTCGGCAGGGCGGATGATGCCCTTGGCGCGCGCCTGGGCTCCGGCGTGGAAGGCGGAAAGCGTGGATCGGATCAGGCCGGCGTGATCCAGTCCGGGCAGCCAGCTGGCCAGCCACATCATCCGGTAGCGCAGCGAGGATTCGCCGTCGCCTTCGCGGCGGACCCATTTTTCGGCCCGGCCGGCGGCCCGGCGGAGGGCCTGCCGGCCGTAAGCGTGCTTGAGGGCGGGGTGATCCGCGAAAAAAAGGTCGAGGGCCAGATTGTAGTCGTGAAAGACCTGGTGTTTGCGCCCGACCATGATCCGCGCCTCGTCTTCCGCCGGTCCGTAAGCCGTCACCGTGTCGAGCAGGACAAAGGGGCCGGTGCAAGCCAATCGCAGCGCGAGCGAATAGTCTTCGGCGAAGATCCTCGGATCGCAGCCGCCGGCGGCGCGAACGGCGGCGGTCCGGAACAGGCTCTGGCTGGTCCCGGAAATGGTTTGCCGGATCACGGTCGAAAGCGGATTTTCGAGCCGTTGAAGCGAAGGCCGGGCATCGCCCTGCTCGAAGACGATCTCGCCCGGTTCGCGGTAATAGGCCTGGCGGCTGTAGACGGCCACCGCTCCGGTGCTGTCGAGGGTGTCCAAAAGCAGGTCGGTGGCGAAGGGGGCGAGGATGTCGTCGCATCCCAGGAGCTTTATAAAGTCGCCGGTGGCATGGGCGATGCCGGCGTTGGTCGAACCGGACGGGCCGGTGTTGTCCTGCCGGATATAAACGCACCCGGTCCATCGTTCGGTCAGGGATCTGGCGTGCGCCAGGGAATCGTCCGTCGAGCCGTCGTCGACGAAGATGAACTGCCTGTCATGTGTCGGCGCCTGCTTCTGCAGCGCCGCCACGACGGCCGGAAGATACCGGCTCTTGTTGAAGAGCGGGCAAATGAACGAGATGCATGCCATGCGACGCCGCCTTTTTCATTGCGCGCCGATGGGCAAGCCGGGCCCTTGTCGACACTTCCGGGAAGGCATTGTGGCATCGCTGTCTTTCAGCGGTATTGCGGGGGGCCGGCTTTTTGTAACAGTTCATTTCATCGCCGGCCGGTCGGCGGATCCGCTCTTGGAGCCTGTCGTCAGTCAGGCTGTTTCCGTTGATTTTCCCGTCATCCCCGCTTTCGAGGGTTGTGAATTTTTGTCCCTCGCCCGCTTGGGCGCGAGAGGGGCTCAATCACCGCTTAATGGCTTCGGAGTGGTTATTTCGTCCCAGGCCCTCAGGCCGCGCCGCGGGTGATCTTCTTGTTGAGTTTGCGGGCGATCAGGTCGCCCACGCTCTGCACCGCCTGAACCAGGACGATCAGCACCACCACGACGGCCGCCATCACCTCCGGCTGGAAGCGCTGGTAACCATAGCGGATCCCCAAATCGCCGAGACCGCCGCCGCCCACCGCGCCGGCCATCGCCGAATAGCCGATCAGGCTGACCACGGTGATGGTCAGTCCGGCCACGATGCCCGGCCAGGCCTCCGGCAGCAGCACCTTGGCGACGATCTGCCAGGGCGAGGCGCCCATGGCCACCGCCGCTTCGATCAGCCCGGCGTCGACTTCGCGCAGCGAGGCCTCGGCCAGACGGGCGACGAAGGGGGCGGCGGCGATGGTCAGGGGCACGGTGGCGGCCGCCGTGCCGATCGAGGTGCCGACGATGACCCTGGTCAGCGGAATGATGGCGATCAGCAGAATGATGAAGGGAGTGGAGCGGGTGGCATTGACCACCGCGCCGAGGATTCGATTGATCGGCTTGTTCTCCAGGATATGTCCCGTGCCGGTGACCACCAGGACGATGCCGAGCGGAACGCCGGCCAGGGAGGCCAGGACGGCCGAGATCCCGACCATGAACAGGGTTTCCTGCAGGGCGTCAAGCAACAGCCCGATGAGCGCCGGCGACATGGCCGAGGACCTCCACACGAAGATTGTTGGCGCGAATGTGATCGATGGCCTCCTGCACGGCCTGCGGCTGGCCGACGGCCTCGACGACGATGTTGCCGTAAGGCGTGCCTTGAATGTACTCGACATTGCCCTGCAGGATGTTGAGCAGCACGCTGTAGGTCCGCACCACCTCGGCGATCACCGGCGTATTGGCCGAGGGGCCGGTGAAAATGATGCGCAGCACCACATTGCCTTGGGTCAAAGGCGTGCTGCGCAGGCGTTCCAGGAGGTTCGACGGCAAGGGCCGGTCGATCACGTCGCTGACGAAGCTGCGGGTGACGTCGGCCTTCGGCGCGGTGAAGATGTCGAACACATTGCCCTGTTCGACGACGCGGCCGTGATCGAGGACGGCGACGCGATCGCAGACCTCCTTGATCACCGGCATTTCATGGGTGATCAGCACGATGGTCAGGCCGAGCTTGCGGTTGATGTCCTGCAACAGGGCCAGGATCGATTTGGTGGTTTCCGGATCGAGGGCGGAGGTCGCCTCGTCGCACAGCAGCACGGCCGGTTTCGACGCCAGGGCGCGGGCGATGCCGACGCGCTGCTTCTGGCCGCCTGACAGTTCGGCCGGATAACGGTCGCGCTTGTCGGTGAGGCCGACCAGTTCGAGCAGGGGCTGGACGACCGCGACGATGTCGGCCTTGCTCTTGCCGGCCAGTTCCAGGGGAAAGGCGATGTTCTCGAAAGCCGTGCGCGACGAGAGCAGGTTGAAATGCTGGAAGATCATGCCGATGCCGCGCCGGGCTTCGCGCAACGCGGCCCCCTGCAGGGACGACACTTCCTGGCCGTTGACGGTGATGCGGCCGGCGCTCGGGCGTTCGAGCAGATTGATGCAGCGGACCAAGGTGCTCTTGCCGGCGCCGGAGCGTCCGATGATGCCGAAGATCTCGCCTTGCCGGATCGACAGGGAAACGTCCTTCAGCACCGCGGTGGGACCGCCGGCCGTCGTGAAGGTCTTTTCCAGGCCCTCGATTTCGATCATTGGGGTATCGCGGCCCATCGTCAGTCCAGTCTGAGAGAAAGCGTTCCCATTTACCTTATCGTCCATGAAAGCGTCCATGACTATATCGGTATCGGTCCGGACCCTAAAGCCGGGCCAGCGCCTGTTCGAGATCGTGGATCAGGTCCTGGGCGTCCTCGATGCCGATCGAAAGGCGGATCAGATTGGGCGTGATGCCCAGCGCCGCCCGGCGTTCGTCCGGCAGCGAGGCATGGCTCATGGTGACCGGATGGCCGACCAGGCTCTCGACGCCGCCCAGACTTTCGGCCAGGGTGAAAATCTTCAAGTTTTCCAGCACCTTGATCGTCTGTTTCGGCGTCGCTTTGAGGAACGCCGCGATCATTCCGCCGCCGCCCTGCATCTGGCGCCGGGCCAGATCATGTTGCGGATGGCTGGGCAGGCCGGGATAGAGCACCCGTTCGACGGCCGGATGGTCTTCGAGCCAGTGGGCGAGGGTCAGGGCGTTGGCCGAATGGCGTTCGAGGCGCAAGGGCAGGGTCTTGATGCCGCGCAAGCCGAGGAAGCTGGAAAAGGGGTCGAGGATGCCGCCGGTGGCGTTCTGCATGAAGCCGACCCGGGTTTGCAGATCGGCGTCGCCGGCCGTCACGATGGCGCCGCCGATGATGTCCGAATGGCCGCCGACATATTTGGTCACCGAATGGACGACCAGATCGAAACCATGTTCGAGCGGCCGCTGCACCGCCGGCGAGGCGAAGGTGTTGTCGGCGACGGTCAGGATGCCGTGCTTTTTTCCCAAGGCGGCGACGGCCGAAAGATCGGCCAGCTTGAGCAGGGGGTTGCTGGGGGTCTCGACCCACAACAGAGCGGTGCGGGGGGTGATCGCCGCCTCGATGGCGGCGGGGTCGGCGAAATCGACGTGCGTGACGGCCAGGTTGGCGGAATTGGCCCGCACCCGGTGGAACAGCCGCCAGGTTCCGCCGTAAAGGTCGTCGGAGGCGACGATATGGCTGCCGTGTTCCAGCAGATCGAGCACCGCCGCTTCCGCCGCCAGGCCGGAGGCGAAGGCGAAGCCGGCGGAGCCGCCCTCCAGCTCGGCCAGGGCCGCCTCGAAGGCGGCGCGCGTCGGATTTTGCGTGCGGGCATATTCCCAGCCGGTGCCGACGCCGGGCGAGCTTTGCGCGAAGGTCGCGGTGGCGAAGATCGGCGGGATGACGGCGCCGGTGACCGCTTCGTGGCTTTGGCGTCCGTGGATGGCCCGGGTGGACAGGCCCTGCGGGCGTTGAGAGAGCTTCTTGCTGACTTTGTTCATGATCAGTCGACTTTGCGGCGCAAATGATTGATGAGGTCGATACGGGTGATCAAGCCGACAAAACGGCCGGATTCCAATACGATGGCGACATGGCCCTTATCGAAGACCGCGACCAGTTCGGCCAGGGGGGCCTGGGCGCCGATGGTTTCGATCCGGGGAGTCATGGCGCTTTTCACCGGTTCGGAAAAATGGCCATGGTCGTCGAACACCGCCAGCAGGACATCGGATTCGTCCAGGATCCCGACCACCCGTTCGCCGTCCAGGACCGGCAATTGCGAGACGTCGTAGAGTTTCATGCGGGCGTAGGCGGTGTTGAGCGTATCGTCGGGGCCGACGACGACGGCGGCCCCTTCGTCGTAGCGCCGGGTCACCAGGTCGCGCAGATCGCCGTGGTGCGGGCGCTCGACAAACCCCTGATCGGCCATCCAGACGTCGTTGAACATCTTCGAGAGATATTTGTTGCCGCTGTCGCAGATCAGCGTCGCCACGCGCTTGGGCCGGGTCTGTTCCCGGCAATAGCGAAGCGCCGCGGCGACCAGGGTGCCGGAGGAGGATCCGGCCAGGATGCCTTCCTTGCGCAGCAGATCGCGCGCCGTGTCGAAACTTTCCCGATCGGAGATCGCATAACCCTTGCGGACGCGGGACAGATCGGCGATCGGCGGCACGAAATCCTCGCCAATTCCCTCGACCAGCCAGCTTCCCGCCTGGCCGGGCCGGCGTCCCTCGACCACGTCGAGCAGAACCGAGCCGACCGGATCGGCCAGGACGATTTCGGTTTTCGGGGAGACCCGGGCGAAGAAACGGCTGATGCCGGTCAGCGTGCCGGCGGAGCCGACGCCGCAGATCACCGCATCGACATCATGAGCCATCTGCTCCCAGATTTCCGGGGCGGTCGAGGTTTCATGGGCCAGGGGATTGGCCGGATTGGCGAACTGATTGACGAAAACGGCGCCCGGCGTCTCGGCGGTGATCCGTTCGGCCAGGTCCTGGTAATAGTCGGGATGCCCTTTCCCGACATCCGAACGCGTCATCACAACGTCGGCGCCCATCGCCTTCAAATGAAATACTTTTTCCCGACTCATCTTGTCCGGAATGACCAGGATCAGGCGATATCCCTTGATCGCCGCCACCAGCGCCAGGCCGAGACCGGTGTTGCCGGCGGTGGCTTCGACCAGGGTGCCGCCCGGCTTCAACCGGCCATCCTTTTCGAAGGCTTCGATCATCGAAAGGGCCGGCCGGTCCTTGATCGAGCCGCCCGGGTTCTGGTTTTCCAGTTTGACGAACAGGCGGCTCTGTCCGGCGTCGAACCGGGTCAGTTCGACCAGGGGCGTATTGCCGATCAGATCGAGCAGACGGATATCGCCGGTCGGCGGAAGAGGTGACGCGAGCGGCTGGATGCTCATGGGAACTCCCTATATCACATGACAGGAGAATAGGAATTGCCCTCGTAGAACACAAGGAAAACATACAATTTCTAATTTACACAAAATTTATACGTATAAATAATGGCCGGCGGGCGGCGCGCTCTCCGGAGCCTGATTTTTTCCGATCGCGCGACCGGCTTGACCGTATCCCGAATCGGTGTGAGTTATTTCCCCGGCTAGCCCGCTGCCGCGCCTCGGGAGGCACGCGCGTTAAGAAAAAGGAGCTGAAATTGCGCCGCCGTATGTTCGTCACCTGTGCCTTGCCGCCCAGCGTCAAAACCCTTCTCACCACCGATTACGACGTCACCTTCGCCGGCGAGACCCGGGTTCCGACGGCCGACGAGATCATCGCCGGGATTGCCGGCCATGACGTCCTGCTGGTGACGGCGCCGACCCAAGTCGACCGCGCCCTGATCGCGCGCCTGCCGGACAGCGTCAAGGCGGTCGCCACCTATTCGGTGGGCAACGAACATCTCGATCTCGCGGCGGCGGCGGCGCATGGGCTGGCGGTGTTCTCCACGCCCGATGTGCTGACCGATGCCTGCGCGGAGGCCGCCTTGCTGCTGATGCTGGGGGCCGCCCGGCGGGCCACCGAAGCGATCGCCCTGCTGCGCGAAGGCCGCTGGCAAGGCTGGACGCCGATCCAATTGAACGGGGTCGGCATCACCGGAAAACGGTTGGGCATCGTCGGCATGGGGCGTCTCGGCCGGGCGATCGCCGATCGGGCCCGGGCCTTCGGCATGGCCGTCGACTATCACAACCGGCGGCGCCTGGCCGAAGACCTCGAAGCCGGGGCGACGTACCATGCCACGATCGAGGGTCTGCTCGCCGTGTCGCAATTCCTTGTCCTGGCCTGTCCGGCGACGGAGCAGACGCGCGGTTTGCTGGATGGCGAGCATATCGCTTTGCTGCCCGAGGGCGCCATCGTGGTCAATATCGGCCGCGGCGCCGTGGTGGTCGACGAAGATCTGATCGCCGCCCTGGCCGGCGGCCGACTGGCGGCGGCCGGCCTCGACGTGTTCGACGGCGAACCGGCGGTCCATCCCGGCTATTTCGCCCTGCCCAACGTCTTCATGCTGCCGCACATCGGCAGCGCCACCATCGAGACGCGCGAAGCGATGGGGCGCATCCTGCTCGATGGGCTGCGGGCCCTGTGGGCCGGGCAGTCCGCGGTCAATCGCCTGGTTTGACACGAGCGGGCGCCACGTCCGGATCGAGCATATCGGCGACCTCTTCCTTTTGACGCTGCGGCAGCAGGCTCATCAGCAGAATGAAGCCCGACATCAGGAAACACAGGGCGTTCGAGACGATCAGAGGCCATTCGCCGCGCAGGATCCCGTAAGCCAGCCATAATCCAAATCCGGTCACCGTGATCGCGTACATGGCCGTCGAAATATCGTCGGTGTGGCGCCGTTTGATGATTTTCCAGGCCTGAGGGGCAAAACTGACCGTCGAAGCGAGGGCCGCGAGCGTGCCGATCATGGCGATCATGTCCATGGGACCTCTCTTTCGGGCCGGGCACTATACGGTGAGGCAATCGAAATGAAGCCTGTCGCAAGCAGGGCGCGGCCTTCTTCCGCACCGCATCTTCGCGCCCGCTCTGAGGCCAAACACGGATATGGTTCGAGGGGTTCCGACGGTGTGCGTCGCAAGGGGGGCTTTTACCGCGGACAGGAGTGGGCCTGATCGAGATCTTACCCAGAAGTTTTCAGATCGTTCACTTGTTTCAGATGATTCAGTTAGAATATAAATGACGAGCGAGCCGACATAGCGGGAGGACATCATGGCCGCCAACAAACTGGACACGCCAAGCCTGGCCGAGATCGCCGAGGCTCGCCGCGACGTCACGGATCTTGCCAGGCTGGTGTCTCGTGCTCAGGATTCCACTGAAATGCTCAAAATCAGCCTCGGCCGTCACAAGCCCCTGGAGGTCAAACTCGCATCACTCAAGACCATGCTGAAAGTCGTGGAAGCCGCCTCACTTGCGATTTTTCCTTGCACGGAAACGCATGACGAAGAAATCTCGCCTGAGCAGGCCGCAAAGATCTTGAGTTTCTCTCGGCCAACCGTGATGCGGCTTGTCGACAAGGGATTGTTGGCTGCAAGAAAGGTCAATACTCATTTTCGGCTTTCTAAAAACGAAGTCCTCAAATTCAAAGAGGAAAATGCCATGCAACGTCGTCATGCCTTGACAGAGATGGCAAAAATGTCGGAAGAGTACGACTTCTGATGATTGCGTCGGACGTCATTGTAAAATGGATGACGTGGTATTGGATGCCTGTATCCTGTTCCAGGGAAAGTTGACCGATTTTCTTCTCTGCATCGCTGAAGCCGACGCCTTCGCTCCAATATGGTCGCATGAAATCCATAAAGAATGGATGCGAAACCTTGAGCGGCGGTTCGGTCTACCTCGGGAAAAAATCCAATACAGGCGCGATCAGATGGAGATCGCGTTTCCAGTTGCCAATTGTCCCGCTGATCCCGCCGAACTCAACCGCGTCCTTTCCATGTGCACCACGGACGATGAGCGCAAGGACGCCCACGTCATCGCAACCGCCATCACTGCACAAGCCGCCATCATCGTCACAGACAATTTTAAGCATTTTCCAAATAGGACTCTCAAACCGAACGGTTTGAGAAAATTAAAACCAGACACATTTTGCGCCAATCTCCTGAAATTCAGACCAGATTATGTAGTAAACGGCGCCAAACGGCACCGTGAGAGCATGAAATTTCCACCATACGACGCGCAATCCTATCTACGGGTTCTTGCCTCGAACAAAGTCGGTCTGCCAAGAACAGCCGCTCTTTTGTCTGGCCGCATCGCGGCGGCCCGGGCGTTCGCTTGAGGAAAAGGGCGGAATGAGCCTGATCGAGGACGAGCCGCGTCACGCTGCCGGCCAGACTGATCCCCATCGTTCCGGGGCGATCGAGATTTTGAACCACCAAGCCACCAAGGCACCAAGGCGCTTTTCGGAATATCGAGCGGCGAGGGGCCGCCAATTCGCGCCGCGGGGCTTTCTCCCGTCCGTCCAGCCGCATGGCGCCGGATGATCGGATAAATGCCTGCGGCGCAATCCGCCGCCTTGGTGCCTTGGTGTCTTGGTGGTTCAACTTTTTCTCAAGCCAGCGGGACCCCGGAAGCAAAGAGACAAGCGTCTTCGGCGGCGTCGGGATCTATTGACGTCGCCATGGCTCAGCCCCCTCTCCGAGAGGCCAGCCGATCGGCGTCCCGCATGACGCTGATCATCATTCCATCGTTCCAGCAGGACTGCGCCGCGATGTCGTCGCCTGCTTTCAGGCCGTGCAACTGGCCGAGGATGCGCAGCTTGGCGGCCAGGCCGGCGACCGAGGCCGATGGGGTC
>JAATGN010000281.1 GCA_015654615.1 Rhodospirillales bacterium
ACAGCGCCAGGCCGGGAATCGTCATCAGCAGAACCAAGGCCGTCGACGTCAGCATCCAGGCGGTGTCCGCCTTGTCCAGAACCGGCGCCGCCACCGCCGGCGCATCCGGCGCCGCGTCCTGCGCCAGGCCGAGGCTCGCCAGCAGGGTCAAGCCGGCGACCAGGCCGCCGCCGAATACCAAACTCTTCGTCATACTCTTCATGGTCACCCCCGAAGGTCCCAAAAAATCTTTCATTCGAGCCATCTGCGGTGCCCAACGGCGTATGCATTTTGTGGCGCATTCGGCGCAGCGACTTGCCCGAACAGTAACAAGAACCATGCCAAGCCGCGCAATGCCGCCATTTGTCTGAAATAAAGGCGGAATTTCGCGGTCTTTAGCCCTTTCCATGATGCGGCATTAGGCATGGGCTTCCAGCAGATGCCGCATTTTTGAGCAGATGGCGCCCCGCATTCGCCTCGTGCGGGCCTAAAAAAACGCCCGGAAGAAGACCTTCCGGGCCGAGTTTGGGAGGAGACAGGAGGAAACGCAACAAGCAGGAGGAAACTTAAAATAACAGAGACGTCTCAGAGCGCATCCGCATTGGTTTCGCCAGTCCGGATGCGAACCGCTTGGACCAGTTCGAAAACAAAAATCTTGCCGTCGCCGATTTTGCCGGTGTGGGCGGCCGACTGAATGGTCTCGATGACGCGCGGCGCGATGTCGTCATTGACCGCCACCTCGATTTTCACTTTCGGCAGAAAATTCACCATATATTCGGCGCCCCGATAGATCTCGGTCTGACCCTTCTGGCGCCCGAATCCTTTGACCTCGCTGACCGTGACCCCCTGGATGCCGAGCGGCGTCAGGGCCTCGCGAACTTCGTCCAATTTGAATGGCTTGATGATCGCCACGACAAGCTTCATCGTTTGGTCCCCATACCTTAATCCGGCTTTCCCGGCACCGCGCGGTATCCCAGCCTTTTTCGGCGGATCCGCGGAAAGCCACCAGTTGATTCACCCGCAAGCCGCCTTGCGATCGATCCGCGCCGATTGTTCTTTTCAAAGATCGTGCCGGTTTCGGAAAATTGGCGGTTTTTCTGCCTTTTTTCCATGAAGAGGGTCCGTGAAGGTCAGCCGAGCCATCCGCCGGAATGTGGGCTTGCCGAATTTTTGGGCTTTCTATGGGCTGCCTGCCCCCAGATAAAGCAGTCGAGGACTTGAGAGCCGACGAAAAAACGGCCATTCTCTCGGCCATGAAAGAGATCCGGACAGACGTTCTCATTGTCGGCGGCGGCCTGATCGGCGGACCTTTGGCGGTGGCCCTGGCATCGGCCGGCGTCTCGGTCGCCGTGGTCGACACCGAAGATCCCCGGCTGGCCGACGATGCGGCCTTCGACGGCCGCGCCTCGGCGATCGCCCTGGCGCCGCAGCGGGCCTTGGCCGGGCTCGGCTTATGGCCGACGATCGCGCCCCATGCCGCGGCGATCGAACAGATCCGCGTCTCCGACGGCCATTCGCCCCTGTTCCTGCATTACGACCATCGGGCGCTCGGCGACGAGCCTTTCGGCTGGATCGTCGAGAACCGGGCCATCCGCCAGGCCCTGCAGCAGCGCCTCGCCGGCTTGCCGCTGGTGCGGATGTTCGCGCCGGCCCGCATGGCCAGCCTCGAACGGCAGGCCGGCGGAGTGCTCGCCCGTCTCGAGGACGGCACCCGTCTTTCCGCCGTCCTGGCGGTGGCGGCCGACGGGCGGGGCTCCCCGACCCGGGAGACCGCCGGGATCGGCATCACCAAATGGGACTATGGTCAGACGGCCATCGTCTGCACGGTGGCCCATGCCCGGGAGCATCGCAATATCGCCCAGGAACATTTCCTGCCGGCCGGCCCGTTCGCCATCCTGCCGTTGCCGGGCCATCGCTCGTCCGTGGTCTGGACCGAAAAATCCCATCTGGCGCCGGCCATCCTGGCCCAGGACGACGACGGCTTCCTGGCCGAACTGGCCAGCCGCTTCGGAGACTTCCTGGGCGAGATCGCCGTGGAAGGGCCGCGCTTTTCCTATCCCTTGTCGCTGCAATTCGCCAATGTCTACAGCGCGCATCGCCTGGTTCTGGTCGGCGACGCCGCGCATGGCATGCATCCGGTGGCCGGACAGGGAATGAACATGGGACTGCGCGACGTCGCGGCCCTGGCCGAAGTGCTGGTCGACGCCAAGCGCCTGGGCCTCGATCTCGGCCACGCTTCGGTGCTGGCCCGCTATGCCGGCTGGCGGCGCTTCGACAATCTGCTGATGCTGGGCCTGACCGACAGTCTGGTCCGGCTGTTTTCCAACGATGTGATGCCGGTCCGGGTCGCCCGCGATCTCGGCCTGGCCGCCGTCAATCGCATGGGGCCGCTGAAACGCTTCTTCATGCGCCACGCCATGGGCCTGGTCGGCGACTTGCCCCGGCTGCTGAAGGGCCAGGCGCTTTAGAGCGCTTTGCGATCAAACGGGATCGATCCCTGTGCCATCGTCCCGGCGAAAAAGCTTGTGAAGCAAGGGAAAGTGGCACCGGCGTCCCTGCCGGT
>JAATGN010000149.1 GCA_015654615.1 Rhodospirillales bacterium
CGCATGATGCCGTGCAGGCGATTGAAGCCGCCGACCATATGGGCGAACCGCACCAGATAGCGTTTGAACTCGACGGCGCTGTGCCAGGGCTGGAAGGCGAATGTCGTGCACCACATGAACCAGAAATCGGTCTTGAAGAATGTGGCGTCGAACTGATCGGCGATGCTGGTGTTTCCCAGCATCTGTTCCGGCTCGATGGCCAGGCGCTCGATCGTCAGGATGTGCTTTTCACCAAGGCCGAACGCCGGCGCGGTTTGCCGATGGCCGTCACGGACAAGGCGCGCTTTGGAATCGGTCTTCATCGTCTCGTTCCACCCGAGGATCTCTTCGGTGACCGTCGTGGTCCCGTCGAGCGTGGGGATCGATGCGAACAGCTCGTAGGTGCAGAGATATTTGCTTTCCAGCATGCGGCCGCCGCGCAGCACGTAACCATCCCCGGCAGAACCGGCGGCATCGAGACTTCCGCCGAGCGCGCCGAGTTCCTCGAGGATGGTGATGTCGCGGCCGGGGACGTCGCCATCGCGGATCAGGAAGGCGGCGGCGGCGAGCGAGGCGATTCCGCCGCCGACGAGATAGACCTTGGCCGAAGCCCGGTCGGCGTCGCGTCGCACGCTATCGGGATCGGGCGGGTGATTTTCAGTTGGCATGCTTGATCTCCTTCCCACCGTCGGCGGGTCGTCCCGGTCGGCCGATCCCGTCAACGGCAGTGGCGCAGAATGAGGGTCGGCGATGCCGTCGAGGTAGGCCCGGAATCTACCTAAGAGCCCGTTGATCGATTGTCGCGTCAGGCCCTCGAAGCCCGAACGGCGGTTGAGCCCGCGGAAGCGTCATATCAAGCCGAAGGGCGCGGGGCGATCGGGTCGTCATGCCCCTTTTCGGTGCAATTCCTACGATTTAAGTAGTTCCCGAGCCTCACGCGGCGGGTCCCTGTGCGATATGGTGTGATTGCGGTCGATGCGACGGCAATGTTCCTTATCGCCTCCATTCCTCGCGATGGCGGCGATGAAATCCGGTGATTGAAATGACGCGTTCCGCTCCGGCTTCCTTTCTCGGTTCCGAATTCAACGACTTTCTCTTCGCGCCGATCGGCGAGGATGGAAACAAGACGCTGCTGAGCGTGCTTTCCGGTTTGGCCCGATTGGACCTCGACCCCTGGCAGGAAGCCGCCAAATTGGCTCGGTTGCCGGTGGACGCGGCAACCCAGAGGCTGGCCGGGCTGATCGCGGAACTGCCGGACGGCGCGGCGGCGCCTCGAGACGCCGGGACGATCGCCGCTCGCCTGGTGGCGCTTCTGCCGGGCCGGGCCGGGCCGGAGGCTCCGTTGCGGGAGACGGGCCTCGCTATCGGAGGAATGGCCAATTCCCGCACCCTCGTTTACGTGGTCCTGATGGCTCTCGTGTTGGGCGCCTTCGGCCTCATGGCCAATCGCCCGCCCTCGGCGACGGGCGACGCGGCGCCTGCGCCGGTCGCCGGCACCGACTCTTTGCCGAGCCCTCCGCCAAGTTCCGTTCAATGATGATCAGGAGACGATGATGACCGACGAAAAGCGACAGCCGGATGCGGCCAACCGGCCCGAACAGAAAAAGCCTGAGCAAACGGGCGATCAGGCTCCGGAAAGCCAGGTCGTGCCGGCCTCTCACCCGACTCAGCATGTGGCTCCGGGCCGGAAGCCGCTTTTTCACAACTGATGCCGTTCGATCGGCCAAGCCGTTTTTTTGTGTTTGAAGCGGCGCGGCGGCCTGATCCGCGCCGCTTTGCCGAGGGGGATGAGGCCGCCTGCTTGATTTTCTTCATGCCGGGCCAAGATATGGCCGTCGACAGGTCATTGAAAAACGGGGATTAACAATGAGAATTACCAAATATCTGGGCGCGGCCATGGCCGTAATTGCCCTGAGCGCCTGCACGGTCCATGACGGCGCCCAATCGCCGCCCGTCGCCCAAATCGTTCCGAAGCTGAACACCTTCGAGGTGTTCTTCGATCCCGATCGTGCGGACATCGGCGAGACCGCGGCCAGGATTGTCCGTGTGGCGGCGGACGCCGCCAAGCAGGACAATGTGAAGGGGATCAGGCTGACCATTCACAGTACGGCCGCCGGATGGGATTCGGACAGCCAGGCCCTGTCGGAGCGTCGTGCCGACGCGGTCGAGGCGGCATTGGTCGACAACGGTGTGTCGCAGGCCAAGATCACCAGGGTCGACGTCCCGAGGACTCAACTCGTCGCGCCGGCCGACGGCATTCGCGAACCACAGAATCGCCGGACGGAAATCATCTTGTATTAGGGTGGTGAAAGCCCGACCGAGGGAGAGCATCCTTCGATGCGTGCATCCCGGCGAAAGAGCTTGTGAAGCAAGGGAAAGTGGCACCGGCGTCCCTGCCGGTGTCCGCCGCCCTGCGGCGGAAACGTTCCTTTCAGGATCGATCCCTCGGTCGCTCTTGCGCTGCCGGCTTCGCCGGCACACCGGCAGGGACGCCGGTGCCACTGGATCCAGTCCGATCGCAAATCGCTCTAGAGCGCGATGCCTTAAATCGGCATCACGCTCTGGCTTTTCTTGATGTCCCTCGCCGGGCGCGCGCTTCCGCGCGCTTGGCCGCGGCCTCAATGGCCGCTGGAGCGCCGTGCGTCAGATTTGACGCACGGCGCTCTAAATCGCGGGGGGTAAAGTGCCGGCCTCCGCCGCTTTGCGGCGGAGGCCGGCCCAAGGGTCACAGGGTAAAGGCGATCGCCGCCGTGCCGATCACGTCGGGCGAATGCTGGCCGACGAATTCGCGGGTACGGCGCACGGCGCTGAAGTCCAGCCGCCAGGCGCTCGACCAGAACAACGAAAAGCCCGCTTGCGCATCGCCGACGAAGGTATGTTTGTCGACGCTCGGGCTGGGCCGGAACGAGTTTCCATCCAGAAAAATGTTCCGTCCGACGACGCGGCCTTGCGTGCCGACGAAAACGTAAAAGCCGAGATCGCCGTCAAGATGATCGCCGTCGAAATAATCGGTGCCGGACAGGGCCGGGCGAATTCGGTTCGGTCCATAGTCGGCCCGCAAATTCTTGCCGATCCTGAGCAGGGCGCCGGCTTCCCCATAGGTCATGACATTGCCGGCGGTCGCGCCGAGCTGCGGGACGATGTCGACGCCGTTGTCGCGATCGCCGAGCAGGGAAACGCGCCAGAGGCGCTCATAGGTCAGCATCCCTCCCGGCTCCGTCTGCAGATCGTGACTCCAGCCCTGGGCCTGATCGACGCCGATGAACTGGTGAAAGTCGTTCTGGGTCTGCCTGGCCAAGGCTCCCGGTCCGACGATTCCCACGTCGATCTCGAAGTTTTCGAGCATGTTCCGGTTGGTTTCCTGAAGCAGGCTGGTCCCGACATAGAGCCAGCCGGCATAGGGCCGGTCGCGGGGATCCGGCGGCGAGAGGGTCAGATCCTTGGGCGTGAAGATGCTTTGCCCCAGGAACACCGAATAACGCCGGGCGTGTTGCGGCGTCCGGCCATCGCGCGAGGCGCCGTCGTCCGCAAAGATCGGGGCGATGGCGCCCAGGACGTCGAAGGGTCCGTTCCAGCCGCTCTGCGGCGCCACGGCGGGGCCGAGGTTCGAGATGCGAAGCCCTTGCGTATAGTGTTGGTCGGAATTGAAATAGAGGGAATCGTTCTCCTCGAGCACGGAGATCCGATTTCCGTCGTCGGCCCGCGCCATGCCCTGCGTCATGAAGAATGCGCAAAAAAAAGCCAGCGGCAGCACGAGACGCCGGGCGGCCGGCGCGCCGTCGAACCTCGGCATATCGGATGTGCTGTCGCGGCGAGGGGGGCGGCCTGCCGGATCGCGGCCGGGCTCCCGGATATCGGGCATCCGCTCGGATGGAGAATCGAAAGCCATCTTCATCGTCACTCCTTCGTTATGGCCTGCCGGATCGGCATCGTAATGTCGTCTTTTGCCTTATCGGCGGCATCAATCGCCCTCCGTCTTGACCTGTCCCTGCGGCGACAGAACGATATTGACCGCTACGCCGTCCTTGGTCGCTTTGCCGTGCCAGAAATTGTCGCAGCCCTTCGTGAGGTCGCGGATCTGTTGGAAGCCTGCCTGCTCCATCTTTTTCCTGGCCATCTCGGCCGTCGAGCCGTCGATCGTCTCGCTCGCGGCACATTCGGCGGCCCCGGCCTCCCGCGGGATTCCCGGCCCGAAACCCAAAACCGACAAAACAATCGCCAAGGTTGCAATGGTGAATGATTTCCTGGCCATGACAAGCCTCATCTTTCCCCGGGATGCCGTTTGTGCCACGTTGCCTCCAGGTTGTGGGAAGCCTTCTCGAAGGTGGCCTTTGCCGCCTCCCAACCGTCGGCGCTGGCATTTTCCAAGCGGCGCGACGCAATCTTGACCCTGGCCCAGGCCTTGGTCACATCATCCTCGGCCACGATGGCGGCCTGTTTTCCGTCGGCGGCGGCCTTTTTGTTCAGCTCGTCCATTTTCCGCCGCCACTCCGCCGTTTTTTTGCGGGCTTTGTGAAGATAGCTGTCCCGATCGGCGGACGAATCGACGACGGCCGCCGATGGGTGGAAGGCCGCGGTGTCGTTCGTGCGAGCCGACTGGGCGAAGGCGGCGCCGGCGCCGGCGAGCATGACCGATCCAATGACGATTGCGGCGATGGGAAATCTCATGGCGAACTCCTTTGCGTCATGCGTCCGTTCCTGCCGATCGGCAACCTCCGTCAGGCCCCGGCGTGTGCGGTTTGATCGGCCGGTTTCGGCGTTTCGACGCCGGCATGGACGTCGAGGCTGGCCGGTGCCGCCGTCGCCAGGATCGCCTTGGCGCGAACCATTTCGGCCGCCGTGCCATGCGCCATCACCAGAAAGCTGTCGGCTTTCACGGCGGCCTCGTATTTGATGAGGCTGTCCTTCGGTACGCCAAGGCTGAACAGCGCGGCGCCAAGCGCGCTCAATCCCCCGACCATGACCGCGTTCTCGATGGCGGCGACCGCGGTGGCGGCCAGATATCCAAGCACGACGACATGCCCGACGACGGGAATGGTCATGAACAGGCCGCCGAAGAACAGGCCCCAAAGGCCGCCCCAGAAGGCGCCCCGCACGCCCCAGAACTTGACCCGGTCACCGGCATTGTAGAAACCGACGACTTTTTCCTCCGTATGAAATCCCTTGCCGACGACACTGAGATTCTTCATCTCGAAGCCGGCCGCCGTAAGTTTTTTCACGGCGGCTTCCGCGGCTTGGTGCTCTGCGAAAACGGCAATGACCGAGTCGGCTTTTTCCATTTTGTTACTCTTTCAGGACAGGGCGGCGCGCCGCATTGTGCAACGTGCTTCGAAGCAGACGCGGTGGGCGGAAAGCCCGCGGGAGACAAGCTTTCCCGCCGCCGCCCCGCCGGTGCGCAAGCGCCACGCCATGACGGCGGCCGGTGGTCGCGGTCAACGGGCGGCTTTGATCACACGGGCGCTCAGATCCGCCCGCTGACCACGAGAACGATCACGATGACGAGCAGAAGGCCGACCCCTCCGCTCGGAAAATAGCCCCAGTTCGCACTGTGTCCCCACGTCGGCAGGACACCGACCAGTGCAAGAATGAGGACGATCACTAAAATGGTTCCGATGTTCATGATGCTATCTCCCGTCTGTCGGATCTTGCGAGCCGTCAGATAATTGTCGCGCGGAGCCGCCGGTCTTGAGAGGCATCCATAGTCGGACGATAGGGCGGACGTGCGAAGCGCGTAAGCCTCGGAAACTACCCACCGGCGCCCGTCCGGACGTTTGGGCGAAAGGACGCGGGGCAGGGAGAGCCTGCGGCATAATTTCGGTGGCACCGGCGTCCCTGCCGGTGTGCCGGCGAAGCCGGCAGTGCGAGAGCGAGAGCGGCTAATTTTTCCGCCGCAGGGCGGCGGACACCGGCAGGGACGCCGGTGCCACTCCGGGATTCCCTTTATGTCACAGGCTCGGGACGCCCGCGCCGCTGGGAGCTGTCATTGGGGGAATTTGCATAAATTTTTCTGTCCCCGGAGTTCGGGGGGCCACGCCCGTGGCCAATTACCGAAGCGGAGCGGACGAGCTTTTATGGCCGAAGGGCCGTTTGCCGGCTGATGATGGGAAACGGCAGTATTTCACCGCCATGCCGCCGCGGGATCGGCTTGCCCGAGCCGGCGGCGCCGTTCCTGTTCATGGTGCGATAGATGCACATCATAACCTCGTGGCGATCCCGGTTTGCGGGGCGCTTGGCGGAGGACGGCGGCCGTCGAGAGTCGCCGGCCGATTACGGAGCGTGCTTGTCGGCGCTTTTTTCGATCGCCTGTCCGGTCTTGGAGATGTCCTCGCCGGCTCCCGCCGTCGTGTGACAGGCGCTGAGAAGCGGCGCGGCGCTCAAAAGCGTCAGCAAGGAAAGGGTCAATATCGTCGTTTTCTTGTACATGACATTACCTGCGATTGTGTGGTTATGAGGCCGTCGGGCAAGGTGAAGCGAAAGCTCCGCCTTGCCTTGACGATGTCGGTCGATCAGGGGCGGTCGATCAGGGCTGCGTTTGCTTCGTGGTCGTGGTGGTGGTCGACGACGACGACGGGCCCAAGGAGCCCGGCGGCGGCGCCGCGATGGTCGTCTGTTCGGTGGTTGTCCGGCTGACTCTTTCCGAACTTCCGCAACCCGCCAGCAAGACCGTGTTGGTCAAAAGGGCGGCGACCGCCAAAATTCGTACGTAGGGTATTGTCCTGGTCATGGCGTAACTCCGATTCCAAAGTGATTGGAGATTGAGCGAGCGGTTATTGTCCCGTCGTCGTGGTCGTCGTCGTGCGGCTGGTCGTCGAGTCGCCGGGGATCCTGCGTTCCTCGTGAGACGTGCTCGTTTTCGAGCCGTCCGGTGCCACCGTCTGCGTACTGGTGCTGGCGCTGGTGCCGTTGACGCCGGTCGTATAGCTCTGATTCTTGTTTATTTCGGTGCCATTGCTATCGATGATCTTCTGCGTCTTGCTCGTGCTATAGCTCTCCACGACCGGTGCGGCCGGCACGACTGTCGTGGTCGTCGAGTTTGTCGTTTCGGAAGTCGTGCTCTGCGCAAATGTAGCGCTCGTCATCAATGCGAACGCTGTGACGCTCGCGAACAAAAACTTCGTCATGATGCCTCCGCTGATTTTTCGGTATTATGATTGCACATAAAGAATATCACCTGCGAAACAGGTAGCGGTAGATTCGGGAACTACCTATTTATATTATTTCTATGAATGCGGTGGAGTGTTCTATTCAGTGGTGCCCATGCCCGGGCTCTCTGCGATGTCCAGGCAAGGCAATGGTCTCTGGCAGGGGTGACGGCCGGGGCCTGTCGATGACGTCTCGAATCGGGCCCCTGAAGCCCGGAGGCGGCGCCGACGGGTCCCGTCAGGGACGAGCGGCGGAGCCCCCGGAGCGGCGGCGCCATATCCGACTCGCCCGCGATTTTCTCGACGGCAAGCCTTAAGGAAAAGTCGTCCTACGACCGGCGATAGAATCCGCCGCCGATCAGGACGATCCCCAGGATCAAGGCGCTGCCGGCGACCAGGGGCGGGACGGTATGGGATGTATTTTCCTGTGTCTGGACTTTCAGATCGCCGACCTTGGCCACATCCGTCATCTGATGGGTGGTGAACACCGGAATGGCCAATCCGACGACGCCCAGGAGAGCCAACAGCGTTCCCAAGATCATCAGCATATTCATCGAACGGCCCATGAGACTCTCCTTTGTGCGGATAGATCGGCACGGTGTGCCGATCTCCTGCGATTATTGTGCGGCGGCCGCCATGCCGCCGGAATTGAACGCCTCGAGACGCGCGGCATCCTTGTCGTAGTCGCAGGCCAGTTTTTCGAGCTCGACGGCGATGCCATGAGACTGCGAGTGGCGTGCCAAGCGGCGGCATTGTGCGGCCCGTTCAAGAAGGTACGTGGCGTCCATCATCTCATCATTGTTCATGATCGGTATCCCCACGGCTGATCGGACCCCATCCCACATGATCCTGTCGTCCCGATACGGTTGTCGGCTGGTTCATGCGAAACCGGTCCGATGGATATCTGCAGACATTGACGATGTTCGAGGATAAACGCCATTTGCCGGAACCGGCAGCCCCGGAAACTACTCAGATTCGGCAATGATTTCCCTGAGCCGGAATGCTTTGAAAAAGCTGTCGAATCGCCGGCGTCAATAAGGAAAATGATGCGCCAGGCCGACCACCCCGACGATGATCAGATAGATGGCGACGACGACATTGAGCAGTCTCGGCTGAATCAGGATGAGAATGCCGGCCACCAGGGCGACGATCGGTTCAAGAAGAAGCGTGTTCAGAGTCATCGGAGAAATCCTCGCGGCTGGATTGGCCATCGCACAGTTGAGATTCGGTCACGACGGCGGAGTTGGATGACCTGGGCTGTAATTGTATCATATCGGCTGGTGGCGATCCGGCCCAGGGACGGAAACTACCTAATGGCCCTCACGGCGCCGTCACCAGGGTACGGCGAAGTCATTCGGCAAGACTGAGGAGACATTGCGGAATAACCGCGACGACTTTTCCGTCGATGCGTCGCCCGTACTCCGCTGCGGCGCTGGCTCGAACGGGCCCGCCGGCGCACGCCGACTTGGCGCGCCGCAAGTCTTACTGATACGGTTTCCAGCTTGGATCGGGATTGAACATCGTCATCTTCTTGGCACTGGCGATGGTGTCGGGACCGAGGTTTTTTTCGAAGATGGCGCCGTCCTGGTTGACGATGAACGTCATGACGCCCGAATCGCCGTATTTGGCGGGGAATGCCACCAGGGCGAAGCCGCCGATCATATGGCCGTTCACCACATAGCGATAGGCGCCACCCGCCGCGTCTTTGCCCTGCCGATCGAGAAAGCGATAAAAGTATCCGTGATAGGGCTGTGGTTTTTCGATGGTGCCTTTTCCGCCATAACCCTCGGCGCGGGCGCTGACGATCAGCGGCCCGATGGGGCTTTCCTCACCGGCCTCGGCCGGCCAATAAAGCCCGTCCCGCTTGCCGGGGCTGCTCAGGAATTTCTGCGTATATTCCAGATAGCCGTCGTTGTTGCGGTCCTTGCTGGCGTAGTCGCGCTCGGCGTCGACGATGGCGCGGCAGACCTGAACGGCATTCAGTTCGTTGCGGCCGATGCGGCGATTGAGAATTTCCTCGGCGCCGGCCGCGGTATCCAGGCGCCACGCGTCGCCTTGTTTGACCAGCGGGATCGGAAAAGGCCACTCCTCCGTGCCGACGATGAGGGTCGCCTTGTCGTCGGACTGTCTGTCGACGGCATGCTTTTCGGCGTATTCGGAAACGAACTTTTCGCGGCCCTCCCGATCGGCGACGCGGTCGCCGGAAGAGATGAGCTTGTGGCTTCCCGGCCCCAGGATCCTTTCGAGATCGGCCGTCTTTCCCGTCCGCGCCGCCGCCGCCAGCGCTTCCGAGGCGTCTTCCGGCGAGGCGAAGGTCGCCTGGCGCGGCGCGGCGGCGATGGCCGCCGCGGCAAGGCCGCAACAGGCCAGCGCCGTGACGAGACCCGGCGCGAGACCGCGCAAGACGCGCCGGGTAAGGGAGAAGTCTCCGTTCGGTTTGACCATGACGTCCTCGCGCAATATGCGTTGATCCGGCCGGCTGACGTCCTTAGGCTTTGGGACGAAATAATCGCTCCAAAGCCTAAGGCCTTCATATGACGCCTCCGCTCCGCTTTCGGCGGGCTCAAGCGCCGCTCGGGCTTAGGGCCTGGAGTGGTTATTCCGTCCCAGGCCCTTAACGATGTCCTCTTTCATGACCGCCGCCTCCCCCTCCCCTCGGACCGCCGCCACCGCCGCCGCCGCCGCCGGGCGCGGCGTGTTGCTGGGGGCGCGGCGGCGCGCTTCGCTGCTGCTGCTGCTGCGCCGGGCGCGGCTGCCGCATGACGGGGGCTATGGTTTGGCGGCTGGCCTGGCCGCGTTGCGATTGGGCTCGAACATCGGGACCATTGCCGAATCGCGCGAAGGCCGGCGCCGCCGGACGAGGGGCCGCCGCCTGTGGCGGCGCGGCGCGCTGCGGCGCCGACGGCGCCATGACGCGGCTGTTGGTCTGGGCGAGCCCCGGCGAAACGGCGCCGGGCCCGGGACCGCCGCCGCGGTTGTCGAAGCCGCGAAAATCGCGGCGCCCTTCGGCGGATCCCGCCACGGGGGGCTGGAATTTTTGCCGGACGGCGGGGTCGCCATAGGGGACGCCGCCCCGGCGCGCCGGATCGTGCTGCCAACTGTTCGCGGTATAGCGGGGGCGATGGTCGTGGGTGATCGCGTAATCGTTGATCCTGTTATAGCGATCGGGATCGATGTGGATGTCGTGACGCGTCCAGTCCCAGCGGTTCCATCCCCACAGCGCCCCGACGACGCCAAGGCCCACCCCGAAATAGATGCCCGCTCCGACCGCCGGGCCATAATGCGGCGGCGGCGGAAAATAGACCGGCGGATAATCGGGATCGTCCCATGACCCATAGACCACCGTGGGATTGTAATAGGGCACATAGACGACCTGCGGATCGGCCGGTTCGATCATGATGGTCTGACCCTGCAGGGAAACCGTCTCCTGCGGGGTCGACTGCAGCGTTCCCGCCGCCCGAGCCTCGGCCCGCAGCCGCTGAACGGCATCCATGACGCCGGCCTGCTGCGCCAGGAAGGCGTTGCCGAGCGCCTGGGTCCAGTCGAGCTTGCTGTCCATCATCTGGAGAATTTGGGGAAAGGGCACCAGGGACTTGACGCTGGGGTCCCAGTTCTGCTGCTGAAGCGCGGCATCCAACTGATCGGCCTTGAGCCCCGCATTGTTGGGGTCCTGGACCCAGCGCGCGGCTTCGACGACCGCCAGCGGATAGGTCGCGGCCATCAGGATCTGGGCGAGCAGGGGATCGGGATAAAGGGCGATCGGCGCCAGGAGCTGGTCGAGCTGCTGCGGCGGATAGGAGGCCGCCGCCTGATAGTCCTGCGGGGCGGGCTGGGCCGATGCGAAGGGCGGATATCCCATCGTGGCGAGGAGGGCGAGGCTCAGGCCGCAAGCCGTTACGCGCGCCAGACTTGCCTTCATTTCCGATGTCTCCCAAAAGGCGCCGAGGCTTCGGATCGGCGATCAGGCGCGATGGACTTTTCCGGCGCCTCGAAGGCCTGGGGGGCGTGTCGTCAGTTGTCCATGAAACCGGATTGCTCGCTTTTTATCATCGTCACCTTCCCGGATTGGCGGGAATGACGGCAAGATGGACGGAAAAAGCGCAACTGACGACGCGTCCTGGCCTTGCCAGGCAAGGCCAGGCCAGGCCCGGTGATTGAACGCCTGGTGATTAACGCTTGATTCTGGAAATCTTGGTCCCCTCGATGCTGACTCCGATCATCAGCCCCTGCTGATCGAAGATGAAGGCGTAAGCATCGTCCTTCAGCGTCGAAGAGGACAGGTTCTTGGCGACGCCCTCGTTCACCACGACGACCGTCGGCCCGACGCCGATTTCCCATCCGGCCGAACGATGGATATAGCTTTCGGCTTTCTTGCTCATCAGGAACACGGCATATCCGTAGGATTGGGCGCCCGCCTGCAAGCCCCAGGATCCCGTGAAGGAATTATAGTAGCCGTCGATCTTTTCGCCCCGTCTCAGCACGCCTTCGCCGTAGGCCGCGCCGAACACCAGGCCGGCCTTGACGATATTGGGAAACACCAGCACCGCCCGGGCCTTCTTCGAAATGTCCGCCGCGACGGGATTGGTCCGGTAAAGGGTCTGCAGGGCCTGATCGGCGTCTCTGTTGATATCTTCCGCCGTCGCCGCGCCGGCGCGATTGAGCATGATCGGTGAGACAATGGTTGCCAGGGCGAGCGAGGTCGCCAGAAAAATGCTTCGGATGTTCATGATCGTTGCGTTCCAATTTCAAAAGTTATGCACGTCCCCGCCGCGACGGTCGGCGGCGGGGTCATGCGGCCGAACGTCGGCGGACCGTACCCGATGAATGCGAATAGAGGGCCGCCGATGGAATGGTGACGACCTCCGGTCCAGATATTCGAATAACCGCTGTAATATAGCCGGGAACCAAATGACGGCGTCAGACTCGGAAATTACTCATGATCCTCTTGGAAGATATTTGAGCAGGCGGCCGACACGGTTCCAGGGGGATCTGTCATTTAAAACGACATATCCCACTCGTCCTATGCGATGCCTTCACCTTCGGCTTCGGCAGGCGCCAGGCGCCGCTCCGGCCCTTATCCCTTAAGGCTCGTTCGGCACCGGCCGGCAGCCGCCCCGCCCTGAATGAATAAGGAAAAGTGGCACCGGCGTCCCTGCCGGTGTCCACCGCTGGCGCGGCGGAGTCTTTTCCACCGGCAGGGACGCCGGTGCCACTGACGCAATCCGGCGACAAGAGGGGCGGCCCCTGGATTGCAGCGCCTTCGCATCGCTTTGATGGACCTGAAAACAGAGCGGCTAACTTTTAACGGGCTCAAGGGCTTGGTCCGGCTTCTCCGGCGGCGGCGGTTCCCAGCCGAAGACGCTGCGGCCGCCGTAGTCGTGCGAGCGCTGCCTTTCTTCGCCAAGAAAGGCCGGCAGCGAGGGGCCGGTCGCCCGCCGTTCGAGCCGCCGGGCCTGCGTATCGAGGCGGCGCATGGCGTCGAGCCGTTCTTCGTTGCCGAGCCGGGCGGCGGCGACCGCCGCCTTCAACACGGCGATGGTCTGGTCATAGACCAGGGTCGGCACCGGATAGGGATGGCGGTCCTTGCCGCCGTGGGCGAGCGAGAACCGGGCCGGATCGGCGAAGCGGCAGGGCGCGCCGTGGATGACCTCCGCCACCATGGCCAGGGAACGGACGGTCCGGGCCCCGACCCCCGGCACCAGCAGCAGGTCGGCGAAGTCGGCCGGACCGCGTTCCGTCGCCGCCGCCAACGCGCCATGCAGGCGGCGCAGCATCACATCCTTGGGCCGCACGTCGTGATGGGCCGGCAAAACGAGATGCGGCAGGAACGGGGTCTCCGGCGGCGGCCGCGGCAGGTCCTTGCCCTCCAGCACCGCGACCTCGCGGACGATCCGGTCGGGGCCGAAATCGCGAAGAAGATCGAGCTGGCCCTGCCGCGAAGCCCGGGCCCGGCGGTCGGTGAGATTGACGATCCGGCCCTGGTTTTGGCCGTCGATCGCCGCATGCGGCGTCTCGACGAAGCTCGTCAGATCCTCCGAGAGCCAGTGGTAGCGGCGGGCCAGGTGGGTCGCGTCGTTCATGCCCTGCTGGACGACCACCCATTTGCCGTCGTCGGTCACGATGAA
>JAATGN010000070.1 GCA_015654615.1 Rhodospirillales bacterium
AATCGATGATCCAGTCTGATCGCAAATCGCTCTAGAGCGCGATGCCTTAAATCGGCATCACGCTCTGGCTTTTCTTGATGTCCCTCGCCGGGCGCCCGCCTCCGCGCGCTTGGCCGCGGCCTCAATGGCCGCTGGAGCGGCGTGCGTCAGATTTGACGCACGCCGCTCTAAAGAACCCCGAAGCGACCGCCGCGCCCGCGCATCGCTTTGATGAAGCCTTGAGATTCGACTCCCCCGATCACATCAGGGGAAAAGACGCGGGCGGCCGGGCCTACACTCCGCTCGGCAGCTTGGACCGCATCGCCTCTTTCCGGTCGAAATGGCGGCCATCCACCACGAACGTGCCGTCGCCGACGGCGTGAATCAGCCGCTTCTCCTTGCGGGCGCCGTCGACGTGGGCGGCGACCCCCTCGAGCACCACGATGTCGTGGCGCTCGACGATGTCGGCGACGCGGCATTCGATGTTGGCCAAGCACTCCGCGATGAGCGGCGCCCGGACGTGCTTCGCCTTCACGGGGGTGAGCCCGAACCTCTCGAACTTGTCCGTGTCCTTTCCCGAGCAGGTTCCCACCCCGACGACGGTGTCGAGGAGGTCCGCCGCGGGGATGGCGATCACACACTCCTTCGTCTTCGAGAGCGCGGCGTAGGAATGGTTCCAGGAGCCGGTGGTGATGGCGAATTTTGCCGTGAAGTCCAGCACCATGGTCCAGGAAATGGCCATCACATTGTTCTTATGGCCGTCGTTCGTCGTCACCAGGACGACCGGCCCCGGCTCCATCAGCGTGAACGCCTTGCCGAGCGGGAGATCTTCCATTCCTGCCTGCCTCCTGTCTGCGTCGCATCCTAGCAGACGCCGCAGGATGGAGAAAGCGGCGGGCCCCTTTGGGCCAGGGGGCCCGCCGTACGCGGCCCCTCCCCTTAAAGGGAGCGCCGTCAAAACGTGAGCGGCGCCGGCGTCCCGGCCGGTGCCGCTTTTCCTTTTCATCCAGGACGCGCGATGCCGAAACTTAGAGCGCCGTGCGTCGAATCTGACGCACGGCGCTCCAGCGGCCATTGAGGCCGCGGCCAAGCGCGCGGAAGCGCGCGCCCGGCGAGGGACATCAAGAAAAGCCAGAGCGTGATGCCGATTTAAGGCATCGCGCTCTGAGCGAGCGGTCAAGCCGGCAGATGCGCGCCCGTCAGATCCTCGCTCAGCGCCCACAGCCTTTCCGCCGCCGCGGGATCGACCGCGTGGGGATAGACGCCGCCCACGCCCAGCGTGTCGCCCAGCACATATTCGCTCTCGGGCGGGGCCAGCCGCACGGAGATGTCGCAGTCCTCGCAATAGACCCCGCCCTTGCCGGCCAGCGCCGGGCTGGTGGCGCACCACACCTGCGTGGCCGCCCCCATCGCCGGGGTCTTGAAACCGCGCTCGGGGGCGATGATCGGCTTGCCTTCCGCGTCGACGGCTCCCAATTCCCGCAGCATCGCCGGGTCGATGTATTTGCCGAGGTTGGTCTCGACGATGCCGCCGGGATGGACCGCGAAGGCGCGAATGCCGTCTTGGCCTCCACGCCGGTCCAAGGCGACCGCGAAGAGGGCATTCGCGGTCTTCGACTGGCCATAGGCGGCGAAAGGCGTGTAGGCCCGATTGCGGAAGTCGACGTCCTCGAACACCACCGGGGAAAAGCGGTGGCCCAGCGACGAGACCGCGACGACCCGCGCGCCGTGCGCCGCCTTCAGCGCCGGCCACAGGCCGAGCGTCAGCTGGAAATGGCCGAGATGGTTGGTGGCGAATTGCAACTCGTGGCCGCGCGCATCCAGGGTCAGCTTCGGCAGGGCCATGATGCCCGCGCTGTTGACGAGGATCGCAAGAGGCGTGCGCTCGGCCAGGAAGCGCCGGGCAAAGGCGTCGATCGAGGCCGCATCGAGCAGGTCCATCGGCCAGATCTCGGCCGCAGGAAGGTCGGCCAGCGCGGTCCGGGCGCGCCCGACGTCGCGCGCCGGGACGATCACGCGGGCGCCCGCGGCCAGGAACACGCGCACGGTTTCGCGGCCGAGTCCGGAATAGCCGCCGGTGACGATCGCGGTTTTGCCGGCAAGATCGATGCCGGCAATGACGTCGTCGGCCGTGCTGGCCCTGCCGAAGCCGGAGCCGATGGGGGTCTGGGGGGTGGTCATGGGAAACAAACTCCAATTCGTTGACCGTTCCACAGATAGGATGGTATCCCTGGATCGTGAATAATCGATCATCCGGGATTCTTGCGCGGCAGTTCAAATCATGAGCGACGATCCCTTTTCCGCCGTCCTGGCGCTGGTCGACGCCCGGGCGGTCTGCGCCGGCGGATTCACCGCCGGCGGCGCCTGGGCGATCGCCTTCCCGCCGCCGGATCAGCTCAAGTTCTTCGTGATCGCCCGAGGGCAGTGCTGGCTGGCGGTCGAGGGGCTGGAGGCGCCGTTCCGGATGGGCGAAGGCGACGTGCTGATGCTGTCCGCCCCGCACGCCTTCGTGGCGTCGAGCGATCCGGCGATTCCGCCGCGTCCGGCCCGGGAAATCTTTGCCGGGGTCACCTCGGGCATTATCGCCCTGGGCAGCGACGACGAGACGCTGTTTCTCGGCGGGCATGTCGACATGGCGGCGGGATGCGGCCCGGTGTTGCTGGACAGCCTGCCCGACGTCATCCGCGTCGACGGCGGCGCGGCCGAGGCGCCGCACCTGAAATCGCTGATCGCCCAGCTGGCCGAGGAATGCGGCGATGCCCGCGAGGGGGCGGGCTTTGCCTGCACCGCGCTGGCGCAGTTGATCTTCCTGCAGATCCTCAGGGTCCATCTGGCCCGCGAATGCAAGCTGGCCCCCGGCTTGCTGCGCGTTCTGGCCGACCGGCGGCTGGCTCCGGCGCTGCGGCTGATGCATGCGGAGCCGGCGCGGAGCTGGCACCTGCCGGAACTGGCCAGCGCCGCCGCCATGTCGCGGACCGCCTTTGCCACGCGCTTCAAGGCGCTGGCCGGGATGGGGCCGCTCGCCTATCTGGCGCAATGGCGCATGCGTCTGGCCCGGCGCTGGCTGGCCGCCGGGGCCATGCCCATCGGCCAGATCGCCAAGGCCACCGGCTTTGGCTCGGACGCGGCCTTTTCCAATGCCTTCAAGCGAATGACCGGGGAATCGCCGTCGCAGTTCCGGCTGAAATCGCAGCGCGCCGCCGCCGAATGAGACGCGAAGGGCGAGGCGCAGGTCTGCAGATGAACCGTGCGAAGTGGGACCAGCTTGTCTTGGCGAGCGCTTCGGCGGGGTTGGGGACCAGGCGTCAGCACGCGCCGTGGACGATATCGATGAACGTCGCGCGAGCGTTGTTGGTGACGCGAGGCTCCGGCGTGGTCGGCAGAAAGGCATGTCCGAGAACGGCTGGATAGCTGCCGAAGGAGTGCGTGCGTTCCCACTGCTGCTCTTTGCCGACTTTCGTCACCGGCCAACCCAACATCCGTTTCGCCCATCCCGCTTTGGAGGCGGTTCCCCAGGGCCGGCTGAAGTGTCGCACGACTGGTCAGAACCTCAAGGGTATTCGAATCATCCTTAAAGCCCGCCTCATCGGTTTTCCACAGCGCCGCTCGGTCCTCTTTGCTGCCGCCAAGCCGCGTATCTGGTCAGTTGTGCGCTTCTTATCCACACAATTCCCATAATTCACATAGGGCATGCGTCCACAGAAATGATAGCAGCCCCAGGCGAAAACAATTGCCCGGCCCTCAAGTTGGAATATATCATTTATCTCGATAGACTCTGGTATGCTAATTGTCAAGTATGCGCGAGAATATATCAACAGATCACGAGGGGCTTCCTCGGTCAGAGTGTAGTTAATGAGCTCAGTATATTCGATTGTCTAGAGAACATAAGCTATGTATTCCTGCTTCTGCAGGCTGGCTTGGAAGGTGGGCGGATCATATGTCTGAGAAGGCGAAAGCCCCGGTAGGCGTCCGCGCCGTGCCAAAGGCACCCGGCGCAACGGACAAGTTCGAGATCAAGAAACAGATTGAGAAAAGCCACACGAGTGAGCTCGTAATTGCCTTGTGCGGCCCAATCGGTTCTCCATTGCATAAAGTCTCCAACACGATCAAGGACGTGCTGGAGAGAAATTTTGGATACGATTATTGCAAGGAAATCCGACTCAGCAGACTAATTGAGGAGCACGCCGGAAAAGCCCCCACCATATCCGAGTACGATCGAGTCAAATTCCTAATCACTCAGGGCAATGAATTGCGGGCCAAGCATGAAAATAGCATACTAGCCGAGCTCGCCGTCCGTGACATTTCTTTGGATAGAGAAGCCAAAGGCCCTAATGAACATGGAAGATTTGAACCTCAGAGGGTATGCCATATTATAGATTCCATTAAGAATCAAGAAGAACTAGAGGTACTGAAGCTTGTCTACAGGGACATGTTTTACTTCGTAGGCGTGTTCACGCCTCTGCCCGCTCGGATAAGAGATCTGGCGAATAGAGGAATACGACAATCGCACATATTCGACCTCATAGACCAGGATTCTGGCGAGGAACTTGATTACGGCCAGACAGTCAGGGATACATTTCCACAAGCCGATTTCTTCATACGCATCGACAATGATGTAGACTCACAGATATCTGCTCGCGTCGAACGCTTTCTTCATTTGATATTGGGTGCAAAAGTCCTAACACCTCACCCGTCTGAAACCGCCATGTACTTGGCCGCTTCGGCAGCTGGCAATTCAGGGTGCCTGTCGAAGCAAGTGGGGGCGGCTCTCACGGATGCAAATGGCTCTGTTATTTCGATTGGTTGGAATGACGTGCCAAAATTCTCTGGCGGGCTGTACGGCGCAGATGCGAAGAGCGACCCAAATTCCGAACAGGATAAGAGATGCTGGAATCTCGAAGGAGGCCGCTGCTTCAATGATAAGGAGAAAAAATACATATCCGAACTTATGATTTCCGGCCTCGTCAAAAGCGGTATCATATCGAAAGAAGAAGAGAATTCAGCTATAGAAACTATATTGTCATCATCTAAGGTAAAAGATCTTATTGAATTTTCACGGGCAATTCACGCCGAAATGAATGTTATTTTTAACGCAGTAAAAACGGGGGGAGATCGAATAAAAGGGGGTAAACTTTTTTGCACGACTTATCCCTGTCATTCATGCGCACGGCACATCATCACAGCGGGTATTTCTGAGGTTTATTACATAGAACCATATAGAAAGAGCCTTGCGACGAAGCTCCACGGCGATGCAATCACCGAGGAAGAGTCAGACACGACCAAAGTACGGATCCTTCCGTACGATGGTGTTGCTCCTATGCGGTACCTGAAACTGTTCCGTGTCCCACCAGACTCTCGAAAAGAGGGTGGAATGATGGTGAGAGTAGACCCGGAAACCGCAGCGCCCCGTTTTGACAAGACCTTGGAGGCGCTTCCCACGCTCGAAGCCCTTGTGGTTAGAGGCCTTCGCGCAAAGAAACTGCTCCCAGAAGAGGATGCAGCTGATGCGTAAAAACAAGGTGGATGGTCGGCAACTCAGTTTCGATTTTTTCCTGCAGACAGTTAATTGCCAGTGTGGGCGAGATGATTATTCGAGAAAAAATGATGAAGCCGTAACTTACGTATTTATGGAGAGAAAGGCTAAATTAGAACGAAAAGAGGTGGCTCGTCGGATTAGTAAGATTGTTCGTCTCGCCGATCATTTTGATTAACCGGCTCTTTAGCCAGAGTGACAGTATAAGATGATCACCGCGTGGGGCTCCCTACTCTTCCGGTGTGCTCGGTTACCGCGTTCGGCTTCCGCTCACCCGGTATCCTAATCGGATCGGTACGTGTAGGTCCTACCGAAAAGCCGAAAGGTGATGGGCTTGCGCATTTCCAAAAAGGCGCTGTGGGTCTGGGTAAGGTCTGCTATCCGAAATCGGCGCAGACCTGCGGAATAGCCATAATGGCCGCAACCTCCGTCGTTCCCGGCGCCGACAAAAGACGCGAAAAAACAAGGGCACTATACAAAATCACACGCAGTACAAACATGGGCGGATCGACTCGCCCAAGGCGTCCGGACCTTGATGGCGCCGCGTCGATTGGCCGCCGGCGGGAAGCGTTGGTTGAAGCTCACGAATGCGTCGCACCCCTGCGCCTTGGCCAGAGGCAGCGCGTCCGCGAAATCCATTCCGGCATCCATCCAATCGAGTGCCTGGACGGCTTGGCCGGCGTCCCGCTCCCGGAACCGACGATACAACGTCCGGAACAGGTTCAAATCGCGGACAGGGGTTGTCCCAGCGGAAGGTCGCCGCCATTCTCGTCCGCGACCGGGACCACCTCGACTGGACGACCGTCATGGTGCATGGGCGCCAATCGGTCGGCCGAGAAACCGAACACTGAGGTAAAGGCCCCCGACGATCTAAAACCTTGAGCGATCTCGGAAATCAAAGACCCTGAGCGGCGCCGCAACGGGCGGAACGAAAAAGCCTCTTGCGGACAGTCTCGCCGCCCCCTATTTTTGAGTAAGTACTCAGTCATAAACAGGCCCGAACCCGCCATGGCCCGCCCGCGCAGCGAAGACAAACGAAACGCCATCCTGACGGCTGCCACCGCGGTGATCGCGCAGCAGGGGACAAGCGCCCCTACCGCCCGGATCGCCAAGTTGGCGAATGTTGCCGAGGGGACGCTGTTCACCTATTTCGCCACCAAGGACGACCTGCTCAACGCGCTTTACCTGGAACTGAAGACGGAACTTGGAGAGGCCATGACGGCCGGTTATCCCGAAGCGGGAAACCTCAAGGAACGATGCCGGCACTTTTGGACAAAATATGTGACCTGGGGCGTCGCGCAGCCGGAGAAGCGCAAGGCGATGGCGCAGCTCAAGGTTTCCGACCGCATCACCGAGCTCTGCAAGACGACCACCGTCAAGGCTTTGACGGAAGTCCACGACATGCTGATGGCATCCATCGCCCAAGGGGTCTTGCGCGATCAACCGTCCGCCTTTGCCTTCGCCATCCTGTCGTCTTTGGCCGAAACCACCATGGAGTTCATCGCCCGCCAGCCGGATCAGGCCGAGCGCACCACGACCGCCGGCTTCGAGACATTTTGGCGGGCGGTCTCCAAAGACTGATTTTTTTGCCAAAAAAATGAGTGCGTGAGCGCTCAATATCTAAAGGATATGCATCATATCGAAGGTTTGGTTGGTTACCGGATGTTCACGGGGCCTCGGCCGGAGCATCGCCGATTGGGGCATCCGCGCCGGACGGAACGTCCCGGCCCCCCATCCCGATGAGGCCGCCTGGATCGGGGCGCCGCTGGCGCCGTTTGAGCGGCACCTGGTCGGCCACCCTTCCGGATTTTCCCCGGCATGAAAAGGAGCGACGCCATGCGGATTCTGATTTTCGGCGCCACCGGCATGGTCGGTCAGGGCGTGCTGCGCGAATGCTTGCAGGCCGACGATGTCGATCACGTCACCACCGTCGGCCGCACCGCCCCCGAGATGGCGCATCCTAAACTGCGCCATCTCGTGATGCCGGACCTGACGAACTATCAGGGGCGCGAAGCCGCGTTACAGGGCTTCGACGCCTGCTTCTTCTGCCTGGGCGTGTCTTCGTTCGGCATGAGCGAGGCCGAGTACAGCCGGATCACCTACGATATCACGCTGGCGGCGGCGCGGGTCTTGGCGGGTCTCGATCCGCAGATGACCTTCGTCTATGTCACCGGCGCCGGCACCGACAGCAGCGAGCGGGGCCGCAGCATGTGGGCGCGCGTCAAGGGCCGGACCGAGAACGCGTTGCTGCGCCTGCCGTTCAAGGCCGCCTATCTGTTCCGGCCGGGCATGATCGAGCCATTGCATGGCATCCGTTCCAAAACGACTGCCTACCGGCTGGCCTATGCCCTGCTGGGGCCGGTGCTGCCTTTGCTGAGGCGCCTGACCCCGCTTCCGGTGTTGACCACGCAAAGCATAGGCCAAGCCATGCTGGCGGTGACACGGGAGGGCTGGCCCAAACCGGTTCTCGACGCCGCAGACATCGCATTCATCGCCCGCCCCTCATCCAGGCGCCAAGGATAGGACCACGCAGCCACCCGAGGAAATCATGACCATCGAAACCCCCGTAACCGAAGATGACAGCGCAAGGCAGCTTATGACCGAGGACGTTCCAACAGCCGAACGATCCGACGGCATTGACGTGGCAACCGTGAAGACGCCATCGCCGAACAGACGCCGGCTGCAAATTGTTTTTGCGGCCGGCGGGCTCCTGGCCTGCATCCTGGCGGGACTCTATTATGTCCGAGACATCGCGCCATACGAATCCACCGACGACGCCTACATCGACGGGCATGTGATCTCGATCAGTCCCCAGGTGGCCGCCCTGGTCGCCGCCATCCATATCGACGACAACCAGTCCGTTCACAAGGGCGATCTGCTGGTCGAGTTGGACCCGACCGATTATCAGGTCGCGCTTCGTCAGGCGCGCGGCGCCGAGGCATCGGCCTGGGGCAAGCTGGAGCAGGCCCGGGCGGGGGTGGACAGCGCCGAAAGCGCGGTGGTCCAGGCCGAGGCGGGGGTGGCCTCCGCCCAGGCGACCTTGGAAAACGCCGGGCGCGCCTTGAAGCGTTACCAGGGACTCGACGATGCGGCGCGGTCCCAACAGGACCTCGACACCGCGACCGTCAACCACCGGACGACCGCTGCGACCGTAGAGCAGGCGAAGGCCCAACTCGGGGCGGCCCAATCCCAGGTGACATCCGCCAAGGCGAACGTCATCGCCGCCGAGGGCGACTACCAGAAGGCTCAGGCCGATACGAAACGGGCGGACGTCAATCTGGGCTACACCCGCCTTGTCGCCGCCGTCGATGGGCGCATCACCAACAAGGCGGTGGACCCCGGCGCCTATGTCACGCCGACCATCCCGCTGTTTCAGATCGTTCCGACCAACGTCTGGGTCACCGCCAATTTCAAGGAGACGCAACTGGACGACATGCGGCCCGGCCAGCCGGTGACGATCACGGTCGATGCCTATCCGAAGATGGCCCTCAGCGGCAAGGTCGACTCGATCCAATCGGGCACGGGGTCGCGGTTCAGCATCATTCCGGCCGAGAACGCGACCGGAAACTTCGTGAAGGTCGTGCAGCGCGTGCCGGTGAAGATCATCCTCGACGCCGACTACAACAGCAATTCGGCGCGCCTTCTGTCGCCGGGAATGTCGGTCGAGCCGACCGTGCGTGTGCAGGGCGGTCAGCGGCAATGACCGGAGTTCGGCCCTAAGCGCCGGCGACATTTCTCCTGAGAAAGCGACAAGGACAATGCCTGTTCCCAGGACTCCCGATAGCGCCGCCAAGCCGGGCGTGAACCCCTGGCTGGTTGCGGTCGTCATCTCGATGGCGACGTTTATGGAGGTGCTCGATACCAGCATCGCCAACGTGGCCTTGGGCCATATCGCCGGAAGCCTGGGGGCGGCTCAGAACGAGGCCACCTGGGTGCTGACCAGCTATCTGGTGGCCAACGCGATCATCATTCCCATCAGCGGCTGGCTTTCATTGGTGCTCGGCCGCAAGCGCTTCTACATGATCTGCGTGGCGCTGTTCACCGTCAGCAGTTTCCTGTGCGGCATCGCGCCGTCGCTTGGGCTTCTGCTGTTCTTCCGGGTTCTGCAAGGCGCCGGCGGCGGCGGTCTGGCCCCCAGCGAACAGGCGATGTTGGCCGACACCTTTCCCAAGCGTTACTTCGGCATGGCGTTCGCCGTCTATGGCATGGCCGTCGTCGTCGCACCCGCCGTCGGGCCGACCCTGGGCGGGTTGATCACCGACCATTTCTCATGGAGATGGATCTTTTTCATGAATGTCCCGGTGGGATTGCTGTCGCTTCTGCTGACCAATCGCCTGGTCCAGGATTCGCCTTCCGCCATCGAGGCCACCCGGCGGGCGCGCTCAGGCGGCATCCGTGTCGATTATCCCGGCTTCGCGTTCACGGTCCTGGCCTTCGGCTGTCTCCAGGTCGTGCTGGACAAGGGACAGGAAGACGACTGGTTCGGCTCTTCGTTCATCTGCCTGTTTGCCGGGCTGACGGTGGTCGGTTTCGTCGGATTGATCGTCTGGGAGACGATGGTCGAAAAAGAGCCCATCGTCGATATCCCCCTTCTGGCCAACGCCAACCTCGCGACCTCGATGTTCCTTCAGTTCATCGTCGGCTTCATTCTGAACTCCACGACCGTGCTTATCCCCCTCGTCGCGCAGCAGTTGCTGGGGTACGACGCCACCCAGGCCGGGCTCATTCTCATGCCCGGCGGGTTGGCGCTGCTGCTGATGATGCCGATTGCCGGACAGCTGTCGCGACGCGTGCCGCCCAAATATCTGATGGCTGCCGGCCTGGCGGTTCTGGCCTTTTCCCTTTACTACCTCGGCAGCTTCAACACGCAGGTTTCGTTTGCATATCTGACAAAGGCGCGGCTGATCCAGTGTGTCGGGCTGCCGCTGTTCTTCCTGCCGCTGAACATGATCGCCTATGGGAATCTCCCTGCCGGAAAGAGCAACCACGCCAGTGCGATGATGAACCTGACGCGGAACCTGGGCGGCAGCATCGGCATCGCCATCGCGGCGACGATGCTGTCGCGAGGCGGGCAAGTGCATCAGGCCTATCTCAGCGCATCCGCCACGCATTTTCGCCAGCCGTTCGTCCAGCACATGACTGCGATGGGCGGTTTCACCCAGAAAAACATCATGAGCATCTACAACGCCGTGCAGGTGCAGGCGACAATGTTGTCGTTCATTGACGTGTTCAGCTTTCTCACGGTCGCCTGTTTGACCGTCATCGGGCTGGTGCTGATGCTCCGTCCGGCAAAACAAGGCGATCCGTCCGTGACGACCCACTGACGACATGACCGGCATCACAAGGAATTCCCATGAAAGCCCATCGTAGCATTCCCGTCTTGTTGGCCGGTCTGTCCGTTGTCGGCTGCACTGTCGGCCCCGACTATGCCGCCCCGCCATCGAACCCTCCGACGCAATGGAGCGAACCCCTGGCTGGCGGCGAGACGGGCGGCTCGCCGTCCATCGCCACCTGGTGGAAGAATTTTCAGGACCCGGAACTCGACTCGCTGATCGAGCGGGCCGTGCAGTCCAATCCGGATCTCCGCATGGCCGAAGCGAAGGTGCGCGAAGCCCGGGCGCAGCGCGGCGTGTCCGAGGCCGACCTCTGGCCAAGCGTCGACGCCGCCGGCTCCACGTCCCGCGCGCGGCAGAGCGAGCATCAACCGTTGCTGGGAAATGCCGGGTTGCCGCCGGGCGCCACTTACGAAAACAACCTTTACCAGTCGGGGTTCGATGCCTCGTGGGAATTGGACGTGTTCGGCGGAACGCGGCGCGCCGTCGAGGCGGCGGACGCAGGCATCGCCGCCGCCTTTTACAGCGGTCGGGATGTCCAGGTGACCCTGGCCTCGGAAGTCGCCCGGAATTATGCCGAGCTGCGCGGCTACCAGCGGCGATTGGCGATCGCCCGGCTGAACATCACGGCGCAGCGGGATACCGTTGCCGTGGCCCGCAACCGCTTCCGACAGGGCGTGACCAGCAACCTTGACGCCGAACAAGCCGCCACCGTCCTGACCCAGACGGAAGCGCAGGTTCCAACCCTTGAAACCGGCCTCCAGACGGCAATTCATCGCCTCGGGGTGCTGCTCGGGCAACAGCCCGGAGCCCTGATGGCGGAGTTGGCGACCGACGCGCCGATCCCGGCGGAGACGCCGCATGTTCCGGTCGGACTGCCGTCCGATCTTTTGCTTCGGCGGCCGGATATCCGTAGCGCCGAACGCCAATTGGCCGCCGCCACCGCCCAGGTCGGCGTCGCCACGGCGGATCTGTTCCCCAAGTTCTCGCTGACCGGCGATGTCGGATTGCAAAGCATCAGTTCCGGCGACTGGTTCACCGGCGGCAGCCGCTACTGGTCGATCGGCCCAACCGTCCAATGGCGGATATTCGACGCCGGCCGCGTTCGCGCCAACATCCGTGTCCAGAACGCCCGGCAGGAACAGGCGCTGGTCACCTATGAGAAGACCGTGCTGTCGAGTTTCGAGGATGTCGAGAACGCGCTGGTCGCCTACGCCAAGGAACAGACGCGTAACGGTTCGCTTCAGCAAGCCGTTACGAGCAGCCGGAACGCCGTCCACATCTCTCGCCAGTTCTACGACAACGGCCTGACCAACTTCATCAACGTCCTCGACGCCGAGCGTTCCCTGTATCGGGCCCAGGACGACCTCGTGCAGAGCGACCAAGCCGTTACCCAGGATCTCATCGCCCTCTACAAGGCGCTGGGGGGAGGATGGGAGGAATCCATGCCCGATCTGCCGGTCGAGCGCTGATCACGCTATCGGGTTGAGGCAAATCGGGAGGTTAAGGGCTCGTCATGGCGCGTTCCGCACCGACGAAACGCCGGCCCGTCCTGCATGAAAAGGGAAAAGTGGCACCGGCGTCTCGGCCGGTGTCCGCCGCTTGCGCTGCGGAGTCCTTATCCACCGGCAGGGACGCCGGTGCCACTCACGCTTTTCTTCTTGGCGGAGCGAAGCAATCCAGCCAACAAGGGGGCGGCCCCTGGGTTGCCGCGCCGTCGCATCGCTTTGACGCGATTGTTTCTTAACGGGCACCAACCTGTCGAGATCGTCGTGACGTGGCCCCTCGTCGCCGGTCGCGCCGGTTCCGGTCGAGGCGCCGCAAACGGCGGTAGGATCTGGCCTCGTCCATGTAAGCCCGGCCGGAGGCTGGCCCGGCGCCCGAGGGCTGTTTAAAGCGAAGCGGCGATGCTTGAAAAGCGTCGGCCGGAGGTGTAAACACTCCCCTTTCCGGCGTCGGCACCCCTGGAGGCGACGCCGCTTTCTATTGGAGAGTTTCGATGAGCGAAATCACCACCCTCAGCGTCGAGGCGCGCGATCGGGCCGGAAAGGGGGCCGCCCGTGAAACCCGCCGTCAGGGCTTCGTCCCCGGCGTTATCTATGGCAACAAGCAGACCCCGGTCTCCATCGCCCTCAACCCCCGCGTGCTGTCGGCTGAAATGAACAAGCCGGGTTTCCGGACCCGCCTGTTCGACATCAGCGTCGGCGGCAAGGTCGAGCGCGTGCTGTGCCGCGACGTCCAGCGCCACCCCGTCAACGACCAGCCGCTGCATGTCGACTTCCTGCGCGTCAGCGCCGAGTCGAAGGTCCACGTCCGCGTCCCGGTGCATTTCGCCAATCAGGACAAGTCGACCGGCCTGAAGCGCGGCGGCGTCCTCAACGTGGTCGCCCACGAGCTGGAAATCATCGCCCCGGCCAACGCCATTCCCAGCGAATTGGTGATCGATCTGACCGGCCTCGATATCGGGACCTCGATCCATCTCTCCGCGGTCAAGCTGCCTGACGGTGTCAGCGTGGTGACGCATGAGAAGAACCAGACCATCGCCACCATCGCTTCCCCGACCGTCGCCTCGGCGGCGGAAACGGATGCGGCGGCTGCGGCCGCACCGGCGGCGACGGCCGAGGCCACTGGCGAAAAGCCGGCCAGCTAAGCCATGTTTCTGCTGGTGGGGCTGGGCAACCCAGGTGGGGCCTACGCCCGGAACCGCCACAATATCGGCTTCATGGCGGCGGACGGCATCGTCCGCCGCCATTCCTTTGCCGCCTGGCGCGCGAAGTTCCAGGGCCTGGTCGCCGAAGGGTCGATCGACGGCGACAAGATGCTGGTCCTGAAACCCGAGACCTTCATGAACCTGTCCGGTCAGGCGGTCGCCGCGGCGGCGCGCTTCCATAAGATCGCCCCCGACCATATCATCGTCTTTCACGACGATCTCGATCTTCCGCCCGGCAAGGTTCGGGTGAAAAAAGGCGGCGGCGCCGGCGGCCACAACGGGTTGAAGAGTATCGACGGCCATCTCGGCAACGACTATTGGCGGGTCCGCCTCGGCATCGGTCATCCGGGCCATAAGGATCTCGTCACGCCGTGGGTCCTGGGCGATTTCGCCAAAGCCGACGCGCTGTGGCTCAGCCCCCTGCTCGAGGCCGTCGCCACACATTTGCCGCTGCTGATCGCCGGCAACGAAACCGGTTTCCAGACCAGGCTGGCGCAGGCGGCGCCGGTTCCGAAACCACCGAAATCCGAAACAATGGGAGGCCCTGATGGGGTTTAACTGCGGAATCGTCGGGCTTCCCAATGTTGGAAAGTCGACCTTGTTCAACGCCCTGACCTCGACGGCGGCGGCCCAGGCCGCGAATTATCCGTTCTGCACCATCGAGCCGAACGTCGGCCGCGTCGCCGTGCCGGACCCGCGCCTGGAGAAACTTTCGACGGCGGCCAAATCGGCCAAGATCATCCCGACGCAGCTGGAATTCGTCGATATCGCCGGCCTGGTTCGCGGCGCCAGCCGCGGCGAAGGCCTGGGCAATCAATTCCTGGCCAATATCCGCGAGGTCGACGCCATCGTTCATGTGCTGCGCTGCTTCGAGGATTCCGACATCACCCATGTCGAAGGCACGGTCGATCCGGTGCGCGACGCCGAAACCATCGAAACCGAACTGATGCTGGCCGATCTCGACAGCCTCGAACGCCGCGTCGTCAGCGTCGGCAAAAAGGCCAAGGGCGGGGATAAGGAGTCCAAGGCCCAGCTCGAGGTCATGGAACCGGTGCTGAGCGCGCTCAGGGACGGACGGACCGCCCGCTCGGTCCGGCTCGACGCCGAGGGCCGCGCCATCCTGCGCACCCTCGGTCTCCTGACCTCGAAGCCGGTGCTCTATGCCTGCAATGTCGAAGAGGCGGCGGCGGCGGCCGGAAACGCCTTTTCCGAACGGGTGGCCGCCAAGGCCAAGGCGGAAGGGGCCGCTCATGTGGTCGTCTCGGCGGCGATCGAGGCCGAGGTGGCCCTTCTGCAGGACGAAGCCGAGAAGACGGAATTCCTGGGCGCCCTCGGCCTGGCCGAAACCGGCCTGACCCGGGTCATCCGGGCCGGCTACGAGCTTTTGCATCTGATCACCTTCTTCACCGTCGGCCCCAAGGAAACCCACGCCTGGACCCTGATCGGCGGCCTCAAGGCCCCGCAGGCGGCCGGCGTCATCCATACCGACTTCGAAAAGGGCTTCATTCGCGCCGAGACCATTTCCTACGCCGATTTCATCGCCTGCGGCGGCGAGGCGGGCGCCAAGGAAGCCGGAAAGATGCGCCTGGAAGGCAAGGAATATCTGGTCCAGGATGGCGATATCTTTCACTTCCTGTTCAACGTTTGAGGCGAGGGCGGTCATGCATGCGCCGACATTTGCCGTAGCGCCTTCCTTCCTCGGCACCACGACGGCGCCGGACCAGGCCAGACTGTGCATCGCCGGCGTTCCCTTCGATATCGGCGTGACCAATCGCCCGGGCGCCCGCTTCGCGCCCCTGGCCATCCGCCATGCCAGCCGCATGCTGACCGACGGCGACAATCCCGGCGGCTGGGTCGACCCGATGGGCCTGCCCTTCGCCGACGTCGGCGATTTCGCCATCGCCCTGGGCGACATTCCGGAAAGCCTCCGCCTCATCGAGGAACAGGCGGCGGCCTATCGCCATCTTTTGACCCTGGGCGGCGACCACACCATCACGCTGGCCCTGCTGCGGGCCCTGGCCAGGCGGATCGGCCCGGTCGGCCTCATCCATTTCGACGCCCATGTCGATACCTGGCCGGACAATTTCGGCCAGGTCTACGGTCACGGCTCGGTCTTCCACCACGCCATCACCGAGGGCCTGGTCGATCCGGCGCGCATGGTGCAGATCGGCATCCGTTCGCCGGTGCCGCGCAGCGTCTGGGACTGGACCGAAGGCAAAGGGGTCACCATCCTTTCGGCCGAGGCGGTCCACGAAAGCTCACCGCAAGCCGTCGCCGAGACCATCCGCCGGGTGGTCGGCGACCGCCCGGTCTATCTGTCCTTCGACATCGACGCCCTCGACCCCTCGCAGGCGCCGGGCACCGGCACGCCGGAGGTGGCCGGGCTGTTCTCCTGGCAAGCGCTGGCCATCCTCAGGCGTCTGGCCGGCCTCGACTTCGTCGGCATGGACGTGGTCGAAGTCAGTCCGGCCTACGACGTCGCGGAGATCACCTCCTTGGCGGCGGCCACGCTGGCCTGGCAGTATCTGAGCCTGCTGATGCAAGGAAAACGCTGAACACGCCAAGATAATCGCCACATCCCAAGAAACACTCTTGCACCTGGGGGGAATTGGCGTATATATCCGCCCAGACGCACTCGCACGTGCCTATGGCCCACATCAGAGGACTTCAGTCCTGGGTTATGCTACGACGGTCAGGCGTCCTTTTTGGTCTCCGGTCGACAGTGGATCGGTCCCCGAAAGGGAGGTGGACATGGTTGTGGAACGCGCGAGGATTTCCCCGCACTTCCGAAGTTGACTGAATCGAACGCGATAGCTTTGCGCGCTTTTCGGAGCCCGCAAATGGCTATTGGGTTTGGTGCTTTATCGCGGTTCCCCATCGGGGGCCGCGGCATTCCGACTTTTACCCGGTGAAAACCCGGACGCGCGGGAGGAAGAAACAGATGAATGTGGTGCGTTACCGATCCGCCGTTGCGCCGCTTCGCCATGCGCCGCGGAGCAGGCATCGCGCCGGCCGGGGCATCGTCGAAACGGTGCTGGCCGAGCGGCCCGACGAACCGATGCATTGCCTGCGCCCGCATGTCTTCGCCGCCTCGGCCGAACGCTTCACCAAAGCGTTCCCCGGCGATGTGCTCTATGCGGTGAAATGCAATCCCGAACCCGCCGTTCTGCGCGCGCTCTGGCAGGGCGGCCTGCGCCATTTCGACGCGGCATCCCTGGCGGAAGTGCGTCTGGTCCGCGGCATGTTCCCCGATGCGGTCATCCATTTCATGCACCCGGTGAAAACCCGCTCGGCGATCAGGACCGCCTATGTCCAGCACCGGGTCCGCGATTTCGTGCTCGATACGCCCGACGAACTGGCCAAGATCCTCGAAGAAACCGGCGATGCCCGCGACCTCGGCCTGGTGGTCCGCCTGGCGCTGCCGAAAGGCAACGCGGTCTATGACCTGTCCGGAAAGTTCGGGGCGTCGCCCAGCGATGCGGCGGCTTTGTTGCGGACCTGCCGACGATTCGCCGCCCGGGTCGGCTTGAGCTTTCACGTCGGCTCGCAATGCCTGGAGCCCGAGGCCTATGAACGGGCTCTCGCGCTGGCCGGAGAGGTTCTCGACATGGCCGGCGTGGCCATCGATCTGCTCGACGTCGGCGGAGGATTCCCGGTCAGCTATCCGGACGAGGTGCCGCCGCCGCTCGACGATTTCATCGCGGCCATCGCCCGCGGCGTCCGGAAACTCGGCCTGCCGCCGTCCTGCCGCCTGTGGAGCGAACCGGGGCGCGCCCTGGTGGCGCCCGGGCAATCCGTGGTGGTGCGGGTGATCGCCCGGAAGAACGGCGCCCTTTACGTCAACGACGGCGTCTATGGCGCCCTGTCCGATGCCGGGCCGGCGGTCGGCTTCCGTTTTCCGGTTCGCCTCATCCTGGCCGACGGCAGCGACCATGCGGGGGAGTTGCGCGCCTTCGAATTTTTCGGGCCGACCTGCGATTCGGCCGACCGGATGAAGGGACCCTTTCTGTTGCCGGCCGATGCGCAGGAAGGCGATTGGATCGAAATCGGCCAGCTCGGCGCCTACGGAACGGCGCTTCGTACCGGCTTCAACGGCTTCGACCAGGCGTTCCTGGTCGAAGTGGATGACCGGCCTTTGCTTGAAACTCCCGGCTATCTGCCGGCCGCCATGCGGGCGGCCTGAAAGGCCCAAGAGGGAAGAATTGAGGAATAAGGGGGGTAGTAACACGATGAAATACGCCAGCTTCGGCGGCCGCCTGCTGATCGTCGGATTCGGCAGCATCGGGCCGGGCGTCCTGCCTTTGATCCTGCGGCATCTCGATCTCGATCCGGCCAAGATCACCATTCTGACGGCCGAAGACCGCGGTCGCGACGTCGCGGACGAATATGGCATCCGTTTCATCAAGGAGCCGCTGACCCGCGAAAATTACCGGCGCGTCCTCGCCCCCTTGCTGAGCGCCGGCGATTTCCTGCTCAATGTGTCCGTCGACGTCTCGTCGCTGGCACTGATCGAATTTTGCCGCGATCGCGACATCCTTTACCTGGATACCTGCATCGAGCCCTGGATCGGCGGCTATACCGACACCTCGCTGTCGCCCTCGCTGCGGTCGAATTACGCTTACCGCGAGGAAGCCCTGAAGCTGCGGCGGCCGGGAGGTTCGGCCACCGCGGTGATCACGCACGGCGCCAATCCGGGGCTGGTCTCGCACTTCCTCAAGCGGGCGTTGCTCAATCTGGCCGAAGACAGCGGCCTTGCCGTCGCCAAGCCGGCCAGCCGGGCCGGATGGGCCGGGCTGATGCAGCGCCTGTCGGTCAAGGTGGTGCATGTCGCCGAACGCGACACCCAGATGCCCGATCTTCCGAAAAAGGTCGGCGAATTCGTCAACACCTGGTCGATCGAGGGCTTCGTCGGCGAAGGGTGCCAACCGTCCGAGCTGGGATGGGGCAGCCATGAGCGGGAGCTCCCCGCCGACGGCAGCCGCCACGATTTCGGCTGCGGCGCCGCCATTTATCTCAATCGGCCGGGGGCCAGCACGCGGGTGCGCACCTGGACGCCGCTCGAAGGACCGCTCCACGGCTTTCTGATCACCCACGGCGAAGCCATTTCCATCGCCAACTATTTCACGGTCGCCGAGGAAGACCGGGTCCGCTTCCGCCCGACCGTGCATTACGCCTATCACCCCTGTGACGACGCCGTCCTGTCGATCCACGAACTGGCCGGCAAGAATTGGCACATGCAGCCGAAAAAACGCCTGCTGATGGACGAGATCGTCGACGGCATCGATGAATTGGGCGTGCTGCTGATGGGACACGCCAAGGGCTCTTATTGGTACGGATCGCAATTGTCGATCGAGGAAGCGCGCGCGCTTTGCCCGCACAACAACGCGACCAGCCTGCAGGTGACCATTTCCGTCCTGGCCGGCATGGTCTGGGCGATCGAAAACCCGCGGGCCGGCATCATCGAGCCCGAGGAACTGGATTTCGAACGGATCCTGGACATCTGCATGCCCTATCTCGGCACGATGACCGGCGCCTATTCCGATTGGACGCCGCTGCAGGAACGCGGACGCCTGTTTCCCGAAGACATCGACACCGCCGACCCCTGGCAGTTCAAGAACTTCCGAATCGTCTGAACGGGTTTAGGGAAGCGGAAATTCACCACGGAGACAGGGGAGATGACGGAGAAAATATTGTTCTTCTCCGTGTCTCCGTGGTGAGTTCGTTCCAACGATGAACTCCGCTTCGGCGAAGATGACGAGGCGGTGTCCGGATCATCGTCTTCATGCCTCGACGAACTCCAGTCCGATCCCCGGGGCGTCTGCGGCCGGCACGCCCAGATGCCCGCCGCGGCGTTCCGCCGAAACGCCATTCGCCGCCAGCACCGCCGCCGCCCTGGCGAGGTCGGCGACCCCGACGGTCAGGACCACCATGGCGGGCGGCGGCGGCAACCGGAGGTCGAGGCTGGGGTGCAGATCGTCGAAACCGTCGGGCGTCACCAGGAAAATCAGGCCATGTCCGGTATGGACCGTCACCATCGTGTCGGTCGGCGTGCTGGCGGCCGGGCCGAAAAGCCGGTTGTAGTCGCCGATCGCCGCCTCGGGATCATCCAGAAGCAAAGACAGCGAAACGATCCCGCGGGCGGTGTTGGGATGCTCCCGCCATTCGGGACGCCGAAGACCGTCGGAAGACCGGCAGAGGACGGCCGGCAATCCCGGCAGAAGATCTTCGGGCAAGGCGAGGACCGAATCGGGATGGACCAGGCTGGGGGTCCGAGGGGCGGGCGGCCGAAGATCGATTCCGGCGCGGCGAAGCGACTCGTAGGACGCCTGGATGTCCCGGCTGCCCAGGCCGAGGCCCGGCATCCGGAGCAGATGCCGGCTTCCCGGCCCCGGGCCGGCCGGTCCGGACAATTCCAGATGATCGGCCGCGAAGGCGACGCACTGGGTCAGCGTTCCCGAAGCGTCGTCCACCAGGGGTGGACTGACGAAAAAACCCAGGCGGGCGAAAGCCTGCCGCGCCACCGCGGAGTCGGACACGGCGAACGACAGGTGATCGACTCCGGTGATCTGATGAGCCATCGGCCATTCTCGGCAGTTGTTGGGATCAGCGCGGCGGAAAGGTTACTCCCGATCGCGGCAATCCGAAAGTCCGGGCCGGGCGGCTTTTCCCGCCGCCCGGCGCCGGCCGAACGGCCTCAGTTGAGGCGTTCCCCCGGCGCCGGGCCGGAAAACCGTTCGATGGTTTCGGCGATCTGCTGGATGACCTCGACCGAATCGTGCTTGGCGCGAATCGTCCGCTTGATGACCTCCCCCAGCTTGGCCAGCAACTGCAAATGCACCCGTTGCGGCGACTGGGGATTTTGGGCGATTTGCGTCGTCACGCTGATCAGGCAGGACGCCAGTCCGGCGATGTGGTCGGCGCTGCCGCGGCTGCGGCGCATCAAATTCCGGCTCACCGCCACCAGGCGGTTGAGATCGGTCCGCAGCGATCCCATGCCGTCGTTGGCGTCATAGTGGGCGAGGATCCGGTCGATCAGGCGATTGATGCTGGCCGTCGAACTGAGGGCCTTCATTTCCTCGAGCTTCGCCCAGCCCTCCTCGACCAGGAGCCGGAGGTGGTCGTCGTCGGTCCGCTCAACGATCCTGCTGCGGAAGGTGTTGGGAACCGCGACCAATTCCTCCCAGGATTCATCCGAGCGGGGCGCGGCGCGCCTGGTCGGTCCGACATAGCCTTCGGTCGCCACGAAGGGTTTGCGCGAGTCCACCAGGGCGTCGATATGATCCATGATCACATTCATCGGAACGGGCTTGCGCAACACGCGGTCGACGCCGGCATTGATCATCCGCCGCACCTCGCCGACCGAGGCGTCGCTCAATGTGGCGATCAGCAGGGTGAAGGGATTGCGCCCGAAGGCATTCTGCCGCAGCCGCTGGGCCATGTCGCAGAAGTCCAGGCCCGGCAGCTCGACGTCGCAGACGACCAGATCGATCAGATCCTCGCACAGGGTCGCCGCCAGGACATCGGCGTCCTTGCAGATCACCAGTTCGCGCAGTCCCTTGCCGAAAAGCGCCGCCTGCAGGCCCGAGCGCAAGGCCGGATTGGTCTCGCACAATACGGCGCGCACATCGCCATAGGGATTCTGACGCAGGAGCATCGACCGCACCTCGGCTGAAAACGGCACGCCCGCCTCGCCACCGGGGAGAAGCGTCCGCTGTGGGGATATGATGGATGCGGCAGAAGCGCGCTTCTCCCGACATCTCTCACGATCAATTTTCGATTGCAGCGGCCGGCGCTGCAATTCACCCCATAATAGATTATCCAGCGATAATATAAATACTTTTTTGAGGGTGGAAGAGACGGGCCGGCCTCTTCCGTCTCCTTGGTGTCTTGGTGCCTTGGTGGTTCACCTTCGCCTCGGCGACCGCGACGCCGCCGGGGAATCGGTCGCGACAGCGCCGGCATCACGACGGCGCGATCGGAGAACCGAAAGGCAACGGGACAAGCTCGAGCCCCAACGAGTTCCGCACCGACGGCGCGCCGACCCGCCCTCAATGAAAGGTGGCGCCGTCACGGAGGCCGGCGCCACCGAGTCTTTTCTTCATCAAGGCCCGGTCTGCGCGTTTTCGCCGTAAGCCGCGAAGCGTTCGACCGTCGAGGCCATTTCGTCGTCCCCGAGCAGAATCGGCTCGCCCAGCTGCAGGGCCCGCCAATAGCCTTCGGCCAACTCCTCCACTTCGATGGCGAGAGCCATCGCCCCGTCCAGCGACGTCCCCGTGGCGATCATGCCGTGATTGGCCAGAAGGCAGGCCTTGCGCCCCTCGAGGGCGGTCATGGCGAAGTCGGACAGGGCCTGGGTTCCGAAGGAGGCATAAGGCGCGCAGCGGATGTCCCGGCCGCCGGCCTTGGCCACCATGTAATGGTAGGGCGGAATCGCCTTGTGCAGGACGGCGAGGGCGACGCAAAACGGCGGATGCCCATGCACCACCGCGTTGATTTCCGGCCTCGCCGCATAGATATCGCGATGAAAGCGCCACTCCGACGACGGTTTGCGGGGACCCTGCGAGCAGCCGTCCATGTCGACCGCGACGATGTCTTCCGGATGCAGCCGGTGCGGCGGCATGCCGGACGGGGTGATCAGGAAACCCTCGTTCCAGCGGATGCTGATGTTGCCCGCCGTCCCTTTGTTGAGACCAAGCTTCTCAAGCCGCGCCGATGCGTCGATGATGGACAGACGGTGGGTGGTGGATCGGATCGTATGTTCAGACATGGCTTCGCTTTTCGGGATAGAGGGAAAGCAATCCGGCGCGCGAGGCCTGGCAAACGCCGCGCTCGGTCACCAGACCGGTCACCAGGCGGGCCGGCGTGACGTCGAAACCGTAATTGACCGCCGGACTGCCATCCGGCGTCAGTTGCACGGTCACGCGGTCGCCCGAGGCGCTCCGCCCCTGGATATGGGTCACTTCGCCGGGATCGCGTTCCTCGATGGGAATATCGCGCACGCCGTCCTCGATGGTCCAGTCGATGGTCGGCCCCGGCAATCCGACATAAAATGGCACGCCATTGTCCCGCGCGGCCAGGGCCTTGAGATAGGTGCCGATCTTGTTGCAGACGTCGCCGGCCGCCGTGGTGCGGTCGGTGCCGACGATGCAGACGTCGACCAGACCGTGCTGCATCAGATGGCCCCCGGCATTGTCGACGACCACCGTATGGTCGAGCCCCTGCCAATCGAACTCGCAGGCGGTCAGGCTGGCGCCCTGGTTGCGCGGCCGCGTCTCGTCGACCCAGACATGCAGGGGGATGCCGTCTTCATGCGCCTTGTAGATCGGCGCCAGCGCCGTGCCCCAGTCGACCGTGGCCAGCCAGCCGGCATTGCAATGCGTCAGCACATTGAGCCGCCGGGCGCCGGCGGCCTTGCGCACGCGCCACAGATCGTCGAGGATTTCCGCCCCGTGCCGGCCGATGGCGGCGTTCATCGCCACATCCTCGTCGGCGATCTGTCCGGCCCGCCGATAAGCCTCGGCCAGGCGCCGGGGCGGCGCCAGGCCGGCCAGCCGCTGCCGCATGTCGTCCAGCGCCCAGCGCAGATTGACCGCCGTGGGACGGGTGGCGAACAACCGCCGATAGGCTTCCTCCATGCGGCCATCCGAGGCATCGTCCCGCAGGGCCAGGGCCATCCCGTAGGCCGCCGCCACCCCGATCAGGGGCGCGCCGCGCACCCACATCTCCCTGATCGCCTGCTCGGCCTGTTCGAGGCTGTCGAGGCGCCGCACCACGAAATCGTGCGGCAGGCGCGTCTGGTCGATGATCTCCACGCCGGCGCCGTCGGCCGCCAGCCAGATGGTCCGAAAAGGCTTTCCATGAATTTTCATGGCGTCATCCGTTCAGCACGCGGCCGGCCACCGCGTCCAGTTTGCGCACCATCTCGGGATCCCGCGCCTCGGGATGCGTGATGATGGCATTGTCGAGCGCCCGATGACAGCCCCGCGGACAGAGATCCGGGCCGTGACGCAATCTGGGGGCGACGGCACGCACCAGGGAACGGGCCCGGTCGGCATTCTCGAGCAGCACCTTGACGACCGTATCGACGCTGACATGGTCGTGATCGGGATGCCAGCAGTCGTAATCGGTGACCATGGCGACGGTGGCGTAGCAAAGCTCGGCCTCGCGGGCCAGCTTGGCTTCCGGCATATTGGTCATGCCGATGACGTCGCATCCCCATGAGCGATAGAGCTCGGATTCGGCCTTCGTCGAAAATTGCGGTCCTTCCATCACCAGATAGGTGCCGCCCCGCTTCGCGGCGATGCCGCTCGCCGCCGCCGCATCGGCGATGGCGTCGCCCAGCCGGCCGCAGACGGGATGGCCGAGACCGACGTGCGCCACCAGTCCGGGGCCGAAAAAACTTTTGGTGCGGGCGAAGGTCCGGTCGATGAACTGATCGACGATGACGAAGGTTCCGGGCGCCAGTTCGGCCTTCAGCGAGCCGACGGCGGACACCGAGATGATTTCGGTCACGCCGGCCCGCTTCATGGCGTCGATGTTGGCGCGGAAATTCAAATCGGAGGGCGGGACCTTGTGCCCGCGGCCATGGCGCGGCAGGAAAACCAGCGGCTGGCCGTCCAGGGTCCCGAACAGCAATTCGTCCGAGGGCGGGCCGAACGGGCTGGAGACGCTCTGCCAGCGCATATCGGTCAGACCATCGATCTGATAGACGCCGCTGCCGCCGATGATGCCCAAAACACTCATGACCGCTCCTTGTCGACCGAACCAAAGGAATTGGTTAACCGAAGCGGCCGGGCCTGTCCACTGCTCAGGCGGCGGTGGCGCCATATGCGGGGGGCCGCGCGCCCCCTGCCGCCTCTTCCGCTTCGTGGGACAGGATGCCGTCCAAGGCGTCGCGCAGGGCCGGTTCGCAACCGGAAGACAGCGTCGTCAGCGGCAGGCGCAGTTCGTCCTGGATCAGGCCCAACCGGGCCAGCGCCCATTTCACCGGAATGGGATTGCTCTCGACGCACAAGGCGGCGGCCAGGGGACGGAGCAGATCGCGCAGGGCAAGGAAACGCCCCATGTCCTTCCCGGCCCAGGCACGATGCAGGGCGGCGCAGAGGGCGGGGGCGACGTTCGCCGACACCGAGATGCAGCCGTCGCCGCCCTGCTCCAGCGCCGACGCGGCATCGGCGTCGCTCCCCGACAGCAGCAGGAAGTCGGGACCGAGCCGCCGCCGCAGCGCGGCCGTCCGGCCGGGTTCGCCGGAGGCATCCTTGAGGCCGACGATGTTGGGCAGTCCGGCCAGGCGGAGGATCGTCTCCACGTTCAAGCCGGCGCCGGTCCGCCAGGGAACGTCGTAAAGCAGGACCGGCAGGCCGATCCTGGCCTGGACGGCCTGGAAGTGATGGAACAGCCCGTCCTGGGTCGGCCGATTGTAATAGGGAACGACGCAGAGGACGCCGTCGGCCCCCAGCCATTGCGCCTGATACGCCAGGTCGACGGCGGTCTCGGTACAGTTGGCCCCCACCCCGGCGATCACCGGGACGCGGCCGCGGGCGGTCTCCACCGCCAGCCGGATCAGCAGCGTCTGCTCCCGGCGGTCCAGCGTCGGGGCTTCGCCGGTGGTGCCGCAGGCGACCAGGGCCGCCGTGCCGCGCCCGATCTGGCGTTCGCACAAAAAGACGAAAGCCCGCTCGTCGATATGTCCGTTCCGCAAGGGAGTGACCAGGGCCGCCATCGAACCGCGCAGCCCGGCAAGAGGATGGCTCGTCACGGTCGCCCCCTCCCCGGTCAGGCGACCCAGCGCAGCCATTTGGGCCGGCTCGCCGTGACGATGCGCCGGCCGGCCGCCCGGCGACAGGCGCAATGGACCAGGCCTTTGGCGGCGAGGCGGCGAAGACAATCCCGCAATCCGTCGGCATCGGCGGCGGCGAGCAGTTCGATGGCGACCAGGCGCGGCTCGCCGATATTGCCGAGCGCGGCGCTGACCTGGACCTTCGGATCGTCGACGCCGGTGAACCACACCACGTCGGCCGCCTCGAGGCGCAGGCAGGGCGAGTCGGCAGGCGCCCCCGTCGCCGTGCCGCACCCATGACGGGCCAGTCCGACGAGATGGTCCGGCACATTCCGCCCGATGACCAGGACGCGATCGTCGGGCCGGAGTCCGGAAGCTTCGATGAGGGATGCGGAGGAGGTCTCGGGGAAAACGGTGAAAGGCGATTCGGCTTTGGCGGAGGGCTGCTGCATCGACGTGGTCGACATAGCGTTTCATCCCGATCAATGGAAGAGGAGCCGATCGTAGAAGACGAGGCGATAAGCGATCCATGCGATTTTTGGCCGATCCGCCTTACGCATCTTGTCGAAGTGTTTACGAGTCCTTTATCGGCTCGAAATATCGGGCTTGTGGGTCGCGAGCGGTCCTGCCTTTGCGTCGCAGGCATTCCTCCGCTCATCCGGCGGCTTCCTCCGGCTCCTTGGGGCCTTGCTGTTCATCAATACGTCGGAACGCACCGGAACGAGGAGGAGGACTTAATCCCAATACCGTCGACTTCAGTTTCGTCACTGCGAGTTGCGCACCGACCGAGGTCGACCCTCCTGGGTGAAAATGCCGTCACTGCGAGCCCAGCGAAGCAGTCCAGGACAGCCTGGCCCTCTGGATTGCCGCGTCGCTTCGCTCCTCGCAATGACGGCGTTTTCTTGT
>JAATGN010000005.1 GCA_015654615.1 Rhodospirillales bacterium
AATCGATGATCCAGTCTGATCGCAAATCGCTCTAGAGCGCGATGCCTTAAATCGGCATCACGCTCTGGCTTTTCTTGATGTCCCTCGCCGGGCGCCCGCCTCCGCGCGCTTGGCCGCGGCCTCAATGGCCGCTGGAGCGGCCTGCGTCAGATTTGACGCAGGCCGCTCTATTTCCGCGGCGGGACCGAACACTGCCGTTTGATCCGGCGACGCGGATCGTGGAGGTGACGCGTTTCGGCGCGGGGAAAGCCGCCGCCGGACCGGGATATTTTCCGGTCCAACGACGGCTTCCCACACTTTCGGCATCTACCCCGCCACGATGGCCAGCAGCAGCAGCGCCACGATATTGATGATCTTGATCATCGGGTTGACGGCCGGACCGGCGGTGTCCTTGTAGGGATCGCCGACCGTATCGCCGGTCACCGCCGCCTTGTGGGCGTCGGAGCCCTTGCCGCCGTGATTGCCGTCCTCGATGAACTTCTTGGCATTGTCCCAGGCGCCGCCGCCCGAGGTCATCGACAGGGCGACGAACAGGCCGGTGACGATCGTGCCCATCAGCATGGCGCCCAGGGCCGAGAAGGCCGCCGTCTGGCCCGCCACCCCCAGGATCACCACATAGAGCACCACCGGCGCCAGCACCGGCAGCAGGGACGGCAGGATCATCTCCTTGATCGCCGCCTTGGTCAGCAGATCGACGGCGCGGCCGTAATCCGGCTTGCCGGTCCCTTCCATGATGCCGGGGATTTCCTTGAATTGCCGACGAACCTCGACGACCACGGACCCGGCCGCCCGTCCGACCGCCATCATCCCCATGGAGCCGAACAGATAGGGCAGCAGGCCGCCGATGAAGAGGCCGATGACGACGAAGGGATCCTGCAGGCTGAAGCCGACCGAAAGATTGGGAAAATAATGATGCAGATCTTCGGTATAGGCGGCGAACAGCACCAGGGCGGCCAAGCCGGCCGAACCGATGGCATAACCCTTGGTCACCGCCTTGGTGGTGTTGCCGACGGCGTCCAGGGCGTCGGTGATCTTGCGGACGTCCTTGGGCAGGTCGGCCATCTCGGCGATGCCGCCGGCATTGTCGGTGACCGGACCATAGGCGTCGAGCGCGACGACGATGCCGGCCAGGGCCAGCATGGTGGTGGCCGCGATGGCGATGCCGTAGAGACCGGCCAGCAGGTAGGACACGATGATGCCCACGGAAATCACCAGAACGGGCAGCGCCGTGGCCTCCATCGAGACGGCCAGACCCTGGATGACATTGGTGCCGTGGCCGGTGGTCGAGGCCTGGGCGACGCTGCGGACCGGACGATAATCCGTGCCCGTGTAATATTCGGTGATCCAGACCAGCAATCCGGTGATCACCAGGCCGACCACGGAACAGCCGAGAAGCGACTTCACCGTCAGCACCAGCCCGCCGCTGGTGGTGAAGGACGCATCGAAGCCGCCGAACAGATATTGGGCGGCGAGGGCGATGGCGATCAGCGACAGGATGCCGGTGGCGATCAGTCCCTTGTAAAGGGCCCGCATGATCTTCAGGGAGGCATCGAGACGCACGAAGAATGTGCCGATCACCGAAGCGATGATGCAGACGCCGCCGATCAGCAGCGGGAACAGCATCAGCTTTTCCTGATCGGCACCGGAGAAGAAGATCGACCCCAGCAGCATGGTGGCCACCGTGGTCACCGCATAGGTCTCGAACAGGTCGGCCGCCATGCCGGCGCAATCGCCGACATTGTCGCCGACGTTGTCGGCGATCACCGCCGGATTGCGCGGATCGTCCTCGGGGATTCCGGCCTCGACCTTGCCGACCAGGTCGGCGCCGACGTCGGCGCCCTTGGTGAAGATGCCGCCGCCCAGGCGGGCGAAGATGGAAATCAAGGAGGCGCCGAAGGACAAGGCGACCAGGCCTTCGACCAGGTGGCGGCCTTCGAAGCCGAGGTGGCGCAGCACGATGTAATAGCCCGCCACCCCCAGCAGGCCGAGACCGACGACCAGCAGGCCGGTGACGGCGCCGGACCGGAAGGCCACCGACAGCGCCGGGGCCAGTCCGCCGGACCGGGCGGCTTCGGCGGTGCGGACATTGGCGCGGACCGAGACATTCATCCCGACATAGCCGGCGATGCCGGACAGGAAGGCGCCGATGACGAAGCCGATGGCCACATGCAGGCCGAGGCGCCAGCCGAGGATGACGGCGACGACGACGCCGACGACGGCGATGGTGGAATATTGGCGGTTCAGATAAGCGCGCGCGCCTTCCTGCACGGCAGCGGCGATTTCCTGCATACGGGCGTTTCCGGCGGGCGCCGAAAGGACCGCGCGACCGGCGTACACTCCATAAAGGAGCGCCAGTACGCCGCAAGCCAAAACAAACATGTAGGCCATTCTTGTTCTTCCTATCCCCTGGAGATCGCTCTTGCGCTCGACATGCCCATCCGAACACAGCGGCAAAAACGCTCGGAAAGGACGAACGAGACAGCGGCCACAACCTGCCAGAACGAGAGGTTTCACGCAACTAAAGTATGGACAAAATAACATCCGGGCCAAGACTTGATCGAAAAATCGCCAAGCATTGGACTGACCAATTTACCAACAGCAAAACAAATCGCCCGTGAAAAACCGAATTCGACGATTGGCCTATGCGATTCAGCCGGTCATGGAGACTGACCATTACGACGCCACTTGGAAAAAAAGCATCGAAAAAAGGCAAACGGCCGCCTTCGAAACGAAGGACGCCGGGACCGGCCCGATGGCCTGGAGAACCGGCAAGATGTTTGAGGAACACGGACAGCCACGGATGCGCACGGATAAAGACGAATATGATAAAATCGTCATTATTGATCAAATAATATGCAATAATATAAAAATAAATTTAGAAATTATTTGAAAATATACTTAAGATATACGAAAATTACCAGTATCTTTGCCTTCCTTGCCGTGAGAAGAATGGGGTCAGGCCACTCGACATCCAATCCGTGGCTGTCCGTGTTACCCCAAATCCGTCGTCATCCCGAAGCCCGCCCCGCTCTAGAGCGGTTTGCGTTCATATTGGATCGCTCACCTTATCTCGTCATTCCCTTTGATCAGCCGGAATCCAGAGGGCGCACCACGAGCGTTTCCGACACTCCCGGATCCCCGCTTTCGAGCTTGTGAAATAATCCCAGTGGCACCGGCGTCCCCGCCGGTGCGCCGGCGAAGCCGGCAGCGCAAAAGCGGCCGAGGGATCGATCCTGAAGGGAACGTTTCCGCCGCAGGGCAGCGGACACCGGCAGGGACGCCGGTGCCACTTTCCCTTGCTTCACAAGCATTTTCGCCGGGACGATGGTACAGGGATCGATCCCGTTTGATCGCAAAGCGCTCCAGCGGCCATTGAGGCCGCGGCCAAGCGCGCGGAGGCGCGCGCCCGGCGAGGGACATCAAGAAAAGCCAGAGCGTGATGCCGATTTAAGGCA
>JAATGN010000188.1 GCA_015654615.1 Rhodospirillales bacterium
GGCGTTTCGGCGAAGCCGAAAGCTGAGCATTTCCGCCACTTCGTGGCGGAGGCGGGCACGGAGGCCCGCCCCACTAAAAAGCATTTCTTCACAGGCTCTGGCGCGGGGATCCAACCGCCGCAATGGATCCCCGCTTGCGCGGGGATGACGAGAATGAAGCAATAATTCATCAACGGACCCTAAGCGTCCGCTCGGAAAGAACGGCTTCGCTTTCTTTTTCGTCATTGCTTCGCTGCGCCCGCAATGACGCCGTTATTTCAAAACGGGCCCTTACAGTTCCTGAACCTCGACCACGCCGGGAATCGTCTTGACGGCACCGATCATCGCCGCCGACAGGGCATAACTTCCGCCCAGCCAGGCTTCGACTTCGAGTTCCTCGGTCTGCGCCACCAAAACGATGCGCCCGCGCCCGCGCGCCTCTTTCGCCACCAGTGTTTTCAAAGCATCCAGGGGCGCCGCGTCGCGGATGAAGATCTTCAGCCCCGCCGCCGCCTTCGCCGCCGCCTGATCGAGGCTTTCGATCTGCTGGGCGGTCAGGCGCAATTGCTCGTCCTCGAGACGCGCCTCGACGGTGACCAGCAGGGCCGTATTGGGCTCCAGCAGGTCGCGGGCCGACGCCAGCAATTCCGAGAACAGCATCACCTCGAAAAGCCCCGAGGCATCGGAAAGACTGAGGAAGGCATATCGGCTGCCGCGGCTGGAGACGCGTTCCTGCTTGGCATTCAGCGTGCCGGCCAGCTTGACCCGACTTTTGCCCCCGGCCGACAAATGGCGGACCAATTCGTTGGATTTCAGCACGCCAAGCCGTGTCAGGCTTTTGCCATAGGCGTCCATCGGATGGGCGGACAGATAAAAGCCGATGGCGTCGAACTCGTTTTGCAATTTTTCGGCCGGCGGCCAGTCGGGGCGGTTGGGCAAGACCAGCTTGGTCGGCGTCGACGCCCCGCCGAACAGACTGGACTGGCCGGACTCGCGATCGCCGGCGGCGGCCTGGGCCTCGCGCAGAACCATCTCGATGCCGTCGAACATTTGGGCCCGATTGCGATTGAAACCGTCGAGCGCGCCGGCCCGCACCAGGTTTTCCATCTGGCGCTTGTTGATCGCCTTGGCGTCGATGCGCCGGGCGAAATCGGCCAGATCGTGAAAGGGACCTTGCGCCTTGCGTTCGGCGACCAACGCCTCCATGGCCGCCGCGCCGACGTTCTTCAAAGCCGCCAGGGCGTAGCGAACGGCCCAATCGCCGCCGGAGCCCGCCTGCTCGACCCAAAAATCCGGTCCCGACCGGTTGACGTCGGGCGGCAGCATCTTGATCTTCAGACGGTCGAGTTCCTGGCGGAAGACATTGAGCTTGTCGGTGTTGTGCATGTCGTAGGTCATCGAGGCGGCGATGAAAGCCACCGGATAATTGGCCTTCAGCCAGGCCGTCTGATAGGCCACCAGGGCATAGGCCGCGGCATGCGACTTGTTGAAACCGTAACCGGCGAATTTGTTGACCTGATCGAAAATCTCCGAGGCCTTGGTCTGGTCGACCCCGCGCGCCACCGCGCCATCCACGAAGATCTTGCGCTGGGCATCCATCTCGGCCTGGATCTTCTTGCCCATGGCGCGGCGCAGCAGATCGGCGCCGCCCAGCGTGTAGCCGGCCAACTCCTGGGCGATCTGCATCACCTGTTCCTGGTAGATGATGATCCCGTGGGTTTCGGTCAGGATCTTTTCCAGGCGCGGATGCATATAGTCGGGCGGCTCCTGGCCCAGCTTGACCGAGATGTAATGGGGAATATTGTCCATCGGACCCGGCCGATAGAGCGCCACCACGGCGATGATGTCTTCGAAACGGTCGGCCCGCATCTTGCGCAGCACGTCGCGCATGCCCGAACTTTCCAACTGGAACACGCCGACCGTTTCGCCGCGGGCCAGCATGTCGTAAGTCAGCTTGTCGTCCAGGGGGATGGCCGACAGATCGATCTCGGTTCCGGTCGTTCGCTGGATGATTTCGACGCACCGGTGCAGAACCGTCAGCGTCTTCAGACCGAGAAAGTCGAATTTGATCAGGCCGGTCGATTCGACCCATTTCATATTGAACTGGGTCACCGGCATGTCGGAGCGAGGATCGCGATAAAGCGGCACCAGCTGGTCGAGCGGCCGGTCGCCGATCACCACGCCGGCCGCGTGGGTCGAGGCGTGGCGGTAGAGTCCTTCGAGCTTCATGCCGATATCGAGCAGATGGGCCACCTGCTCGTCGCTCTGCTGCATTTCCTTGAGCAGCGGTTCCTTTTCGATGGCCTCCTTGAGGGTCACCGGATCGGCCGGATTGTTGGGCACCAGCTTGCACAGGCGGTCGACCTGCCCATAGGCCATCTGCAGAACGCGGCCGACGTCGCGCAGCACGGCGCGCGCCTGCAGCTTACCGAAGGTGATGATCTGCGCGACGTGGTCGTAGCCGTATTTCTGCTGGACGTAATGGATGGTCTTTTCCCGGTTGTCCTGGCAGAAGTCGATGTAGAAGTCGGGCATGGAAACGCGTTCGGGATTGAGGAAGCGTTCGAACAGCAATCCCCAGCGCAACGGATCGAGATCGGTGATGGTCAGCGCCCAGGCGACGACCGAACCGGCCCCGGAACCGCGTCCGGGCCCCACCGGCACGCCGTTGGCTTTCGACCATTGGATGAAATCGGCGACGATCAGGAAATAGCCCGGAAAGCCCATCTGGACGATGATGCCCAGTTCGTATTCCATGCGCTCGTAATAAGGCTTGGCCACGCGGGCCCGCTCTTCCTCGTCCATGCCGGGTTCGAAGACGTGGGCCTCGAGGCGGCGCTCCAAGCCGTCGAGGCTCATCTTGCGCAGCGCCTCGACTTCCGTCATGCCGTCGATGTGGAAGGGCGGCAGAAGCGGTTTGCGCTTTTGCACCATGAAGGCGCAGCGCCGCGCCACCACCAGGGTGTTGTCGACGGCTTCGGGTAGATCGGCGAACAGGGCCCGCATCTCCCCGGCCGACTTGAAGCGATGCTCGGGCGTCAGGCGCCGGCGCTCGTCCTGGCTGACATAGCTGCCTTCCGCGATGCACAGCAGGGCGTCATGCGCCTCATACATCCCCGCATCGGCGAAGAACGGCTCGTTGGTGGCCACCAGCGGCAGATCGTGCCGATCCGCCAAGGCGATCAGATCGGCCTCGATCGCCTCCTCGATCGGCCAGCCGTGACGCTGCAATTCCATGTAGAACCGACCGGGAAAGGCGGCGGACAATCGCCTGAGGACGGCTTCGGCCTTGTCGGCCTGCCCCTCGCCCAGCAGGCGCCCGACCGCCCCCAGCGGCCCGCCGGACAGCGCCAGCAGCCCGTCGCTGTGGGCCTCGACATCGGCCATGTCGACCTGCGGCGTCTCGCCGCCGTCGGTCTCCAGGAAGGCCTTGGAGACCAGCTTCAGCAGGTTTCCATAGCCGGTTTCGTTCTGCACGAGCAGCACCAGCTGGTCCGGCTCCGGCGTCCGCCCCTGTTCGCGTCCGCCGCCGAAACCTTTCGCCGGCTCGTCGCCGCGGCGAACCTGCAATTGCACGCCGATGATCGGCTGAATTCCCGCTTCCGCGCAATAGGTCGAGAACTCCAGTCCGCCGAACAGATTGCCGGTGTCGGTCATGGCCACCGCCGGCATGTTCATGCTTTGGCAGAGCTTGACCAGAGGCTTGATCTTGATCGCCCCTTCGGCCAGCGAATAGGCGGTATGGACGCGGAGATGGACGAAATCGGCATGCGGCATGGGATGGTGGTCTTTCGTCGAAGGGCGGATCGGATGGATGGGGCTTGTCCCCATCGCTCCGGTGAGATCAGGATTTCAGAAAACCGCCGGGACGCCAAGGCGCCACGGACTATTCCCGATCCTGACTTTTTGCATGGCCGGCATCGGCCGTCGGACAGTCTCTCAAACTTTTTTCTGGCGCCTCGGCATCCCGGCGGTTCAAATGGATCGACGCCGTCCTTCGCATCATAAGGGTTCCGCCGGGCGAACAGGTAAGCCGCAAACGAAACGGCATTAACATTCCTTAACTCGCGAGGCCGGACGGGGCCTGCTATCAATCGGACCCTGACACCTTTCCATCATCCCATCAACCCGCCGTCCTTCCAACCCGGAGCCTCCCATGACCGAAAAGAAGCGTTTTCCCTGGCGCGACTTCTGGGCGCTGACCCGCCCCTACTGGTCGTCGGAAGAGAAATGGTCGGCGCGCGGCCTGCTGGCCGCCATCGTCGGCCTCAACCTGGCCGCCGTTTACGTCAATGTCGTGTTCAACGAATGGAACAACCTGTTCTACACGGCCCTGCAGGACCTCAACGAGGAGGCGGCGCTGCATCAGCTGTTCCGCTTCAGCTGGCTGGCGGCGATCTTCATCATCATCGCCGTCTATCGCCTTTATCTGAACCAGATGCTGCAGATCCGCTGGCGGCGCTGGCTGACCGAGCGCTTCGTCACCCGCTGGCTCGACCATCGCGCCTACTTCCGGCTGCAATTGACCGGGCGCGACACCGACAACCCCGACCAGCGCATCGCGCAGGATCTCTCCCTGTTCGTCCAGCTGACCCTGGGCCTGGCGCTCGGCCTGCTCAGCTCGGTGGTGACGCTGGCCTCGTTCCTGACCATCCTGTGGGTGCTCTCCGGCCCCCTCACCTTCGCCCTGTTCGGCCATTCGCTCAGCATTCCCGGCTATATGCTGTGGGCGGCCGTCCTCTACGCCGTGGTCGGCACCTGGCTGATCAACCGCGTCGGCCTGCCGCTGGTCGGCCTCAATTTCAACCAGCAGCGCTTCGAGGCCGATTTCCGTTTCAGCCTGGTGCGCTTCCGCGAGAATGCCGAGGCGGTGGCGCTTTACGGCGGCGAAGCCCGCGAGCATGACAATTTCCGCAAGACCTTCGTCCCGGTGATCCAGAATTGGTGGGCGCTGATGCGCCGGCAGAAGACCCTGACCTGGTGGACGTCCGGTTATGGCCAGATCGCCATCATCTTCCCCTTCGTGGTGGCGGCGCCGCGCTATTTCAGCAAAGCCATCACGCTGGGCGGCCTGATGCAGATCGCCTCGGCCTTCGGTCAGGTGCAGGACGCGCTCTCCTTCATCATCACCTCTTATTCCAGCATCGCCGAATGGCGCGCCGTGGTCGACCGGCTGGTCACCTTCCATCATGCCATGCATGCCGCCATCGAGGCCGACGAGGCCCGGGCCATCACCGCCACGCCCGGCCGGCCGGCGGTGCTCGAGGTCGAAGGCCTCGACCTGCAGCTGCCCGACGGCAAACCGCTGGTCGCCCGCTCCTCCCTGACGATCACGGCCGGCGAGGCGGTCCTGATCAGCGGCGCCTCGGGCAGCGGCAAATCCACCCTGTTCCGGGCCCTGGCCGGATTGTGGCCGTTCGGTTCGGGCCGGATCCACGTGCCCGCCGATGCCAGGCTGATGTTCCTGCCGCAGAAACCCTATATGCCGCAGGGCAGCTTCGCCGAAGTCCTGAGCTATCCCGAACCGGCGGACGACAGCAGCGAGGAGACCAAACGCCAGGCGCTGATCGATTGCGGGCTGGAGTCGTTCGCCGGCCGCCTGCAGGAAGTACAGAACTGGGCGCTGATGCTGTCCCCGGGCGAACAGCAGCGGGTCGCCTTCGCCCGCATCCTGCTGAAACGGCCGGATTGGGTGTTCCTCGACGAGGCCACCGCCTCGCTCGACACGGCCATGGAGCAAATGCTCTACACCCGCCTGCGCCAGAGATTGCCCGACGTCACCATCGTCAGCATCGGCCATCGGCCCGGCATCGCCGAGTATCACGGCCGCAAGCTGGAATTGCACCCCGGCCCGCAAGGCGCCCGCATCGAGGAAATGCCGGCGCAATAGATCGGGCGCCGTCCGATCGCTTCGCCGCGCCGGGAAGGAAAGCGTGAGCGGCACCGGCGGGGACGCCGGTGCCGCTTTTCCTTACTTCCTCCAGGGCGGTGCGGACCCGCGCTGACGCGGTTATTGTTTACATGACATGCCGCTTCTTCGCCGCGTCCATGGTCCGGAAAGCGATGCGCTCGAGGTGGGCGAGAATGTCGGCGGGAACGGCCTCGTCGCCCTGGGCGGCCGTCTCCAGGCTGGAGAACATCGCCGCCAGACGGACGAACCCCAGATTGGCGGCAGCCCCCCGCAGATAATGGGCCGTCCTGGCGGCGGCGGCCAGATTTCCGCCGGCGATGGCGGCGTCGATCTCCTCCAGGCGGGCGCTCAGATCCCGGTCGAAAAGGCCGACCATGTTGAGGAAGCCCTCGACGCCGAGAACCTCCACCAGATCGGCATTGATCTGGCGATCCAGCAGGGAGCCGTCGTCCCCGTCGACCGCGGCGCTCTCTTCGAGCGCGGGAAATCTCGCGGTGGCCAGGCGTTCGATCCAGCGGCCGAGCAGGGTCGCCAAATGGTCGTATTTCAAGGGTTTCGAGATATAGTCGTCCATGCCGGCCGCCAGGCATCTGGCGCGGTCGCCGACCATGGCGTTCGCCGTCATGGCGATAATGGGAATCGAGGCGAAGGGCGGGGCGAGCCGCCTGATTTCCCGCGTCGCGGCCAGACCGTCCATGCCGGGCATCTGCAGATCCATGAACACCAGGTCGTAACGCCCGTCCTGCAGCATCCCGATGCCGCGCGCCCCGTCATCCGCCACGTCGACCAGCTGACCGAGCTTGGTGAGGAACCCGACGGCGACCTGCTGGTTGATCGGATTGTCCTCGACCAGCAGGATGCGAAGCTGCCGGACCAGCCGGCGGTCCTGCATCGGGTTTTCCGGCGGAACGTTCTGGCGGTCGAGCGCGGCGGCCACCTCGGCCGGGCATGGGCTGACCGGGACCTCGAATTGGAAGCGGCTTCCTTGGCCGTCCACGCTGTCGACGGTGATCGTCCCTCCCATCAAATTGACGATATGCTGGCAGATCGCCAACCCCAGACCGCTGCCTCCGTAACGGCGGGCCGTCGAGGAATCGGCTTGGGTGAATTTGGTGAACAATTGCGGAAGGATCGCCGCCGGGATGCCGACGCCGGTGTCCTCGACGGAAACGACGAACCAAGACTCCCCGCCGCGGATCATGACGTCGGCCGAAACGCCGATGCTGCCCTGCGCGGTGAATTTCACCGCATTGCCCACCAGATTGAGCAGCACCTGACGCAGGCGGTTGGGATCTCCCATGAAATATCCGGCCGCGCCGGCCCCGATATGATGGACGAGCCTGACCGGCTTGCTCTCGAGGCGGGGGGCGAGGATATCGACGACGCCGCAGACGATCGGCGCGATCTCGAACGGATAATGCTCCAATTCCAGACGCCCCGCCTCCAATCTGGAAAAATCGAGGACGTCGTTGAGAATGGTCAGCAGCGCCTCGGACGAGACGCGCACCGTATCGGCAAGGTGACGCTGCTCGTCCGACAGATCCGTATCGAGAAGCAGCCCGCTCATCCCGAGGATGCCGTTCATCGGCGTCCGGATCTCGTGGCTCATCACCGCGAGAAATTCCGATTTCACCCGATTGGCGTCCTCGGCGGCATCCCGGGCATGCCGCAAATCGGCCAAGGCCACGTCGCGCCTGGCGACCAGCCAGGCGATCCACAGCATCAGAGCCGCGAAGACGGCCGACAGCAGAAAAGCGCTGATCGCCATGGACATCGCCCGGCCTTTCCAACCGGCCAGCACCAGGTCGGCCGTGGCGCCGGCGACGATGACCAGGGGATAATCGGGAACCTCGCTGGCGGCGACGATGCGCCAGCGGGTATCGGCCCGGTCGACCGGGCGCGGTTCCGTGGTGATCCGGGTATGGATGCCGTCCCTCAACGCCGTCAAGGCCGGATGATTGGCGATGGTCGTTCCCAGCACGTCGCCGGTCGGCGGATAGCGGGCGAGCAGCGATCCGTCCTGACGATAAAGGGCTACGGCGCTGAACTCGCTGATATTGACCGACTGATAATATTGATTAAAATAATCACTTGCAAAGCCAACAATTATGATCCCGATCATGTCGCCGTTTTTATTTTTTATCTTTTTCGTTAAATAAAAAGACCATTGATTATTGATTTTATTTTTTACCGCCACGCTTAAAAAAATATTCCGTTTCGGCTCGGACGCATGAGCCTTGAAATAATCCCGCTCGGCGACATTCATGGCGGGCGCCGGAAAAAAGCGGGTGAAATTGATCAGGTCGCCGTTCGCCGCGGCAATCGACAGCACATCGATTTGCGGTACGCCGCTTATGGTGTCCTTGAGCATATCGTAGCTGGCGCGGCTGGAGAGTATCGCGCGCAATCCCGCTTCGTCCTCGACACCCAGGCCGGCCAGCCGGTCGGAGACGGATTTCAGGACCAGATCGGCGGCTCGGACGGTCTGTTCCGCATGTTCCGCCATCAGCCGCGACAGATTGAGCATCGTCCCCCGCCATTCCTCGATGGCCTGCTGGCGCTGGACATAGATGGTCGTCCCGACGACGCCGAGCAGCAGGGCGATGAAGACGCTGCCGGCAATCAGCACCCGCCGGCTCAGGGTGGAGCCGCCAGCCGCCCGAGGCGGCGGCGAACCTCCGGGCGGCGGCTTCGCGAGAGATCTCAGGCTGTCCTCCTTCCAAACGAAGCGGTTCGCCTCGACAGGGCCAGCATATCGCAGATTGCCTCCCTTATTAACATAAAGCATCGCAAATTTTTCTACCCAAGATAGTCAAATCCGCGGCGTGGTTCCCTCATGCAAGGCGCTTCCGGCCGCCGGCCTCGGAATCGATCCGCCGGCGGCAACTTATTGCCTCGCGCGTGGTTTAGCCCCTGATGCCGGACGGTCGCGACGGCGGCGCCAACCCTTGCGGGTATGAATGAGCCATGGAAGACTCCATTCTCCTTGTCGACGACAATCCCGACGTGCTTGCCGAATTGCAACGCCAACTGACCGAAAGCTTCGAGGTCGTCGCGGCCCGGAGCGGGGACGAAGCCTGCGCCGCCGTCGGCCGGGCCAACCTCTGGCGCGAGCCATTCGCCGTGGTGGTCTGCGACATGGTCATGCCCGGCATGGATGGGATCGAAGTGCTCAAGCGCATCAAGGTTCTGTCGCCCGGCACGGTGCGGATCATGCTGACCGGCAAGGCCGACCAGCGGACGGCGGTCGACGCCATCAACGAGGGCAACGTCTTCCGTTTCTTCGTCAAACCCTGTCCGATGCGGGAATTGGTCGCGGGCTTGCGCGCCGCGGTGCTCCAGCATCGCTCGGGCGCGGCGGATCCCGGTCCCCCGGAGGAAACCGGCTTGCCGAGCAAGAACGGGGTCCAGGCGCCGGTCGTCTGGAATTCCGGCAATCCGGCCGGGGAAGAGCACGGCGCACGGCGGGCGGCGACGCTCGTGGCGCGCCGGAATCCCCTCGACATGCCGCATTGCGACATCGTCAATCATGACAGGCTGCTCGCCGTGGCCGAGGATGTCTGGCATTCCGTGCCGTGGAACAGACGGGCCGGCTACTCGGTCAGGGACTGGCAGGCCGCCATCCACGACAAATGCCGGATCGCCCTGCTCAAAGCCGAAAAGAAACTGGCCGAAAACAATCCCGAACCCGCCTTGCTCAAAGCCAATATCAATATTCTCCACAGCACTTTCGGCCGTCAGGTCATCCGCGCCATGCAGGAGATCTCCGAACGCTACCGCCATGCCCTGGCGGCGCGACAGGCCA
>JAATGN010000085.1 GCA_015654615.1 Rhodospirillales bacterium
CAGCGCCGCTTCGATTTCGCCCAGTTCGATGCGGAACCCGCGGATCTTCACCTGCTGGTCGGCGCGGCCGAGAAATTCGATGGTGCCGTCCGACCGATAGCGCGCCAGATCGCCGGTCCTGTACATCCGCCCCCCGGCCACGCCGCAAAAGGGGTCGGCGACGAAGCGTTCCGCCGTCAGCTCCGGCCGGTTCAGATAACCGCGGGCCACCCCGGCGCCGCCGATGTAAAGCTCGCCTCGGACCCCGATCGGGACGGACCGCCGGCAGGAATTGAGAATATAGATCCGCACATTGGCGATCGGCCGGCCGATCGTCACCTCGTCACCGGCCAGAATCCGCGCCGCGGAGGCATTGGCCGTCGCTTCGGTCGGGCCATAGATATTCCAGATCCGCAGATGCGGCAGCACCGACAGGGTGCGCGTGACCAGTTCCTTGCCGAGCGGCTCGCCGCCGAAAACGACGCAGGCCAGACCCTCGCCCGGCGGCGCGGCCTCTCCGGATTGAATCGCGGCCAGGATGGCCGTCCACAACGACGGCACGCAGTTGAGCGCGACCGCCGGCCGCGCGGCCAGGGCCGCCAGCAGCGCCGCCGGTTCCCCCAAGGTCTCTTCCGGGAGAATCCACACCTCGCCGCCCCGCAGAAGCGGGGGAAACAGCTGTTTGAGGCACATGTCGAACGTCAGTTTGGTGGTCAGCGGCATGCAGAGGCCGCCGAGCGGACCCGCGTTGACCCAGTTCAGGTAATTGACGAGGCTGGCATGTTCGCCCAGGACCCCCTTCGGCTGCCCGGTCGAGCCCGAGGTATAGATCACCGAGGCGAGATTGCGGGGGGTGGCCCCGCCGAGAGGATTTTCTGCGCTCTGTCCGGCGATGGCGTCCCATCCGGAATCCAGGGCGACGACGCGGCCCGCGTAGCCGGTCAGCCGCGCCCGCCAGGCCTCCAGCGTCAGCGCCACCGGCGGACCGCCATCCCGCAGCATGAAGGCCAGACGCTCCTCGGGATAGCTCGGATCCAGCGGCAGATAGGCGCCGCCGGCCTTCAGAATGGCCAATAGGCCGACGATCATCTCCGGGCAGCGCTCCATGCAGAGCGCCACCGGCACCTCCGGCCCGACGCCCAGCGCCCGCAGATGATGGGCCAGCCGGTTGGCGCGGGCGTTGAGCTGCGCATAGCTCAGGCGACGGTCCCCGCAGGCGACGGCCAGGCTGTCCGGCGTCCGCTCGACCTGCCGCTCGAACAGGCGATGGAGACATGTCTCGTCGCCAAGATCGACCGCGGTGTCGTTGAAATCGACCAAAAGATGCCGGCGTTCGTCGCCGCTCAGAATGTCGAGATCGCCGACCGCGGTGGCCGGATCGCGCAGCACGCTTTCCAGCAGCGCGTGAAAATGCCCCGCCATCCGGGCGATGGTCGTCGGGTCGAACAGGTCGGTGTTGAAACGGATCGAGGCGGACAGCGATCCGCTGGTCTCGATGATCAGCATGACCAGATCCAGGGTCGCCGCCCGCCGTTCAAGCGGAATCAGCTCCATCGCGAAGCCGCCGAGATCCATGCGCAGGCCGCTTTCCCCGCGCGCGAAGGCTCCGGCCGCCCGTTCGGCGACGCGGTGCGGCTTGTCGAGGACGAACATGGTCTGGCACAGCGGCGGCCGGCTCAGGTCCCGCGGCGGCCGAAGCCGCTGGATCACCCGCAGGGTGGGGTAGTCCTGATGGTCGAGAGCCGCCAGCACCGTCCGCCGCACCCGGCCCAGCAAGACCCGAAACGTCGGATTTCCGGAAAGATCGGCCCGCAGGACGACCGGATTGGCGAAAAACCCCACCATTGCCTCGAACTCGGCCCGGCTGCGGCCGGCCATGGGAGACGCCACGAGGATGTCTTCCTGGCCGCTGTGATGGAACAGCAGCAGATCGAAGGCGGCGAGCAGGACCATGTAGAGCGTCGCCCCCTCGGCCTTGGCCAGCGCCCTCAGCCGCGCGGCCAGCGCCTCGTCGAGCATGAAATCGTGCTGGCCGCCGCGAAACATCTGAATCGCCGGCCGCGGCCGGTCGGTCGGCAGGGCGAGCACCGGCAACGGGCCGGCCAACTGCTTTTCCCAATAGTCGCGAAGGCGATCGCCGGACGGACCGGCCAGCATCTCGGCCTGCCAGCGGACGAAGTCGGTGTAGCGCAGGTCAAGCGGCGGCAAGAGCGCCGGCCGGCCGGCCTTTTCGGCCGAATACAGCACGCCGAGCTCATTCAGGATCACGGCGAGGGACCAGAAATCGACCGCGATATGGTGGATGACCAACAGCAGAATGTGGTCCTGGGCCGATCGGCTGAACAGACCGACCCGCATGACCGGCCCCTGTTCCAGCGCGAACGGGCGCTGAGTTTCGGCGACGAGCCGGGCCTGCAGCGCGTCGTCGTCCCAGCCCGAGGCATCGGTCTCTTCGAACTGGACCGGCTGATGCGCATGAATCTGCTGAACGGGTTTGCCGGCGTGCACCGCAAAGGTGGTCCGCAGCGAGGGATGCCGGTCGATCAGCCCCTGAAAGGCGCGGCGAAACGCCGGGATGTCCACGGCGGAGCGAATGCGCCCGGCAAAACTGACATTGTAGATCGCGCTTTCCGGCGCGAACTGGCACAGAAACCAGATCCCCTGCTGATTGTCGGAGAGAGGATGGAAGGATGGCGGCCCGCCCGCCTTGTTTCGCAGAAGTTTCGCCAGCAGCGCCCGCTTTTCATCTGGGGAAAGATCGGCAACGGGTCCGATCGGCGACGGCGCCCCAATTCGCGGAGATTGTGTTGGCATGCCGGCATCGTAACAGTCCGGTCATGCCGGAGAAACCCAAATCACCGAGGGAGGCCGGCCGTTCGACGGCTCCGGTGTCCGCTCAAACGCCGCGCCGGCTTAAGGGCCTGGGGCGGTTATCCCGTCCCAGGCCCTAATAGCTGGCCTGGAACGCCGCCGGAGCCGGGGCGATTTCCTTGTCGGGGCCGTTGGGCTGCACTTCGCGGATGGCGTAACCGCGTTCGGCCGTGCCGTCGGGGCGCAGGCGGAACAGGCCGTCGACGCCGGCGAAGCCCAGCGGATTGTTGAGCGCGGCGGGCGAAAAGTCGCGCGGCGGGCGCCGCGCCAGCACCGCCGCCAGCGCGGTGGCGTCATAAGCCAAGGAGGCCAGGCGCGGGGGTTTGCCGCCGAAGGCCTTGGTGTAGCGATTGTCGAAGTCGGTATGGCTGGCCTCCGGCGGGGCGGCGTACCAGCCGCCGGCCAGGGCCGGCTCATTGCCGGCCCGGCTGTCTTCCCACAGCATGGTGCCGAGCAGCTTGATCTGCGCCGGGTCGATTCCCTGCTGCGGCAATTGCGCGGCGACGTTGCGTAAGTGTTGCCCCTCGTCCGGCAGGATCAGCGCGTCGAAACCGACGTCGTTGGGCCGTCTGGGATCGCTTTTGACCAGATGCCGGATGGTCAGCCCGATGTCGGTGGTGGCGTTCGGATCGTAATATTGCAGGCCGCTGATGCTGATTCCCAGGGCCGGCGCATTGTTCGACAGATAATCGACGACGATGCGGCCGTAGTCGGTGGAGGGCGCCAGGATCGCCAGGCGCGGCCGGTTGACGCTGCGGGCATAATCGGCGACCCGCAGGGCCTGCTGTCCGGGCAGGAACCCCAAGGCGTAGACGCCGCCGCCGACCACCGTGCGGTCGGTGGTGAAGGACAGCATGCTGACGCCGGCCTGGCGCGCCAGGGGCGCCGCGGCCTTGGCCTCGACGGAGAACAGCGGCCCGATGATGATGTCGGCGTGCTGCGACAGGGCCTGCTGGACGGCGGCGGCGGCGCCTTCGGCGCTTCCCTTGCTGTCGAAGGGCAGCAGATTGAAGGAATTGTCGGCCATTTCGAACAGGGCCAGTTGCGCCGCGTTGAACAGCGCCGCCCCCAGCGGCGCCGAAGGACCGCTGAGCGGCACCAGCAGGGCGACGACGGCCGACCGGTTCGACGGCAACGGCCCGGCCGGCGAAGCGGGCATGGGTGGAGGGGCCGGCAGCGGCGGCGGCACGCTCCTCGGCGGAGCCGCGGGAATTGCCGCCTGCGGACTCGGTGGCTTGGCGGTCTCGGGCGCCGGTGCTACATGTGAGCAGGCACCGACCAGAAACCCGAGGGTCACAGCGCAAAGAAGCGGGTAACAAAAGCGAGGCATCGATAATGCGGGACAGCGCAAGCGCAGTCTCCCGATCCAAAGGGACAGCGGGTGATCAGCCTAACCAGACAATGCCCGGAAGTAAACCGGCGGCGGGGCTTTATCTGGTGGCGACACCGATCGGCAACCTCGACGACATCACGCTCAGGGCTCTGAAAGTGCTGAAAGGCGCCGATCTGATCGCCTGCGAAGACACCCGGGTCACCGGAAAATTATTATCCCTGCTGGGCATCGGGGGGACCTCGCTCGCCCCTTACCACGAACATAACGCCGAACGGGCCCGTCCGGCCCTGTTGGCCCGCCTCCGCGCCGGGGCCGTGGTGGCCCTGGTCTCCGACGCCGGAACGCCCCTGGTCTCCGATCCCGGCTACCGGCTGGTCCGCGCCTGCCTGGAAGAGGGCCTGCTGGTGACCAGCCTGCCCGGACCCTCGGCGGCGCTGACCGCCCTGCAATTGTCCGGCCTGCCCTGCGATCGTTTTCTGTTCGCCGGCTTTCTGCCGGTCAAGGCCGGCGCCCGGCGGCAAAGCCTGGCGGAATTGGCCGCCGTGCCGGCCAGCCTGCTGTTTTACGAATCGCCCCGCCGGCTGGCCGACAGCCTGGCCGCCATGGAAGCGGTCCTCGGCCCCCGCGATGCCGCGGTGGCCCGCGAACTGACCAAGCTCTACGAGGAGGTGCGCCGGGGCAGCCTGGCCGAGCTGGCGGCCCATTATGCCGCCGCCGGCCCGCCCAAGGGCGAGGTGGTGGTGGTGATCGGCCCGCCCGCCGAGGCGCCGGCCGCCGGCGAGGCCGAACTCGACGCCGCCCTGACGCGGGCCCTGGCCGCCTCGTCGCTGCGCGACGCGGCCGCCGCCGTCGCCACCGCCACCGGCCTGCCGAAACGGCAGGTCTATGCCCGCGCCGTGGTCCTCCAGGCCAAGGACGGCACATGACCGTCCGCGCCGCCCGCGGCCGCAAGGCCCGTCGCCGCGGCCGGTGGGCCGAGCTGGCCGGTCTCTGGTTCCTGCGCCTGAAAGGCTATTCCATCGTCGCCCACGGCCATGTCACCGGCCAGGGCACCGGCGCCGGGGAAATCGACATCGTCGCCCGCCGCGGCCGGCTGCTGGCCTTCGTCGAGGTCAAGGTCCGCACCGAGCGATCGCTGGCGGCGGCGGCCATTTCACGAAACCAGCGGCATCGCCTGACCCGGGCGGCGGCGGCCTTCCTCGCCCGGAAACCCGACTTCTCGGGTTACGCCGTCCGTTTCGACGCGATCCTGCTGGCCCCCTGGTCCTGGCCTTGTCATCTGATCGACGCTTGGCGAGACGAGGGTTAGCTGGCTACACTGACGCTCCGGCGCGAGGCGATCCGCGTCGGAGCGTCAATGCCGCCCGCGCCAACCATCGGAGACCGCCCGCCGTGAACCGTCTTGCCAGGATCAGCCTTGTTCTTTCCCTCGCCGTCGCGACCAGCGGCTGTGTGACCGCCGTGGTCGGCGGGGCCGCCACCGTCGGCGTCGGAGCCGCCGAAGAACGCGGGCTCGAAGGCGCCGTCGACGACACCAAGATCCGCGCCGAGATCAACGATCTGTGGTTCCGCCAGGATTTCGACCTGTATCGCAACGTCACCCTGAACATCACGGAGGGCCGGGTGATGCTGACCGGTTCGGTGAAAAAACCGGAAACCCGCGTCGACGCGGTGCGCCTGGCCTGGCAGGCGGCCGGCGTCCGCCAGGTGATCGACGAGATCCAGGTCGAGGATCAGTCGGGCCTGATGGATTACGCCAGCGACGTGTGGATCGCCAACAAGCTGCGGACCCGGCTGATGTTCGACGGTCAGGTCAAGAACATCAATTACACCGTCGATGTGGTGAACGGCGTCATCTATCTGATGGGCATCGCCCAGAACCAGGATGAATTGGACCGGGTCGTCGCCCATGCCCGCGACATCGGCGATGTGAAACGCGTGGTCAACCACGTCGTTTTGAAGAACGACCCGCACCGCCAGTCGTGATGGGTCCTTTGGAATGGGATGGTCGGGATGACGTCCTTATCCCTTTCTGAAGCCAGGCGGCGCCTGGCCCATCTGGGCGGTCTTCCGGATGCGGCCATCGACCTGATCGAGGCCGGGCTCATGCTGGCCTGCCTGGACCATCCCTCCCGCAATCCGGAACGCTATCGGACATTGCTGGACGACATGGCCGGAACGCTCCGGCAAGCCGCCGCCCGGGCCGAAACCGCCGAGGAGCGGAGCGCCGCCCTGGCCGGCGTGCTGATCGGACGTTTCGGCCTGGTCGGCGACGATCGCGACGAAGACAGCCTGGACAGCGCCAATCTGATGCAGGTGCTCGACCGCCGCCGCGGCCCGGCCAACACCCTGGGCCTGATCTGGCTGCATCTCGGCCGCCAGCAAGGCTGGCCGGTCGAGCCCCTGGCTTTTCCCGGTCATTTTCTCCTGCGCCTGTCCGATGCCCATGGCCGGCGCATCATCATCGATCCCTTCTGGGGCGGCCGGCAATGCGACGCCTCCGGCCTGCGCGACCTGTTGAAGACGGCGGCCGGCCTCGGCGCCGAACTGGAGCCGGCCCATTACGCCGCCCAATCCAACCGCGACGTCCTGCTGCGGCTCCAGACGGCGGTCAAGATGCGCTATCTGCGCCATGCCGAACTCGGCCCGGCGCTGCAGACGGTGGAAACCATGCTGCTGTTCGCCCCCGACCAGATCGGCCTGTGGCGCGAGGCCGGCTTGATGCATTTGCGCCAGGGCAACCTGCGCGCCGCCGTCGCCGCCCTCGAGCAATTCGTGACGAAGGCCCCCAATTCCGCGACGCGCCACCGCACCAGCGTGCTGCTGCAGGATCTGAAGACGCGGCTGACCTGAACCCGCGTTTCAACCATCCACCGCCTGTTTGCCGAAAAATGCCTTGCGATAGAGGGCGGGGCTTCGGGATGACGACGGATTTTGGGAAACACGGACGAATATCTTGTCCGCCCTCCAGGCCATCGGACCGGTCCCGAGAACGAAGCGACAGGCCCCAAGGGCTATTTATTATTGTCCTTGGGCGACCAGATGAGGGTCGCCGTGTCCCCCTCGTGGCAAATGTCGTTGAGTTTGGCCGCCGAGACGCGGTTGGGGGTGACCCCGTTCACCGTCAGGAGGCCCTTGTGGACGAGATCCCAACCGGCCGAGACGCATTCGCCGGGCGGAATGCCGTCGACCGTCACCACCGTTCGGCCGCCCTGCACCGCGGCCTTCAGTCCGCCCCCGAAAATATTGACGGCGGGAACATTGCCCCGCGTCGCCGCCTCCATCTGGGCGACCAGGGGGCGGACCGTCTGGTCGGAATGGCCGCGCAAGCCGACCGCCAGGCCGATCGCCAGAATGATCAGCAAGGCCGCCATCATGACCAGGGCGCTGCGCCGCGACTGTTCCGGGGCGGCGGGCTGGGGATGGCGGCGGGGATGGCTGGCGGCACGTTCGTAGCTGGCGGCACTGTCGGCCGCGGCCACCGGTTTTGCCTCCGCCGGAGCGGGCGAAAGGGTCGAGGAAGAAACCGTCACCCGCCGTTTCTCGGCCGCCCGAAGAATCAGGAGACTGGCCTCGGCCGCTTTGGCGAGGGCCCGGCGGGCCGGGCCGGAGCTCACGTCGTCGGGCAACGCCGCGACGAGGCGTGCGATATCGGCCGTCAGTTCGTCGCGCAGCGGCCGGTCGCTGTCCCGATTGAGGATCAGCCGCAGGGCGGCCTCGCTGCGGTCCTGCAAATGGGATTTGTCGCTCGACGACTGGACCCGATGCAGCAGGGCCCGGAACAGAGCCTCTTCCTGCTGCGGAGAATCCCCGGGCGGGGCCGGCATGCCCGATGGCGGAGGAGAGTGCGCGGGATCCGTCGGCATGAAGAACCGTCGCTTGGAGGAATGTCCCTTTCACCATAAACCGGCGGACCTTAAGCTTTTGTTAAGAGTCGGGGTCCGGGCGACGCCCGGGCCCGCCGCTTCGTTCACGCGAGCCTGCGGATTAACAGGTCACAAACCGCCGGCGGGACGCTATCTTCTGTCCATGCCGATGAACGAGTGGTGCGTTTTTGAAATTCCGATCCCTTTGCCACCAGCGATTTTCGGAATTTCAAAAACATAAAGCACCACTCGCTTATTGATAAACCTCGTGTTCTGATCGTTTCCGAAATTCGGTCGATACTGGGTCAAAGCGATTCGAATTTCGGAAACGGAACACGAGTGAGGACGGACATGAGCCTGGCGGTCGCCATCCAGATGGATCCCATCGAGTCGATCAATATCGACGCCGACAGCACCTTTGTGCTGGCCTTGGAAGCGCTCCGGCGCGGCCACCGGTTGTATCATTACCTGCCGCAGCACTTGAGCCTGCGCCAGGGGCGCCTCAGCGCCTGGGCCCGGCCGCTGGTGGTGCGCCGCGAGAAGGGCAATCATTTCACCCTGGGCGAGCCCGGCCAGCTCGATCTCGGCAGCGTCGACGTGGTGCTGATGCGCCAGGATCCGCCCTTCGACATGGCCTATATCACCGCCACCCATCTGCTCGAGCACATCCATCCGAAAACCCTGGTGGTCAATGATCCCTTCCAGGTGCGCAACGCGCCGGAGAAGCTTCTGGTCACCCATTTTCCCGATCTGATGCCGCCGACCCTGATTTCCGCCGATCGCCGGCAGATCCTCGATTTCCGGGAGGAACATCAGAACATCATCCTGAAGCCGCTGTTCGGCAACGGCGGGGCCGGCGTCTTCCACATCACGCCCGGCGACGACAATCTCGCCTCGCTTCTCGAGATGTTCACCCAGCTTTATCGCGAACCGATCATCGTCCAGCGCTATCTGCCGGAGGTTCGCCAGGGCGACAAGCGGATCATCCTGATCGACGGTGTCGCCGCCGGCGCCGTCAACCGGGTTCCGGCGGCCGGCGAATCGCGGTCCAACATGCATGTCGGCGGGCGTCCGGAGAAAAGCGCCCTGACGAGGCGCGAAGAAGAGATCTGCGCCGCCATCGGCCCGACCCTGAAGGAACGCGGACTGGTCTTCGTCGGCATCGACGTCATCGGCGATTATCTGACCGAGATCAACGTCACCTCGCCGACCGGTCTGCAGGAAATCAATCGCTTCGACGGCACCGCGCTGGAGGTCCAACTGTGGGACGCCATCGAGGGCAGGCTTTAAGTTCCACCGTTGTCTCGGGGTTTCTCGATGGCTTGAGGCCCATCCCTGGATATTTTGAACCACCAAGGCACCAAGGCGCTTTCCGAAACGTCCGCCGCGGGCGGCCGCAAATCCGATCCGCCGCGGGCATTCTCCCATCCTTCCGCGGACCGGCCGCGAGACGACAGGATGAATGCCTGCGGCGGATTTCATCACCTTGGGGCCTTGGCGGTTCATCCAATTTTTTGAGCGAACCGGAACGAGGCGGACGGGCCTTTGGAAAAGCGCACACCCGTTTTGTTCATCGCCGGCGTCATGCTAAGGTGCCGCCGGAATTCGGGCCCATGGGCCAAAGCGGAGTCGAACTTTTTACGATGAATGTCGATATGATGCGGCGGATCGACCGCTGGGCCGGCGTGCCGCTGTGTTTTCTGCTGACCCTGTTCGGCCGTCTGTTTCTCCGCCGCCCCACCGATGAGACGCCTCCCCCCCGGCGCGTTCTGTTCGTCGAGCTCTCCGAGATGGGCAGCACCATTCTGGCCGATCCGGCCATGCGCAAGGCGCGGGATACCTTCGATGCCGAGCTTTATTTCGTCATCTTCCGCCGCAATGCGGAAAGCCTCGCCTTTCTGCGCACCGTGCCCTTGGCCAATGTCTATACCCTTTGCGAAGATTCCCTGCTGACCTTGGCCGCCGATACGCTGGGCTTCCTGTTTTGGGCGCGCCGCCAGCGCATCGATGCGGTCGTCGACCTCGAACTCTTTTCGCGCTTCACCGCCCTGCTCACCGGTTTGTCCGGCGCGGCGCGGCGGGTCGGATTCTACCGCTTCCACAACGAAGGCCTGTATCGCGGCGAATTGCTGACCCATCGGGTGGCCTACAATCCGCACATCCATATCGCCAAGAATTTCATCGCCTTGATCAATGCGCTGACCGGTCCCGCCGACCAGGTGCCTTTTTCCAAGACGATCATCGCCGACGACGAAATCACCATTCCGCAGGCGCCCGTCGCCGCGGCGGCCAAGACCGACATGCTGGCCCGCATCGGCGCGGCCTATCCGGATTTCGACGCGGCGCGGCATCGCATCGTCCTGATCAATCCGAATGCCAGCGAATTGCTGCCGCAGCGCCGCTGGCCGCACGAGCATTTCGCCGCTCTGGTCAAACGGATCCTGGCGGCCTGGCCGGACGTGCTGGTCCTGATCACCGGGGCGCCGGAAGAGGCGGCCGAGGCCGATCAGCTGCGGACCCGCGTCGGCGATCCGCGCCTGGTGAATTTCGCCGGGCGGCAAAAACTGATGGAACTGCCGGTGCTCTACGCCCTGGCCATCCTGATGGTGACCAACGATTCGGGTCCCGGGCATTTCGCCGCGGTCAGCGACATGCCGGTGATTTCCCTGTTCGGGCCGGAGACGCCGGCGCTTTACGGACCGCTCGGCCGAGGCGTTTCCTTGAGCGTCGGAATGGCCTGCAGTCCCTGCGTTTCGGCCTCCAATCACCGCAAGACCGCCTGTCGCGACCCTCTTTGCATGCAGGTCCTGACGCCGGACCGGGTGTTCGAACAGGTCCGCCTGCTGTTGGAGAGCGGGCCGGACCGGCGGTCCGTCTGAGACGGGGGAGCCCGGGGCTTGGCTTACCCGGTGGAGGCGTCGCTCGCAGCCTTGGCGCGACGATGGGCGGCGAAACTCTGCGCCTCGATAAAGACGCGCGTCACCTCCGGATGGGCCGTTTTGATCCGCTCTTCCAGCCGGCTGACGATGCCCTCGACGCCGCCGGCCAAAAGCTGATCTTCGAAATCGAGGCTGAGAGTGACCAGCACGTCGCGCGGCCCGAAATGCATGGTCAGCAGCTCATTGACCCCGATGACGCCCGCCTCGGCCAGGGCGGTGCGGCGAATCGCCTCGCGGACCACCGGATCCACCCCTTCGCCGGTCAGCAGGCTTTGGCATTCATAGGCGAGAAAGCCGGCGGTGACGGCCAGAATGATGCCGATGACCAGCGAGGCGATCCCGTCGAGGACCGGCAGGTCGAGCGCCTGGCCCAGGGCGATGCCGCCGAAGGCGACGATCAGGCCGAGCACCGCGGCGGTATCCTCGAACAGGACGGTAAAGACGGTCGGGTCCTTGCTGACGTGAACGGCCCCCAGCAGGGAGCGGCCGCCCTTGCTTGTCCGGAACTCCCGCAAGGCGACCAGCCAGACGCCGCCTTCGAACAGGATCGCCAGGCCCAGGACGATGTAATTGACATGGGCGTCCGTCACCGGGTGCGGCGTTTCGATCTTCTCCAGCCCTTCGATGATCGACAGTCCGGCGCCGAGACCGAAGATCAGGACGGCGACGACGAAAGCCCAGAAATAGAGCCGCAGGCCATAGCCGAACGGATGCGCCGCCGTCGCCGGTTTGGCAGCCTGGCGCATGCCGTGGAGCAGCAGGATCTGGTTGCCGGTATCGACCAGGGAGTGGATGGCCTCGCTCAGCATGGCGGCGCTGCCCGTGTACCAGGCGGCCCCGAATTTGGTGGCGGCGATCAGGGCATTGCCGGCGAGGGCGGCGAAGACGACGATTTTCGAACCGTGCGCGGCCATTGCTTCTCCGATCACTGTTGTCGATCCGGCGAGGATATCCTTCTGCCGCCAGGATTTCTCACAAATAGGCGACATGCTCGGCAAAGGCTTTTTGTCCGGCGCCGGTCAGCACCGCCACGATCCTCAATCGCAGGGACGGATGGATGGTTTCATTGGCTTTGGCCATGTCAAACCTTCCTCGGCCACAAGACCGGCCAACCCACTCGACAAAACCTGGTCCGGCGGCATACTGTCTCCATATATTTCCATATAGGATACTTTCACCGCCATGACCGCCCACGTCGCCACCGTCGCTTTCCAGGGAATCGAGGTATTGCCGGTCGACGTGCAGTGCCAGTTGAGCAATGGCCTGCCGGCCCTGACCGTCGTCGGGCTGCCCGACAAGGCGGTGGCGGAGTCCCGCGAACGGGTGCGGGCCGCCCTGCAGGCGCTGGGGCTGGCCCTGCCGCCCAAACGCATCACCCTCAATCTGGCGCCGGCCGATCTGCAGAAGGAGGGCAGCCACTTCGACCTGCCGATCGCGCTGGCCCTGCTGCTGGCCATGGGCATCCTGCCGATCGAGGAATTGTGCCGCTATATCGCCTTGGGGGAGCTGGGCCTGGACGGCCGCCTGGCCCCGGTGACCGGCGTGCTGGCCGCCGCCCTGTCGGCCTCGGCCAGCGACCGCGGGCTGATCTGCCCGGCCGGCCAGGGCGGCGAGGCGGCGTGGAGCGGCACGGAAGTCCTGGCGCCGACCAGCCTGCTGGGACTGATCAATCATTTCAAGGGCAGCCAGATCCTCGCCCGCCCGACGCCGCTGCTGGCCGAAGAGGCCGGTCTGGTTCCCGATCTCATCGACATCAAAGGCCAGGAAACCGCCAAACGGGCCCTCGAAGTGGCGGCGGCCGGCGGTCACAATCTGCTGATGGTCGGCCCGCCGGGCTCCGGCAAATCGATGCTGGCGGCGCGTCTGCCCGGCCTGCTGCCGCCCTTGGGTCCGGCCGAGGCGCTGGAGGTCAGCATGATCCACAGCCTGGCCGGACAATTGGGCGAGGGCCGTCTGCTGCGCCGCCGGCCATTTCGCGAGCCGCATCATTCGGCTTCGGTGGCGGCGCTGGTCGGCGGCGGCCAGCGGGCCCGGCCGGGAGAAATCTCGCTGGCCCATCTGGGCGTGCTGTTTCTCGACGAATTGCC
>JAATGN010000277.1 GCA_015654615.1 Rhodospirillales bacterium
CAGAATGATCAGATCGGCGTCGCGCGGCAGCGGCTGGCCGGGCGGGATGAAGGACAGGTCGACGCCGGTCTCGGCCGCCAGGGGATCGAAGTCGTCGAAATTGGCGATCCGCGACAGCTGCGGCACGGCGATGTGGAGCGCCCCGCTGGTGCGGATGCCGCCGGCCAGCGAGGCGCCATCCTCGGCGGGCAGGCGCTTCGCCTCGGCGAACCAGGGCACCACGCCGAGGCCGGGCCACCCGGTGCGCGCCTCGAGCAAGGTCACGGCGGGATCGAACAAGGCCCGGTCGCCGCGGAATTTGTTGATGATCCATCCCTTGATGCGCCGGCGTTCGGCCTCGGGCAGCAGGGCATGGGTGCCGACCAGGGAGGCGATGACGCCGCCCCGATCGATGTCGCCGACCAGGACGACGGGAAGGTCGGCGGCTTCCGCGAAGCCCATGTTGGCGATGTCGTGGGCGCGCAGATTGACCTCGGCGGCGCTGCCGGCTCCTTCGACGATCACCAGGTCGCGCCCGGCGCCGACCGCCCGGAAGCTCTCCAGGACGCGGGGCAGCAGGCCGGGCTTCATGGCGTGATAGTCGGCGGCCAGGGCATTGCCGACGACTTGGCCCTGCACCACGACCTGCGCGCCGACCTCGCTTTGCGGCTTCAGCAGCACGGGGTTCATATGGCGGCTGGCGACCAGACCGCAGGCCCGGGCCTGCAGGGCCTGGGCCCGGCCGATTTCGCCGCCGTCGTCGGTCACCGCGGCATTGTTGGACATGTTCTGCGGCTTGAAGGGGGCGACGGCCAGGCCGCGGCGGCTGTAGGCCCGGCACAGCCCGGCGGCCAGCAGCGACTTGCCGACGTCCGAACCGGTGCCCTGCAGCATCAGGGCGGCGGGGCGGGGCGGGCGCGGATCAGCGGGCAAGGATTTCTTTCAGGCGGTCGGCCTGAGGATTGTTCACGGCATTGTCGAGGACGATGGCGCGCGACGAGATATTCTGTCCGTAATAGCTGGAATTCCAGGATTCGCGCGGGGACAGCACCGTTCCCTCGAGGGACAGCCCACCGTAGAGACCGATCCCCGACAGGGAAATGGCGGTCACGTCGGCCCCCAGGTTGCTGGTGGTCGAGGCGCCGACGGCGGCCCCGACGACGACGAAGGTGATCCCGGCGTCGGCGCCGAACTTGAACTGGTTGGCGAGAATGGCGTGCAGGGCCTTGTCGGTATTGATGATGAACAGGATGGACGAGCTTTCGAGGCCGATCTGCAGGCCGAGGCTGCCGCCCTCCATGGTGTAGAAGGCCGGCGAACTCCAGCCGCCGTCCGCTTGATGGGTCAGCAGCACGCCATTGCCGTATTGGCCGCCGAGGATGAAACCGCCCTTGTAGAGGTCGGGGACGATCAGCACGGCGCGGGCATTCTGCAGGTCGTCGTGAAAACTTTTCTGGAAATTGCTGTCCGTCTTCAGCCGCTCGATGGTCGAAGCGGCGTTGTTGACGGTCTTTTCCTGGTCGACCTGGGCGGCGGCCGGCAGCGCGCCGGCGGTCAGGGCGGCCAGAAGAACGAGCGTGAAAAGCCGCAATTTCGTCATGCCTTCAATACTCCACACCCGGTTGCGCCTTCACCCCGTCGCGGAAGGGGTGCTTGACCAGAGTCATCTCGGTCACCAGATCGGCGGCGGCCACCACCGAATCCGGAGCGTTGCGGCCGGTGATCACCACATGCTGGCCGGCCGGCCGCGCCGCGATCGCCGCCAGCACCGGTTCGGCGGCCAGATAGCCATAGCGCAGGGCGACGTTCAATTCGTCAAGAATGACCATGGCGTAATCGGGATCGGCCAGCAAGACCCGGGCTTCGCCCCAGGCGCGTTCGGCCGCGGCGATGTCGCGGGTCCGATCCTGGGTTTCCCAGGTGAAGCCTTCCCCCATCGCCTTGAAGGTGACGCGTTCGCCGAACGAGGAAAGGACGCGGCGCTCGGCGGTATCCCAGGCGCCCTTGATGAATTGGATGACGCCCAGCTTCATGCCGTGGCCGACGCAACGCAGGCCCATGCCGAAGGCGGCCGACGACTTGCCCTTGCCGGCCCCCGTATGGACGATCAGCAGGCCCCGGTTCTCCGTCTTCTTGGCCATCAGGCGGTCGCGCGCCGCTTTTTTCTTGGCCATCTTTTCGTGGTGGCGGACGTTCGGATCCTCGGGGCGGATCTCCGGCCCTTCGTCCTTTTGCTCAGGCGTCATCGCAGACCTTTCAGCAGTTCGTGGGTGTCGTTGCGGCGCGGCCGCCAAAGCGCGCGCTCGATCGCCTCCTCGAAACGCCGGGCCATTTCCGACAGGGCGGCCGGATTGCAGCGCGCCAGAAAATCCCGAACCTCGTCATCCCTGAGATAGGCGTCGAATATGGCGTCAAAATGATGGTCCTTGACGGCCCCGGTGGTGGCGGCGAAGGCGAACAGGTAATCGAGGGTCGCCGCCATTTCGAAGGCGCCCTTGTAACCATGGCGCATGACCCCGGCCAGCCATTTGGGATTGGCGGCGCGGCCGCGGACGACGCGGGCGATCTCTTCCTCCAGCGTGCGGATCTTCGGGGTCTCGGGCCGGGAATGGTCGGGGTGATAGATGGCCGGGGCTTCGCCGGACAGCGTCCGGACGGCGGCGGCCATGCCGCCTTCGAATTGGTAATAGTCGTCCGAATCGAGCAGGTCGTGCTCGCGGTTGTCCTGGTTCTGGATGACCGCCTCGACGCCCTGCAGGCGGGTTTCGAACAAGCCGTGTTCGGCCGCGCCGCCGGCCCCGGCTCCGTAGGCGTAGCCGCCCCAGGCGACATAGGCCCGGGCCAGGTCGGCGGCGGTCGACCAGCCGCGCTCGTCGATCAGGGCCTGCAGCCCGGCCCCATAGGCGCCCGGCTTCGAACCGAACACCCGATAGCCGGCCCGCTTGCGGGCCGCGTCGGGGTCCTCGCCGCCGGCGGCGAGACGGCTGGTTTCCGCCCGGACATGGGCGGCCAGCGGATTGTCGGCGTCGCTTTCGTCGAGGGCGGCGACGGCGCGGGCCGCCGAATCGACCAGATCGATCAGCGACGGAAAGGCATCGCGGAAGAATCCCGAAACCCGCAGCGTCACATCGACCCGCGGGCGGTCGAGGACGTCGAGCGGCATGATCTCGAACCCGGTGACGCGGCGCGAGGCGCCATCCCAGCAGGGACGGACCCCCATCAATGCCAAGGCCTGGGCGATGTCGTCGCCGCCGGTCCGCATATTGCTGGTGCCCCAGGCGCTGATCGCCACGGCGCGCGGCCAGGCGCCGTGCTCCTGCAGATGCCGTTCGACCAGCAGGCCGGCCGATTTCCAGCCGAGCGTCCAGGCCGCCGGGGTCGGCACCGTGCGACTGTCGACCGAATAGAAATTGCGCCCGGTCGGCAGCACGTCGGGGCGGCCGCGCGACGGGGCGCCGGAGGGTCCCGGCGGCACGAAACGCCCGGCCAATCCCTTGAGCAGCCCCGCCATTTCGGCTTGGCCGCAAGCGGAAACGGCCGGACGCAGCTCGCCCTCGATCCAGGCGAGGACCGTGTTCGCGCGATGCCAGGCCGGAGAGGCCACGGCGGTCCCGGCGACCAGGGCCTTGGCCAGGTCTTCCAGGCGTTCGACGGTATCGCCCTTGGTCCGCCAGGTGTCCCCCCCCACCCCAACCCTCCCCACGAGGGGGAGGGGGCTCTCTCCCTTGCTTCCCTCCTCCTCGTGGGGAGGGGTTGGGGGTGGGGGGCGCAGCGCCGCCGGTTTCGGCCCCGTCCAGGGATCGCCCAGCACCGCGTCCAGCGGGTCGAAGCCCAGGTCCAGATCGTCGGCCAGGGCCCGGAGCAGCGAGGCTTGGGGGGCAAGGGTGCCGCGCGGCGACCGCGCCAGGGCGACCAGAAGATCGGTCATCTGCTCGCCCTCGGGGGCTTGTCCGAAGATATGCAGACCGTCGCGGATCTGCAGCTCTTTCAATTCGCACAGATGATTGTCGAGTTTTTTCAGGGCGCTGGCCGGTGCTTCGCCGGCGGCGATGCCGCAATCCTCGTCGAGGCCGCTGGTCCGCGACAGCGCCAGGATCTCTTCGGTCAGCACCTTGAGCCGGCGCGGGTCGAGGGCGGCGGCCTCGTAATATTCGTCGACCAATTGCTCCAACTGGCGCAACGGACCGTAGCTTTCGGCCCGGGTCAGCGGCGGCGTCAGGTGATCGACGATCACCGCCTGGGCCCGGCGTTTGGCCTGGGTGCCTTCGCCGGGATCGTTGACGATGAAGGGATAGAGATGGGGCAGCGGACCGAGGGCGGCCTCGGGGAAGCAGTCGGCCGACAGGGCCAGCGACTTGCCGGGCAGCCATTCGAGATTGCCATGCTTGCCGACATGGACCAGCGCATCGGCCCGGAAGGCGTCGCGCAGCCAGGCATAAAAGGCCAGATAGCCGTGCGGCGGGACCAGGGCGGGATCGTGATAGCTGCTGGACGGGTCGATATTGTAGCCGCGGGCCGGCTGCACGCCGACGGCCACCGCCCCGAAGCGGGTGGCGGCGATGCCGAAATGGCCGCAGGACAGTTCGCCGGCGACGAAATGGGGGTCGTCTTCCGGCCGGCCCCAGCGGTCGGTGACCGCCTGTCGCAGCGGCGCCGACAGGGTGTGGAAAAAGGCGAGATAGTCCGGCAGGGACAAGGTTTCGCGAATGTCGCGGCGGCCGCGGGCGGCGAGATCGTTGGTGGCGCCGCTTTGCAGGAGCGTCATCAGGGCGGCGCCGTCGGCCGGCAGGTCGCGGGTCCGATATCCCGCCGCCGCCAGGGCCCGCAGGATGCCGGCGGTGGAAGCCGGGGTGTCCAGTCCGACGCCGTTGCCCAGCCGGCCGTCGCGATTGGGATAATTGGCCAGGATCAGGGCGACGTGGCGCTCCGCCGCCGGTTTGCGGCGCAGGCGCGCCCAGTTGGCGGCGAGGTCGGCGACGAAGTCGATGCGGTCGGCGACCGGCCGGGCGCTGACGATGTCGCATTCGGTCTCGGCATCGCGCCGCGCCGCCACCTTGAAGGAGACGGCGCGGCTGATGATGCGGCCGTCGACCTCGGGCAGGGCGACGTTCATCGCGATGTCGCGGGCCGACAGGCCGGTGTTGCCGGCCCGCCAGGCCGCTTCGCCGCCGCTGGCGAAAATGACCTGCAGGACCGGGCAATCGGCCGCCGCGAAGGGGCTGTCCTCGGGCCGGCCGGGGGCGGCGACGGCGAATCCGGTGGCGTTGAGCACGATGTCCGGCGCGGCGTTTTCCAGCAGCGAGCCAAGGGTGGCGACGCTCAAGCGGTCTTTCAGGCTGGTCACGAAGACCGGCAGCAGATTGAAGCCGCGCCGGCCGAGGGCGGCGATCAGGGCGTCGAGGGGGGCGGTGTGGCCGGCCTGGACCAGGGCGCGATAGACCACCAGCAGCGCCGTCGGCGCCCGGTCCGACCAGCCGGCCCGCACCGCCTCGAGGGAGGCTTCCGGGGGATAGAGCCCGGCCGGCGGCAAGGGGACCGGTTCGCGCCAGGACTGGGCCCGGCCGATCAGATCACCGGCATAACGCAGCAATTCCACGGCATTGGCCCGGCCGCCATGGGCCAGATATTGCCACAGGCGGTGGCCGGCGGCGGCCGGCAGGCTGCTCCAGGCGGCCAGATCGGCGTCCGGCTGGTCGTCTCCCGGCAGGAAGGCGACGGGGATCTGCGCCTGCCGGCAGGCGGCGGCGATCTGTTCGACGCCATAAGGCCAGTAGCCGCGGCCGCCGAGCAGACGGACCACCACCAATTTGGCCCGCCGCACCACCGTGTCGACATAAAGATCGACCGAGGCCGGATGGCCGAGGTGCAGGAGATTGGCCAGGCGCAGGCGGTATCCCGGCACGGCGGCCTTGGCTTCGGCCAGGCAGGACAGTTCGGTATCGGCCGCCGACAACAGGACGATATCGCCCGGCGTCTGGCCGAGATCGACGGCCTCCGACCCGTCCGTGACACTGCCCGGGGTGGCGGCGAGCAGATGCATGGTCAGCCCCTGCCCGGCGGGGAGATGGGAATTTGAACCAGCAAGGCACCAAGGCGCCAAGGCAGCGCCGTTCGTGTCTGCGTCATGGCGAGACGCATTGCTTCGCCTTCGGCTAGAAAGAAAAGACTCAGTGGCACCGGCGTCCCTGCCGGTGGAAAAGACCCCGCCGCGAAGCGGCGGACACCGGCAGGGACGCCGGTGCCACTTTTCTTTTTCATCCAGGACGGGTCGGCCGACAGCCGGTGCGGAACTCGCAGTGACGCGGGAACGAACGATGCCGTCTTGGTGCCTTGATGCCTTGGTGGTTCATACTCTTCGATCATGACGGTGCTAACGGGTGCCGGCGTTGGCAATTCCCAGCCGGATGGCCTCGCGGTCCAGTCCCTTGAGGCCGATCACCACCAATTGGCCGGTCCGGGTCTCGCCGGGCTTCCAGGGACGGTCGTAATAGCCGCTGACGCGTCCGCCGACCGCCTGCACGACATGGCGCATGTCCTTGCCGGCGACGGCCAGGAAGCCTTTGAGCCGCAGGATGTCGTGGCGGTCGATGATCTGGCCGAGACGGGCCGCCAGGGCTTGCGGATCGTCCACCGCGGCGACTGGCACGGCGAAGCTTTCGAAATCGTCGTGATTATGGTCCTGGGCGGTGTCGTGCAGCGTCGGGCGGGCCGCCAGGTCGTCCTCGGCCCGGGATTCGAGCCCCAGCAGGACCCGGGCGTCGACGGCGCCCTGGCGGGTGGCCACCAGCTTGACCCCGGGGCGCAGCCTGTTTTTCAAGGCGGCGGTCAAGGCGGTCAATGGACCGGCGTCGAGCAGGTCGGCCTTGTTCAGCAAGACCATGTCGGCGCAGGCCAACTGGTCGGCGAACACCTCTTCGAGGGGGTTGTCGTGGTCCGGCCTGGCCCGCTGCTCGGCCGTCGATTCGAAGCGGCCGGTCGCCAGGGCGGGGCCGTCGACCACGACGACGACGCCGTCGACCGTCACTTTCGAACGGATGTCGGGCCAGTCGAAGGCCTTGACCAGCGGTTTGGGCAAGGCCAGGCCGGAGGTTTCGATGATGATGTGCTCGGGGGGCAGCCGCCGCGACAGCAGCCGTTCCATGGTCGGCAGGAATTCGTCGGCCACCGTGCAGCACAGGCAGCCGTTGGCCAATTCGATGATGTCGTCCTCGCGGCAGCCTTCGATGCCGCAGGCGGCCAGCAAGTCGCCGTCGACGCCGATATCGCCGAATTCATTGACGATCAGGGCGATGCGGCGGCCCTGGGCCTGGCTGAGGAGATGGCGGACCAGGGTGGTCTTGCCGGCGCCCAGGAAACCGGTGACGACGGTGGCGGGGATTTTGGCGAAACGGCTCATCGGGGCTCTTTCAGCAGCAGGGGAAGGCCGGCGGCGACGAAGACGACCCGCTGGCAGCGCGCCGCCAGCAGCTGGTTGAGACGGCCGGCATGATCGCGGAAGAGGCGGGCCAGGGCGTTGTCGGGAACGATGCCCAGGCCGACCTCGTTGGCGACGAAAACCACCGGGCCGGCCAAGGCGGCCAACCCATCGAGCAGGCGGTCGATTTCCCGGTCCACCGGGACGTCGCCCAACAGCAGATTGGACAGCCACAGCGTCAGGCAATCGACCAGGACCGGCCGCTCCGGACGGCTTTGCAGACGAAGAGCGCCGGGCAGATCGAACGGCTCCTCGACCGTCGACCAGCGCTCGCCGCGCCGCAGGCGATGCCGGCGGATGCGGTCGGCCATCTCGGCATCCCCGGCCCGGGCGGTGGCCAGATAGATCGGGTGCGGAGCGTCGGCCAGCAGTTGCTCGGCATGGGCGCTTTTGCCCGAGCGGGCCCCGCCCAGGACCAGGGTCAGGGCAGGCAGGCGGCGATGGTCCGCCGGGGGCGTCGATGCGGCATGCGGCAAGGCGATCCTCCCTCCGAGGATGTGTCCCAAAGAGCCGTCTCCGGGGAGGTCTCCTGGCTTCGGGGTCGACGGTCGCAACGCCTTCCCGGACCCGGCGACGGGCCAGTGGCACTGGTTGCGATCTCTCCCTTCACAGTTGCGGGGGCAGCGCCGGTTCGACCGGACTTCCCTGTCTCGGAACGGGTCTGGCGACCGTAACCCCTTTCGCTTCGCGGCTCAAGGTCGCGATGGGGATGATAAACATCGAACGTGAAGAGCAACACGGATGGACGCGGTTTCCCAGGGAATGAATCGATGATGGAGGCGAGCGAGACGCTTTATCCTTATCCTTTCCGCTTCGAAAGATGGACCGCCAGGCCGGCCAGTCCGACCGCGATGCCGAGGCCGCTGACGCCGCGCCAGCCCCAGTCGGTCCAGGCGATGCCGGCGGCGGCCGAACCCGCCGCGCCGGCCAGGAACATGCCGGTCATATAGATGGTGTTGATGCGGTTGCGGGCCGTGGGGACCAGGCCGAAAATCACCGACTGGTTGGAGATCATCGACATCTGGACGCCGGTGTCGAGCAGGACCACGCCCAGCGCCAGGCCGACGAGGGTCGGAAAGACGGCGAAAATGGCGAAGGCGGCCAGAACCAGAAAAATCCCGGCGCCGATGATGCCATGTGGACCGCGCTTGTCGGACAGGCGCCCGGCCACCGGGGCGATGGCCACGCCGGCCAGGCCGACGATGCCGAACAGGCCCGCCACATCGGCGCCCAGATGGAAGGGCGCTTCTTGCAGAAGCAGGGCCAGCGTCGTCCAGAAGATGCTGAAGCAGGCGAACATCGCGCCCTGGATCAGCACGGCGCGGCGCAACGCCGGCTGGCTGCGGGTCAGGCTGCCCAGCGACAGCAACAGGTCGACATAGGGGTAGCGCTGTTCAGGGGGGCGGCGCGGCAGCGTGAAAAACAGCATGACGCCCATCAGCGCGGCGACGACCGCGCCGGCGGCGAACATGACCCGCCAGTGCGAATAGGCGCCGACGGTGCCGCTGACGGTGCGGGCCAGAAGGATGCCGGCCAGAAGTCCGCTCATCACCGTGCCGACGACGCGGCCGCGATGCTCGGGCCGGGCCATTTCGGCGGCCAGGGGAACGATTTGCTGGGCGATGGTGGCGGTGGCGCCGATGATCAGCGAGGCGAGCAGCAGGACGACGACCGAAGGCGCGGCGGCGGCGGCGGCGAGGGCCGCCACCAGGATGACGCTTTGTCCGACGATCAGGTGCCGCCGGTCCATGCTGTCGCCGAGCGGCACCAGCAGCAGCAGGCCCAGGGCGTACCCCAACTGGGTCGCCGCCGGCACCAGCCGGACATGTCCGCTGCCGGCGAAATCGGCGACCATCAGGCCGAGCATCGGCTGGTTGTAATAGATGTTGGCCACGGAAAGGCCGGCGGCCAGCGCCAGCACCGCCGTGAGAGCCCGGGTCAATTGCTGAGGCATGAGGAACCTTGTCTTTCGTGACACGAAGGGCGGAGAAAGCCTCGCCCGAGCGGAAAGCGGAAGAGAGCGGGCAAAGGGGAATCGCTGCCCGTCCCGCGGAGGAAACCGCCACGAAGGTGGGGGCCCGCCGGCACGGCGTCAAGAGATGGCGGGGCATGGCTGGTCGTCATCTTCCGGGGATCTTTCGTTGGCCGAGGTCAGTAGCTGAAGGTCACCGACAGGTAATAGGTCGACTCCATCCTCTGGACGACCGAGTCGCGATAGGGCCACAGGCTGTCGGCGACCAGTTCGACGCTCACATGCTCCATTCCGCGCCAGGCCAGACGCGGCGAGAGCGTGGTATATCCCTTGACCGTCTCGGTGAGATAGACCGGAGTCGTCGCCATCGCGCTGATGACCGTGCCCTTGGTCGCCCCGGCATAGGCGGCGGTCAGGCCGGCGTCCCAGGCGTCCCAGGCGTAGCCGATGGCGCCGTTGGCCTTGTGCACCGGCACGGCATCGTGGAATCCCAGGTCGGCATGCTCATGCAGGCGTTCGAAGGTGTAATTGGCGCTCCAGGTCCAGCCGTCCCTGGCCTTGTGGCGCAGTCCCCACTCGATGCCGTTCGCCACCGAACCGGCGCCCATCGTCGATTCCTGGGCGGTGGCGCCGGGCAGCAGGACGTAGGAACCGCCGACGTGATGCATGGTCATCTGATGGAAAATGCCGAGCCGGCTCGTGGTGTCCCAGTCGGCGATGCGGTGGTCCCAGCCGGCCTGGTAGTCGTAGACCGTCGAGGGCAGGAGGTTGGGGTTGCCGAAATGGTAGAGCGGATAATATTGAAAATGCTCCACCTGGCCGAAATCGGCCAGCGAAGGCAATTTCAGGCCGCGGGCGAAGGACAGGCGGAGCGTATCGGCCTCGCTCAGCCTGTCGATGAGCGCCGAATTGACGCTGAACCCCTGCACGCTGCGATCGAAGTCGGCATTCGAATAAAGATCGAGGGGAAGGGATTGGCCGCTCCGTCCCAGCTTGAAATAGTCGTAGCGGATGGCGTTCACCGAGGAAAGCCCGGGCATGAAGTTGTGCTCCCACATGGCGGACCCGGCCCCCAGGTCGCCGGAAAGCGTGCCGTAAGTGAGATTGCCCGCCGCCATCTCGTCGTGACGCGCTTCTCCCCCCAAGCGGATACTGTCGGCCGGCCCGACCTTGAACACATCCGAAATTTGGCCGACGGTGGAACGGTCGGCGATGCCGAACGGCTGGAACGCCCGGGTCTGGACCCAGGGGGCCCGCATGCCGGTATAAAAAGCCGTGGCGTTGATGTGGCCGATCCCCGTGTTGGCGGTGTAGCCGGCCTTGACGGCATCGACCATGACCCGGACATCGTAGAAAACGTCGTAGGTCACGGCGCGTTCGGTGACATCGGTGTGGGAGGCTTCGAGACCCAGCCGGGCCCCGTCGGGCAAGGTAAACCCGGCGTCGAAAGAGGCGGAACGGCGGTTCGGATTTTTTTCGAGGGCGGCATCCTCCGGCGCGGTGCGGATCATGCCGTAATCATGGGCATGGTCGCCGGCCGCCGAAATCCGCACACCGGATCCCTCGCCCAAGGATTGGGTGACGCTGGCGCTCAGATCCCGCCGGGCATGATTGCCGAGACGGGCCGTCACCGCATTGATCGGATCGTCGACCGGATCGAAGGTGACGATGTTGACGACCCCGTCCACCGCATTGAAGCCGTAAAGCGCGCTTTCGGACCCGTGGATCACTTCGATTTGCCGGATCTCCTGCAGTTCGACCGGAACAGCCGACCAGAAGACGTCGCCGAAGCCGTCGAAATAGATTTGGCGGCCATTGATCAAAACCATCACGCGGCTGCCGATGGACTGCAGATAGCCCCCGACCCCCAGTTCCTGCGAACTGGTCGAGGCATGGATGAGGTCGATGCCGGCCAGGCGGCGCAGCAGGGTGGGAATATCCCGTGCCCCGGACCGCTGGATGTCCTCGGCGGTGATCATGTCCATGAGGATGGGGGTGTCGGAGAGCCGTTCGGGCTTGCCGGTGGCGCTCATCGTGACCGATTCGCCGAACAGACTTTCGTAGTTCCCATAATCGAGGTCCTGGGCCGAAACCTGGCCGGTCGCCACCGTGACCATGGCGGCCGCCCACCAGGGTGTCGCATTGAGGCATTTGCCATTGCTGCCATCTCGGCGCAGCAATCGAATCAGCTGAAACATCGAGACACCAGTGGAGCGAGGGAGGAATGTTCCGGCGGTTTCGTCCCTGGACGAGAGCGCCCCCGATCAATGGGGATTCTTACACCAATCGCACGGGAATGGCTACGAATAGTCGGATATCGGGAAGGGATAAAGAACTATCGGCACTGTAGTGAGGCGCCTTTGGGAAGGAAAGAAAAAAAATCTGAAAAATTCGTAAGTGCAAATTCCGCAACCTGCCATGAAAGGCCCGCATCTGCGTTTTTTAGTTTGGTTCGCTGGAGTAATCGCCGCTCCGCATATTTCAGTATGGCTCGGCGGACCTCAGGAAAAAGTGGTGAGATTGGCGGGCAGTTGATCGAGCTTGGCCAAGAGATATTCGAGATCGGTCGAATCGAAGGTGACGCCGTGCTTTTCATATTGCGTCAGGATGCGCTCGATCATCCGGCGGCAAAAACGCTCGCGGTCCTGCTCGCCCCCGTCGAAGGCATTCTCATGGGCCACATCCAGGGCGCAGCGGAACGCCGGAAACAGGGCGGCCGGCAGTTTGGCCTTGTCGTAAAGAGCCTTGAATCCCAGTTCGCCCGAATCGTGGATCAGGGTCTGCGCATTGATCAGGGGCACGGCGCCGAGTTCCGCCATGCCGGCTTCGAAGAAGGTCGTATCGCCCATGCAGATGGCCCGCAGCAGGAGCGACGGCGTCAGGCGGCGGTGGTCGTTCAAATGGCGGACGAGGCCCTCCACATCTTCGCGATCGGCGCCGGCGGACAGGCTGATGGTCGCCCGTTCACGGCTTTGCCGGGTGATGTCGGCGGCAAGATGTCCGGCCAGTTGGTGCTGCGTGATCAGATGGTCGCGCCATTGATCCGACACCAGGGTGACCAGGCGTTCGGCGACCGTGACCGGCAGATTGCTGCGATGCACGAGCGAGCCCTGGACGGCGGCTTCGTCGCCGAAGGCGTCGACGATGGCCTGCAATGAATCTTCGGAAATCGCCGCCCCTTCGTTGGACACCAGGCTGACCACCACTTCCGGCGTTCCGGTCTCCACCAAGGCCTCGGAGACGTTGGTGGAGACGGTTGCCCGCCGGGTAATCGCCAATTGCTTGATCACTTCCCGATTGCGAACGATCTTGATCAGGTCGCCGTCGGTGAGCGCCTGCGAGAATTGCAGGATCGGCAGGGCGACCGTGTCGACGTCCTGGGCCAGATGCAGCGCCAAATCGTGCGGAAGGGCGGCGCTTTCCTTGAGATTGATGGCCAGGGCCTGGCGCACCTGGACCTCGGCGTCCCGGGCCATCAGCCGCAGGATATCGGCGGCCAGCCGCCGTTCGCTGGGCGACAGTTCGCCGCTTTCGAACTGATGGGCCAGTTTGGCCGCCGTTTCGACGCGGGCCTCGATCGATCGTTCGGCCAGCAGTTTGTCGACGTCTTGGCGCGAAAGCTTTCTCTTGACCATGGCGTTGCGTGCCTTGCTGTGTCGGGTCACGGATATCGTTGCTGCGGTTCTTCATCATAATCTTTAGCAGATTAAGAATTAAAGACTCTGTTGAAAACGCGGCCCGAATGATTC
>JAATGN010000302.1 GCA_015654615.1 Rhodospirillales bacterium
GAGATGCCATTCGGACAATAGGCTTTGCCTGCTTTCTTGGAGATTTCGCATGGACCTCGACTTCATCTACCAAAACGACGACGAACTTTTCGCCAAGGCGCGCCAAGGCCTCTTTACCGCCGTCGTCGGCGATGTGATGGATATGATGGGCTATACCCACCAGTTCCTTTCGCCGACGATTCAACCTTTGCGCCAGGACATGGTGACCATCGGCCGCGCCATGCCGGTTCTCGAAGCCGATGACGATGGCGGCGAGGGTCCCGGACGCCAAAACCCGCTGTTCAACAAGCCCTTCGGCCTGATGCTGACGGCGTTGGACGATCTGAAGAAGAACGAGGTCTATGTCTGCACCGGCGCGTCCCCCACTTACGCCTTATGGGGTGAACTGATGTGCACCTGCGCCATGAACCAGGGCGCCGCCGGCGCGGTGATGGATGGCTATTCCCGCGATACACGCGGCATCCTCGCCCTCGATTTCCCGGTATTCTCTTATGGACGCTATGCGCAGGACCAGCGCCCTCGCGGCAAAGTGGTGGATTTTCGCTGCAAGATTCAGATGAACGGCGTCACCATCGCTCCCGGGGACATCCTTTTCGGCGACATGGACGGCGTCTGCGTGGTGCCGCGCGCCATCGAAGAAGAGGTCATGCAACGCGCATGGCGGAAGGCCCACGGCGAGAAGCGCGTCTTCCTGGCCATAAAAAACGGGATGTCGGCCCAGACGGCCTGGGACACCTACGGAATATTGTAAGAGGCGAGGCGCGAACCGCGCTAGTGGTCCGTTTCATCTTAAATGAAAGGGACCACTTAAGCCCGAGCGGCGCTTGAGCCTGCCGAAGCCGGAGGCGAAGGCATCGCATGCAGCCTAGTGGAACGCTTCGTTTTAAACGAAGCGTTCCACTAGGCTTTTGCGCTCAAGAACGTCTTCGTGTAGCCGAGCAAGTCCTCCATCGCCCGTCTGGCCCGCCCCGGATCACCTTGGCGAATGGCATCGGCAACGGCGGCATGGGATGCCAGGTTTCCTTCGAAGACTCCGACGGTGACATCGAACATCGCGGTCAAAATGGACTCGACCGCGCCGCTCATGCTTTGCAGCACGGGATTGTGCGTCGCGCGCAGGACGGCGAGGTGGAACAGTCTGTCGGCGGCGATCGCCGATGCCGGATCGTTGGCGTGGCGCGCCATCGCCCTGTAGGCGTCGGTGATTGCCTGGCTTTCGATGGCGTTCGCGCGCTCGGCGGCGAAGGCGGCGGCGGCCGGTTCGATGACCGAGCGTGTTTCCTGAAAAGCGAGAAGCACATCCCGATCGATGCCATTGGCCGAAAGCCAGGCAATCAGATCGCGGTCGAGCCAATGCCATTCATGCCGCGGCCGGATATGGGTCCCATGGCGAGGCCTGACCTGGACCAGACCTTTGGCCTCCAGCGTCTTCATGGCCTCGCGAACAACGCCGCGGCTGGCACCGAACCGCGCCTCAAGCTCATGTTCGGCGGGCAGGACCGAGCCGGGCGGCAACGATCCTCCGACGATTTCGGCGCCCAGTTCGGCGACCACCGCGCTGATCTTCCCCGGCTTTACCTTGCCCGCCATTCGTCCTTCCCATGCGCTTCCGGTTCGTAACCACCCTTGTATCAGCTTTCCGCCGGGCCGGTTCCGATCATTCCGGCGAGGGATCGGGCAGGGCGGTCAAGGCGAACAGCGGCAGCTCTTCCTGATTGGAAACGATCACCCGATTGCGGCCGGCCGCCTTGGCGGCATACAGCGCCCGGTCGGCCCGGCGCACCACGTCGTCCAGCGATTGATCGCCGGAACAAAGGCAGGCCGCGCCGATGCTGATGGTCAGCGACAAATACTCCCCGTCCTCGATCGGCACCCGCATTTCCGACGCCACCTGGCGAAGGCGTTCGGCCACGGCCTGGGCGGCCGCCAAGTCGATTTCCGCCAGCAGCACGGCGAATTCCTCGCCACCCATGCGCGCCATCAGATCGCAGTCGCGCAACGTGGCGCGACAGGCCGCGGCCAGGGTCTTCAAGGTTTCGTCGCCGATGCCATGGCCGTGGGTGTCGTTGATCGCCTTGAAATGATCGACGTCGACCATCAGCACGCTGAGGGCCCGGCCATGGCGTTTGGCCCGCGCCCATTCACTGGTCCCGACCAGAAAGAAATGGCGGCGGTTGGCCACGCCGGTCAGGGAATCGCTGTGCGCCAGCAGGTCGAGTTCCGCTTCCCGCTCGGCCAATCGGGCGTAGGCGCGGCGCAAATCGGCCCGATTTTCCAAAATGACCCCCAGCGCATGGGTCAGGCCGGTCAGCAGAACACCGAACAAGGCGACCGCCCGGGTCCAGATCCCCGGCGTATCGTTGGCCTGGCGGGCCTGCGGCGAAGGCAGGGCCGCCGCCTCGATCATCCATTGGCGGCCGGAGACGCCGATGGCGACCGTCCTGGAAAAGGTCTCCGGCGGCCGTTCCGCCTTGGCCAGGCCGCGGTCGTAGACCGGCAGCGGCGTGGTCGGATCGGTCACGTCGGTAATGGCGAAAACCATGCCCTCGACGGCGTCGGTCGCCACTTCCCGCTGTAAATCGGCCACCACGCCATCGATCATCGTATCGATCTTGACCACGCTGCTGACATAGGCCCACAAGGCGCGGCGCCGTTCGGCAATCGTCTCGAGCGGCAGGCCCGGCCGGAAAATCGGGATGAAAACGGCAAAGCTGCGCGAAGCGTCGTCGGGCTGGCTGAACGTCCGGATCGGGGCGGTGGCCGTCGGCTGTTCCGTCTCCCGGGCCCGGGTCAGGGCAGCCGCCCGGTCGGGCTCGGTCCCGAAATCGCGCCCGATGACCGCGGCATTGCGGGGGAGACGCGGTTCGACGAAGCTCAAAATGACATATTGCTCGCGCGGCCGATCGGTTTTCAGGGTGAAATCGGCGGTGTCCGGATCGCGTCTGCGCTCGGCCACGAATCGGTCGGCGTCGGCGGCTTCGATCACGCGAAGCACGCTGAAGCTCTCCATTCCCTTGTAAAGCGAATCTATGCCCAGTTCCCGGACATAGGCATGCCACTCCCGCGCCCCGACGGCGCGATTGGCGGCGAACAGGCCGCGGGCGCCGCGAAGGACCTGTTCATAGTCGGCAACGCGCAAAACCACGGCATGCGCCAGTTCCTCGACCCGAAGGTCAAACAACGCATGTGCTTTTTCGACCGCCGACTCTTTGCTCTGGCGCCAGACCCCGAGGGTCACCAGCACGGCGAGCAAAGCCATCAACACGGTCAATTCCAACCGCAGGCGGTGACCATGCGGCGGCAAAAATGTGGATGCGGGCGGCGCCATGACTCGATTGATATATCCGAGTCGTCACTGTGCCCAATGCGCAATCAAATGGCGAGAGCCTAAAGTCCAAAAAGCCGGATTTCTTTTTGCCGCCGCCGTTGCCGCTTCACCCGCATCCCGGGCGGCGGCATCGGGCCTGCCGGCCGTCAATCGGCCTTGGCAAGCATCCGACCGAGCATCCGTCCGCCAAACAGATGAACATGCAGATGCGGCACTTCCTGGCCGCCGTCCCGCCCGGTATTGGCCAACAGCCGATAGCCCGTGTCGTCCAATCCCAATTGCCGGGCCACCTTGCCGAGGGCGCGCACGAAACCGGCGATCAGGGCATCCGGCGCCTCTTGCGTGAAATCGTCCAGCGAGACGTAGGCGCCCTTGGGAATCACCAGAACATGCACCGGCGCCTGGGGCGCGATGTCGTGGAAGGCCAGGGCGAAATCGTCCTCATAGACTTTTTTGCAGGGAATCTCGCCGCGCAGGATCTTGGCGAACACATTGTCGGGATCGTAGGCCATGGTGAAAATCCCCCTTTTCCGGACTATTCCTGACGGGCGTTCTTTTCGGCGATGCCGGACACACCCTGCCGTCTTTCCAATTCCGCCCACACATCGGCCGGCTGCACCCCGCAATCGGCCCACAAGACCAGCAGATGATACAAAAGATCGGCGCTTTCGCTGACCAGCCTCTCCGGCGTTTCGGTCAAGGCGGCCACCACGGTTTCCACCGATTCCTCGCCCAGCTTCTGGGCGATCTTGCCGCGGCCCTTGGAAAACAGCTTGGCGGTGTAGGATTCCTGCGGATCGGCCCCCTGGCGGGCGGCGATGGTCCGATAGAGCTGATCGACGATCTTGCCGTCACTCGGCACGGCCTGTCCTCCTCTTCAAGACAGGCGCACGGGAATGCCCGCCGCCCGCAGATGCGCCTTGGCCTGCCCGATGGAAAACTGGCCGAAATGGAAAATCGAGGCGGCCAGCACGGCGGTGGCATGGCCGTCGCGGATTCCCTCGACCAGATGGTCCAGGGTGCCGACGCCGCCCGAGGCGATCACCGGCACCCGAACCGCATCGGCCACGGCGCGGGTCAACGGAATATTGAAACCCTGGCGCGTCCCGTCGCGATCCATCGAGGTCAGCAGAATCTCCCCGGCCCCCAACTCGACCATGCGGCGGGCCCAGTCGACGGCGTCGAGCCCGGTGCCCTGCCGGCCGCCATGGGTGAAGATCTCGAAACGGCCGGGTGCGGTCTGCTTGGCGTCGATCGCCACGACGACGCATTGGCTGCCGAACTTTTCCGCCGCTTCGCGCACGAAGTCCGGCCGATGCACCGCCGCCGTATTGATCGAGACCTTGTCGGCCCCGGCCAGCAGCAACTTGCGGATGTCCTCCAGCTTGCGGACCCCGCCGCCGACGGTCAGCGGCATGAAGCACTGCTCGGCCGTCCGCGCCACCACGTCATAGAGGGTATCGCGGTTGTCCGACGAGGCGGTGATATCGAGAAAGGTCAGCTCGTCGGCGCCGGCCCGGTCGTATAGCCGGGCCTGTTCGACCGGATCGCCGGCATCGATCAGATCGACGAAATTGACGCCCTTGACGACGCGCCCGTCCTTGACGTCGAGACAGGGGATGATGCGCATCTTCAGCATCGGAAACCTCGAGTCCCTGGAGAACACGGATGGACGCAGATATCCACGGATGAACACGGATGAAGGTCATCCGCCGCCTTCGGCGGCAATCTTGTTATTCGGTGTTTATCCGTGTTTTTCATCTGTGTTCATCTGTGCGATTTGAACGCTCAGTCCCTCAAAACCGCCAGCGCCGCCGCCAGGTCGATCCGCCCGTCGTAAAGGGCGCGGCCCGAGATGACGCCCTCGATGCCCGAGGCGGCCCGCGCCTTCAAGGCCCTGAGATCGTCCAGCGAGGCGACGCCGCCCGAGGCGATCACCGGCGTGGTCAGCCGTTCGGCCAAGGTCGCCGTGGCCTCGACATTGGGGCCGCCCAGCAGACCGTCGCGGTCGATGTCGGTATAGATGATGGCGGCGACGCCGGCATCTTCGAATTTCAAGGCCAGCTCCAGGGCGGTGACCTCGGAATCCTCGGCCCAGCCTTCGACGGCGACGTGACCGCCCCGCGCGTCGATGCCGACCGCCACCTGCCCGGGAAATTGCGCGCAGGCTTGCCTGACCAGGGCCGGATTGCGAAGCGCGACGGTGCCCAGGATGACTCGGCGGACGCCTTTTTCCAGCCACAAGGCAATGGTCGCCAGGTCGCGGATGCCGCCGCCCAGCTGCACCGGAACCGGAACCGCCGCGACGATCTTCTCGACCGCCTCGCCGTTGACCGGCCGGCCGGCGAAAGCGCCGTTCAAATCGACCACATGGATCCAGGCGCAGCCGGCCGCGGCAAAAAGCCGGGCCTGGGCGGCCGGATCGGTATTGAACACGGTGGCGGCGTCCATTTCGCCCCGCACCAGGCGCACGCAGGCGCCGTCCTTGAGATCGATGGCAGGATACAGAATCATGGGCGCCACGTGAGAAAATTGGTGATCACCGCCAAACCGGTGGCCTGGCTTTTTTCCGGGTGAAACTGGGTTCCCACCAGATTGTCGCGGCCGACGACCGCCGTCAGCGGCCCGCCATAATCGACCGTGGCCACGACGTCGGCCGGCCGGCCGGCGATGAAATGATAGCTGTGGACGAAATAGGCGTGGCTTCCCGGCGCCAAACCGGCCAGCACGGCGTGCCGATCGGCGGGAAACTGCAGTTCGTTCCATCCCATGTGCGGCACCTTCAGGCCCGGATCGGCCGGCGTCATGGCCGCAACCGCGCCTTCGATCCAGCCCAGGCCGGCATGCTTTCCGTGCTCGAGGCCCCAATCGGCCATCAATTGCATGCCGACGCAAATTCCCAGAAAGGGCTTGCCCTGGGCGATCACCCCCTCGGTCAAAGCCTCGACCATTCCCGGCAAGGCGTCGAGGCCCCGCTTGCAATCGGCGAAGGCGCCGACGCCCGGCAGCACGATATGCCCGGCCCGGCGCACCTGCTCGGGGTCGCTCGTCACCAGGATGGGGCTCGCCAGGCCGGCTTCGCGCGAGGCCCGCTCGAAGGCTTTCGCCGCCGAGCGCAAATTGCCCGACCCATAGTCGATCAGCGCGACAAGAGACATCCTACAGGGTCCCGCCCAAGGTGCCCTTGGTCGAGGGGACGGCATCGGCTTTGCGCCCGTCGATGGCGATGGCCTCGCGCAGGGCGCGGGCCAGGGCCTTGAAGCAGGACTCGACGATATGGTGGTTGTTCTCGCCGTAGAGCGTCTCGACATGCAAGGTGGCGCCCGCCGCCTGGGCGAAGGCATAGAACCATTCCTTGAACAGTTCGGTATCCATCACTCCCAGCTTGTCGCGGGAAAATCCGACCTTCCAGACCAGATAGGGGCGGTTGGACAGATCGATGGCGACGCGGGACAGCGTCTCGTCCATCGGGATGAGGGCCGAACCGTAGCGATTGATCCCCTTGCGGTCGCCCAGCGCCTGATTGACCGCCTGGCCGATGGCGATGGCGCTGTCCTCGGTGGTGTGATGCGCATCGATGTGCAGGTCGCCGTCGGCCTCGACCTCGAGATCGATCAGGCTATGGCGCGACAGCTGCTCCAGCATGTGGTCGAGGAACCCCACGCCGGTCTTGACGGCGTAACGGCCGGCTCCGTCCAGGTCGACGGCGACGCGGATACGGGTTTCGGTGGTGTTTCTCTCGATGGTCGCTTGCCGCATGGCAGACTCCTCCTGCTCGGCTTTCGTACTAGCAGGAACCGCGCCATTGTGCCAGCCGTTAACCGAAACGGACGTGACGGGCGCCGCCGGAACCGAAGCGCTTCTCGCAGATCGTGCGTTCGGCTATCTTGAGAGCGGCCAAGGCCGGCGGGATCGAGATTGGGGACGGGATGGAAAAGGGTTTCCTCAATATCGCATGCCAAATTCAAGATCTGGCCTTGAAGGAGCTGGACGAGAATAGGGTATTGGAGGCCTATTCTCTTCTGGAAATGGCATTTACGACGGCCTTCATGGCCAAAAGTACGATACCACTGTCATTTAAACTGCGGCCGCGCGCCATTTTGCCTCGTTCGATAGAATCCGTCGAACATGTCATCGTCCATGTTTCCCGCCAAAACATCGTTTTGTTTGCCGCGGCGGACATCGTCTCGCGGCCGCTGTGCAGTTTCGAACGTTTTCCGATGGTCGGCGACATTTTTTCGAATATTGCGAAAAAACTCCCGGAAAACGGAGTTTTCGAATGCATCTTCGACCTGGGCGACGGAACCGACAGCGGCCGCTACCGACGCGTCGCCTATTCGTCGGCGCAGGCGGATACCATTCTGATCCCGGATCCCTATTTTTACGAAAACGACAATTACGACGTTTATCGCGCCCATGTGGCCCGGCATGCGAAGCCATGGCGCGATCGGAAGAACGTCATCTTCTGGCGCGGCGGCTCGGCCGGACCCCGGATCAAGGAAGCCGATCCCCGGGACCCCTCGAGCTGGGACTGCCAGCAGAGACTGCAACTGTGTGCCTCGGCGCGCAAGAGTTCGCACGCCGCCATGCTCGACGTTGCCCTGGTCTCTCTGCGGACCATCGCCGAACCCTATTTGCGCCAAGCGATAGAACATGAGGGCTGGCTGAAACCGGAAGTACCGAAATTGGCTTTCCTCGACTATCGCTATCTGGTCGACGTCGACGGATGGACCAATGCCTGGAGCCTTCTCGACAAAATGATCGGCGGCGCGACGATCCTGAAGGTCGAGTCGGCTTTCGGGTTTCGCCAATGGTTCTACGACAAGCTGATCCCTTGGGAAAATTTCATCCCCCTGGCGGCGGATCTGTCGGATCTCGACGAGACCGTCGCCTGGATCATCGCCCATCCCGAAGACTGCGAAAGAATAGCCGCCAATGCCGCGTCTTTGGGAGCGCAGGTAAATTTGCTGCCCGATTTGGCGGTGGCAGAAGAAAGGATAATGTCGATATTGGAGCCGGTAGGAAACATCCAATAAGTATCGACATCCTGTTGAAACGTGGCGGAGTCTTTTCCGCCGGCGCTTAAGGCCGGCGCCACTGATTCTTTTTTCTTAGCAACAGGGAGCCGCCCCCTGGATTGCCGCGCCTTCGCATCACATCAGGCTTTGTTCTTCCTTAATCTCACCCCCGGCCCTCCGCCGTTCTCCGCGATGAACTCGACGCCGGCAGCCTCAAGGGCTGAACGGATGGCGGCAAGCGTCGAAGCGTTGGCCGGGCTGTCCGCTTCGATCCTGGTGACGGTTGCCGGTGATACTTTCGCCTCGCGGGCCACGTCGCGGACCCCCCATTTCAGCGCGGCCCGCGCCATTCTCAATTGGTCCCCTGTTATCACATCAGCACCTTGACATCATTATAGCCGTGACATTATGTAATAACCAAATTATCGTGTAGTCGCGATGATAGCAAGAATACGGCCGAACAGGGCGCTACCAACACCCCGTCCGGCCTGACCACAACCGCTCTTACAGAGGAGAGACGGCAATGGCTGTGCGTACCCTATCACAATCCCTTTCCTCCGCCGAACCTCGCGCCATGACGGCAAAGACGGAGATCCGGCCATCACCGGCACCGCCTCCGAAAACGATCGGACGCCCCGGGCCGACGGCGAAACATGATCGACGATTTTCGCCAAAGACCGGATGCGCTTCTCCGAAGCTTGCCGCGGCCTGGTTTGCCAGGTCCGCTCGGCCGGGCTATCATCCGCCCCCCTACCGCCGGCCTGGATTTGCATTATCTAAAAAACGCGTCTTCGCTTTTGTTGAGGCCCTATGACAACCAACGAACTTTGGCATGGCACCACCATTTTGGCGGTGCGCAAGAACGACAAGATGGTGATCGCCGGCGACGGCCAGGTCTCGCTTGGCGATACGGTGATCAAGTCGAACGCCCGCAAGGTGCGGCGCCTGGGCGACGGCTCAGTGATCGGCGGTTTCGCCGGCGCCACCGCCGACGCCTTCACCCTGTTCGAACGGCTCGAGGCGAAACTCGAAAAATATCCCGGTCAATTGACCCGGGCCTGCGTCGAATTGGCCAAGGATTGGCGGACCGACCGTTATCTGCGCCGCCTGGAGGCGATGATGGCGGTGGCCGACAAGAAGGTCTCGCTGGTGCTGACCGGCACCGGCGACGTGCTGGAACCGGAAGACGGGCTGATCGGCATCGGCTCGGGCGGCAATTACGCGCTGTCGGCGGCGCGCGCCCTGATCGACGTCGAGGGCCTGGACGCCGAGGCGATCGCCCGCAAGGCGATGAAGATCGCCGCCGGCATCTGCGTTTACACCAACGAAAACGTGACTGTGGAAAGCCTATGAGCTCTGCCTTCTCCCCCCGTGAAATCGTCTCCGAACTCGACCGTTTCATCGTCGGCCAGCATGACGCCAAGCGCGCCGTCGCCATCGCCCTGCGCAA
>JAATGN010000305.1 GCA_015654615.1 Rhodospirillales bacterium
CCCCATGATTGCCCCAGCGTCTGCGCGCTCGACGTCGAGCGCACGGACGCCACCCACATCGGTCGCATCCGCGGCGCCGAGCAGCCCTATACGGACGGCGTCGTCTGCGCAAAAGTGGCCCGCTACGCCGAGCGGGTCCATCACCCCGACCGTCTGACCACCCCGCTGCGCCGCACCGGCCCCAAGGGCAGCGGACAATTCGCCGCCATCGGCTGGGACGAGGCGCTGGATCTGATCGCCGAGCGCTTCTCGCAAGCCGCTTTTCGTTACGGTTCGGAAACTGTCTGGCCGTTTCATTACGCCGGCACCATGGGCCTGGTGCAGCGGGACGGCATCAAGCGCCTGCGCCATGCCTTGAAATATTCCGGCATGCGCGAAACCTATTGCGTCGCCGTCGCCAATGCCGGCTGGCAGGCCGGGATCGGCGCCAAGCGCGGCGTCGACGTCCGGGAAATGGTGCATTCGGACCTGATCGTCATCTGGGGCGGCAACCCCGTCCATACCCAGGTCCATGTGATGAACTGGGTGCAGAAAGCCCGCCGCGAGCGCGGCGCCAGGCTGGTGGTGGTCGATCCCTACCGCACCGCCACCGCCGCCAAGGCCGACCTGCATCTGGCGCCGCGTCCCGGCACCGACGGCGCCCTGGCCGCCGCCGTCATGCATGTGCTGTTCGCCGAGGGGCTGGCCGACCGCGACTATCTGGCCCGCTACACCGATTTCCCGGCCGGATTGGAGGCTCATCTGGCCGCCCGGGGGCCCGCCTGGGCGTCCGCCGTGACCGGCCTGCCGTCCGAGGCCATCGTCGCTTTCGCCAGACTGTACGGCGCCACGAAACGCAGCTTCCTCCGCCTCGGCTATGGCTTCACCCGCCACCGCAACGGCGCGGCCGCCATGCATGCGGCAAGCTGCCTGCCCGCCGTGACCGGAGCCTGGGCCCATCCGGGCGGCGGCGCCATGTTCGGCCAGGGCAGCCTCTTCGGTCTCGACCTCTGCCTGCTGACCGGAAGCGACCTGTGCGATCCGGCCATCCGGGTGCTGGACATGTCGCGCATCGGCGCGGTGCTGACCCACGACCCCCTCGACCTGCGGGACGGTCCGCCGGTGACCGCCATGCTGGTCCAGAACACCAATCCCATGGTGGTGGCGCCCGATTCGACCCGGGTGCGCGCCGGCCTGGCCCGCGAGGATCTGTTCACCTGCGTCCATGAGCAGTTCATGACCGAGACGGCCCGGATGGCCGACGTGGTCCTGCCGGCCACCACCTTTCTGGAACATGACGACATCTATCAGGCGGCGGGCCACACCTTCCTGCAGGTGGCCCGCGCCGTCATTCCGCCGGTGGGCGAAAGCCGGCCCAATCATGCGGTCATCCGTGGGCTGGCCCGGCGGCTGGGGGCGCATCATCCCGGCTTCGAAATGACGGAATGGCAGTTGATCGATGCGGTGCTGAAAACATCGGGCAAGCCGGGAGCCGACGACCTGGCGAAAATGCGCTGGCTCGACTGCGCCCCGCCCTTCGAGACCGCGCATTTCCTGGACGGCTTTCCCCATCCCGACGGACGCTTCCATTTTTCTCCGGATTGGGCCTCGATCGGCCCCGGACATGCCGGAATGCCCTCCCTGCCGGATCATCTGGCCGTCGCGGACGCGGCTTGCGACGACAGGCCGTTTCGCCTCGTCACGGCGCCGGCCCGGAATTTCCTCAACTCGTCCTTCACCGAGACGCCGGGCTCGCAACGGGCCGAGAGCCGCCCGACGGTGCTGGCCCATGCGCAGACCTGCGAGGCCTTGCGGCTGAAGGATGGCGACCTGGTCCGCATCGGCAATGACCGCGCCTCGGTGCTGCTGCATCTTCGCACGGCGAGCGGCATGGACCGGCAGACCCTGGTCGTCGAAAGCCTATGGCCGAACGACGCCTTCGTCGGCGGCCTGGGCATCAACAGCCTGACCAGCGACGAGCCGGCGGTGCCGGCCGGCGGCGCCGTCTTTCACGATACCGCCGTCTGGCTTCGTCCGGCCTGACCGCCGGCTACAGGCCCGCCTCGGCGGCGACACGGCGATCGGCGAAGGCATCCACATCCACCGATGAGCGGATCAGTCCGATACCGCGGATGTAGCTTTCGGTTTTCTTGAATTCCGCGATGTCCTCGTCGGTCAGGGCGGGGCTGAAATCCAGTTTGGCGAAAACCTTCTCGGCCAGATCGGGCGGCAGCCTGACGTCTTCCGCCACCAGCCGGGCGGCCTCCTGGGGATTGGCCGTCACGAAGGCGGCGCCGCGGGCATAGGCCCGCAGAAAGGCCTGGGCCAGGTCGCGCCTGGTCCTGAGAAAGTCGCTGCTGGCCACGATGGCCAACAGGCCGGACTTCAGGCCCGTGCCGTCGGCCAGCACCCGGATGGCTTTCTCGGCTTCGAATTTGGTCAGAACGGGCTCCCACACCGCGCCGGCGTCGATGCTGCCGGCGACGATGGCCGGGGGGATATCCCCGTTGGTCAGATTGACCTGTTCGACGTCCTTCAAGGTCAGCCCCTGCTGCTGCAACACCAGCGACAGCAGATGCTCGGTGTATGAGGCCTTGGGCACGCCGACCTTCTTGCCTTTCAGGTCACGGGCCGAGCCGATCTGCGAATCGGCGCCGACGACGACGGCGATGGTCTTCGGTCCGGCCGACGGCTTGCCGATGATCCGGGTTTCCACTCCCGCCGACTTGCCGATCAGGGCGGGCGTGTCGCCCAGCAACCCGATATCCTGCTGCCCCGACGCGAAGGACTCGTTGATCGGGGCCCCGGCATTGAAATAGGACCATTTCACCGTGGTGCCGGGCCGGGCCTTGCCCAGTTCCTCTTCCAGCCACCCCTTGTGCTGGGCCACATAGAGCGGCGCGTAGAGCGGGATCGGCTGCGTGGCGATGCGGACCTCTTCGCAGAACGCCTTATTGGCGCCGAAGGCCAGGACCGCGGCCAGACCGAGAAAGACATGCGAAAACTTCATGCGGGAACTCCGTTCCGATGGACTCGAGGAAATGGCCGAAAGGCTAATCGGTATTTATATATCCAGTCTATAGTTAAATAGACTAAATGGCCGATCCGCCGGTGGAACGGCGGCGGCCGGAGCGCCCGGCCGCCGATCCGCCGAAAAGGACGATCGGAATGTCGCTTTTTAGGGGACTGTTCCGAATGTTGTCGTATAGTTGAAAGCCTTTCCAAAGTAACCGACGGGGGGCACTTTGCGTGGCGTCGACGATGACGGGGAAGATCTGGAACGGTTGCTTGGCGCCGGCCTGAGGCCGACTCGCCAGCGCCTTGCGGTGATGCGGACCATCCGCCTTGGCGGGCGCCGCCATCTGACGCCGGAATCCTTCCACTGCGAACTCGCGGCGATCGGCTTGCGGCTGTCGCTCGCCACCGTCTACAACACCCTCAACCATCTGACCGATGCAGGCCTGCTGCGCCGCGTCGGTTTCGGCGATCGGACCTGGTACTGCACCAACGCCGCCGAGCATCATCATTTTTTCGACGAGCAGTCGGAGCGGCTGATCGATATCGAAGGCGAACAGCCCGAGGTGAGCGGCATTCCCGCCCCGCCGGAAGGAATGGCGATTCTGGGCGTCGAGGTGATCATCCGGGTGCGCCGCCGCCCGTGAACGCCGGAGCGCTTCGCTCCGCCAAGAAAAAGCGTCAGTGGCACCGGCGTCCCTGCCGGTGGAA
>JAATGN010000398.1 GCA_015654615.1 Rhodospirillales bacterium
ACCTGGAAGCTGCCGTAGAATTTGTTGACCAGGGTGATGTCGATCATCGGAGGCACTGACATGGGGGCTCTCTTCCGCACGTTGATTTCTACTGCTCCGCCGTCATTGCTTCGCTGGCGCTCGCAATGACGATTTTGCCATTCGGGGGCTCAATGGGCGAATTCGTTGCGCCGCTGCAGGTGGCGAACCAGCATCGAGGCGGCGAAGGACATGATGAAATAGACGACGGCGGCGAACAGATACATTTCGACCAGACGGCCGTCGCGCTGGGCGACCTTGCCGGCCGCCCCCAGGAAATCGGTGATGGAGACCACATAGACCAGCGAGGTGTCCTGGAACAGGACGATGGTCTGGGTCAGCAGCAGCGGCACCATGTTGCGGAAGGCCTGCGGCAGGATGACATAGCGCATCGCCTGCGCGCGGCTCAGGCCGACGGCGCGGGCGGCGGCCAGTTGCCCGCCTGAGACGGACTGGATGCCGGCCCGCATGATCTCGCTGAAATAGACGGCCTCGACCATGGTGAAGGTGATCAGCGCCGAACTGAAGGCGCCGACCGCGATGGGCCGTTCGGCCCCGGTCAGCCATTGGCCCAGGTAAGGAACCAGGAAATAGAACCAGAAGATCAGCAGCACCAGCGGCAGCGAGCGGACGAATTCGACATAGGCGACGATCAGGCCCGGCAAGACGGGAATCGGCGACAGGCGGATCACCGCCAGAAGGGTTCCGATGACGCCGGCGGCCAGGGTGGCCAGCCCGGTGAGCAGCAAGGTGAAGCCCATCCCGTCGATCAGCAGATAGCCGAGAGAGCGGCGGATCACATCGAAGTCGAAATTGGCGAACATGGCGGTCCTCCCCTCACCGGCCCAGGCCGTGGCCGGGCAGGGCCAGACGGCGTTCCAGCATCCGCATGGCCACCACCACCACCAGATTGATCGCCATATACATGACGGTGGCGGCGGTGAAGGATTCGAAGACCTGGAACGAGAATTCCTGCATCGAGCGGGCCCGGGCCGTCAATTCCAGCAGGCCGATGCTCAGAGCCACCGAGGTGTTCTTGATGGCGTTGAGGAATTCCGAGGTGAGCGGCGGCAGGATGATCCGATAGGCCACCGGCAGCAGCACATAGCGATAGACCTGGGCGACGGTCAGCCCCAGGGCCTTGCCGGCCATGGCCTGCCCGCGCGGCAGCGAGACGATGCCGGCCCGCACCTGTTCGGCGACGCGCGACGAGGTGAAGAAGCCGACGCCGGCGACGGCCGAATAGAAGGCGGCGTTCGGCAGTTGCTTCATCCACAGGCCCCAGGCATGGGGCACCACCTCGGGCAGAACGAAATACCAGAGGAACAGCTGCACCAGCAGCGGGATGTTGCGGAACAGTTCGACATAGGTCGCGGTGATCCACTGCAGCGGCCTGATCGGCAGGGTCCGGGCGATGCCGACGGCGGAGCCGAAGGCCAGCGCCAGCAGCCAGGCGGCCAGGGAGGTCAGCACCGTCCACCACAGGCCGGAGAACAGCATGTCCAGATAGGTGCCGTTGCCCTCGGGCGAGAGCTCCCAGAAGATATGCCAGTTCCAATGATAGGTCATGGCGGTCTTTCCCCCACTTGTCGCCAGCGGTTCATGACGCGGTTTCCCACCGTCATTGCGAGCGGAGCGAAGCAATCCGGCTCTTTCCGGCAGACTGGATTGCTTCGTCGCTTAGCGCTCCTCGCAATGACGGCAAGGAAAAAGGCCAGTCCTATTCGCGCCCCTCAGTTCGCCACATAAGACGCCGGATCGGGCGAATCGGAGGGCTGGGCGAAGGCCTTCTTCATGGCCGCGTCCATCGGCACGTTCAGCACCAGCCCCTTGGGCGGGATCGGCTGCATGAACCATTTCTCATAGATCTTGATGCCTTCCGGGCTTTTGTAGAGATCGGCCGTCGCCTTGTCGACCACCGCCTTGAAGGCCGGATCGTCGCGGCGCAGCATGATGCCGTAGGGCTCGGGCAGCGAGAAGCTGTCCTTCGAGATCTCGTAGGCCGACGGATCCTTGGAACCGGCGATCAGGCCGGCCAGCAGGATGTCGTCCATGACGAAAGCGACGGCGCGGTCGGTTTCGACCAGCAGGAAACCCTCGGCGTGATCCTTGGACGGCAGCACGGTGAGCCCCAGGTTGCGCGCGGTGTTGGCCTCGACGACCTGCTTGATGTTGGTGGTCCCCGAGGTCGAGGAGACGGTCTTGCCCTTCAGGCCGTCGATGTCGCCGATCTTGCTCGCCTTCTTCGAGACGAAGCGGCTGGCGGTCAGGAAATGGCTGTTGGTGAAGGCCACCTGCTTCTGGCGCTCGGCGTTGTTGGTGGTCGAGCCGCATTCGAGATCGATGGTGCCGTTGGCCATCAGGGGAATGCGGGTCGAGGAGGACACGGGGTTCAGCTTGACCTCGAGCGCCTCCATCTTCAGGTCCTTCTTCACCGCCTCGACGACCTTGTAGCAGATGTCCAGGGCGTAGCCGACCGGCTTCTGATTGTCGTCGAGATAGGAGAAGGGAACCGAGGATTCGCGAAAGCCGATGGTGATCGAGCCGGTTTCCTTGATCTTCTTCAAAGTGCCGGAAAGATCCTCGGCGGCGGCCGGAGCGGCGGCCAAGGCGCCGGCGATCACCCAGAGCAAAAGCGGTTTCACGCGCATCACGGTTCTCCTAGAGTCGTTGAGGTGATGAGAAAGTCGGGGTCGGAGTCGAAAGCGACGTCGGGCGTGCGGCCGTCGCCGGCCAGCTGCGCCCACAGGCGCGCCACCGAACGGCGGCGGTTGGCCCGGTCCTTGAAGGCCACCACCTTGATCGGCAGCGTCCACATGTCGCCCTCGAGGGCGACCAGTTGGCCGGTCCCGGCCCGCGCCGTGCCGTCGGGCAGCCAGGCGACGCCATGGCCGGCCAGGGCCATGTCGCGCAGGACGTCGGACATGTCGTTTTCCAGGATGCGGGTGCCGACCACGCGGGCGTCGGCCGTCTCGAAGATGAGGTCGATCAGGCGGGCGAAATAGACGCCGACCGAATACATCAGCAGCGGCACCGGCCGTTCCGGCGTGCCCGGCAGGCCGACACCGCGCGCCAGCAGCGAGGGGCTGGCGTAGGGGCGCAGCATATCGGTTTCGACCACCACGCGGTCGTAGCGGTCGGGGTCGAGGGCGATCGGCTGCTGGTCGCTCAAATAGCAAAACATCACGTCGGCATTGCCGGCGGTGAGCGCGGTGACCAGATCATGAATGTTGCCCAGCACCACCGTCGAACTCAGGGGCTGCCGGGCCGACCAGGAGGTCCACCAATGCGGAAGCCGGGTGGTGGCCAGAACGAAAGGCAGGGCGATGCGGATATGCTGGCGTCCCGGCACCGCCTTGCCGGCGACGTCGCGGCGGGCGTCGATCAGCTGATGCAGGATGTCGCCGGCGTGCTGGCGGAACTGCTCGCCTTCGGCCGTCAGACGGGTCGGAAAGACGCCGCGGTCGATCAGCGCCACCCCCAGCCAGGATTCAAGGGATTGGATGCGGCGGCTGAAGGCGGCCTGGGAGAGATTCCGCCGCTCGGCGGCCCGCGTGAAATTGCCCGTTTCGGCGACGGCCAGGAAGTCCTGCAGCCAGCGGATATCCATCAGGCGCCCCTTCGGCGGAAACAAACTGCTGAAAAATCGCCAGCGCGACGGTCATTCGAATTTCGCATCGGGCCGATGGTAAGCGGAGGGAGGGGCGCCTGCCAATGCAAGTTTTGCATCATTTTTGATCTCCCAAGGTTTTTGCCTATTTTTTGCGCTTATCCATAAAGAACCTTGGCGGAGGCGGTTTTTTTTAAGGATCACAGATGAACGCAGATGGGCACAGATGGACACCGATGCGCCGCAGGCGATCATTCTCCTCGATCGGCGACAGACGGTGCGGTGGCGGAATGCCTGCGGCGCCATTCCCATCTGCGTTCATCTGTGCCCATCGGTGTTCATCTGTGTTTCCATAGCTCTCCACCCCAGGGAATCCCAATGCAAAGGTTGCATTGGCCGCCGCCGCCGCGCCGTTTCATGATGCGGACCACGCCATCAATCGCATCGGTTCGAGAGGACCAAACCATGACCATACCCCAGCCTTATCTCATGTTTCTGGGCGACGTCCCGGACCAGTTGGCCGCCAAGACGGCCGCCGGCATCGCCGACTGGCGCCCCGAATGGTGCGTCGGCCAATTGCGCCTGGCCGGCTGCCGGGCCGATCTCGGCATCGCCGATCTGTCCATCCCGGAGGCGAAGGCCAAAGGCGCCCGTACCCTGGTGATCGGCGTGGTCAATGCCGGCGGCGTGCTGCCCGACCATTGGATCGGCGTCGTCGTCGCGGCCCTTGAGGCCGGGCTCGACGTCGCCAGCGGGCTGCATACCCGGCTGGGCAGCGTTTCGGCCATCGCGGAGGCCGCCGCCCGGCATGGCCGGCAGCTTTTCGACGTCCGCCATTCGGACCGGCATTTCGCCACCGGCAAGGGCGTCAAGCGGTCGGGACGGCGCCTGCTGACCGTCGGCACCGACTGCTCGGTCGGCAAGAAATACACCGCGCTGGCCCTGGAAAAGGAAATGCGGGCCCGCGGCATCAAGGCCGATTTCTGCGCCACCGGCCAGACCGGCGTCTTCATCTCGGGCCGCGGCGTCGCCATCGACGCGGTGGTCGCCGATTTCATCGCCGGCGCCGTCGAATGGCTGTCGCCGGCCGCCGATCCCGACCATTGGGATCTGATCGAAGGCCAGGGCTCGCTGTTCCATCCCTCCTTCTCCGGCGTCACCATGGGCCTGCTGCACGGCGCCCAGCCCGATGCCTTCGTGGTCTGCCACGAACCGACCCGGACCAGGATGCGCGGCGTCGAACGCGCCCTGCCCTCGATCGCCGAGGTGATCGACCTGACCGTGCGCTGCGGGCAGGTCACCAACCCGGCCATCCGGCCGCTGGGCATCGCCGTCAATACCAAGGCCTATGACGAGGCCGAGGCGCGGCGCTATCTCGACTCCGCCAGCCGGACGCACGGCTTGCCGGCCACCGATCCGATCCGCTTCGGGGTCGGCGTCCTGGTCGACGCGCTGCAGGCGGAATTTCCATGATCCGCGCCGGCGGTCGACCCGCTCTGAATGAATAAGGAAAAGTGGCACCGGCGTCCCTGCCGGTGTCCGCCGCTTGTGCGGCGGAGTCTTTTCCACCGGCAGGGACGCCGGTGCCACTGACGTTTTCTTCTGAGCACAAGCGAAACAACGACGACCGAAGAAAGGATGATCATGCCGACCCTCACCGTCGCCGTCGAACGCTGGCCGATCACCGGCGGCTTCACCATTTCGCGCGGCAGCCGGACCGAGGCGGTGGTGGTGGTGGCCACCCTCGCCGAGGGCGCGGTGCGGGGCCGCGGCGAATGCGTCCCCTATGCCCGCTACGGCGAGACGGTCGAGGGCGTCGCCGCGGCCATCGAGGCGATGACCCCCGCCATCGCGGCCGGGGCCGCGCGAGGCGATCTGCCGGGAACCATGCCCGGCGGTGCGGCCCGCAATGCCCTGGACGCCGCGCTCTGGGACCTGGAGGCCAAGCGGACCGGGCGGCGGGTCTGGGATTTGGCCGGAATACCGGGGCCGGCGCCGGTGGTCACGGCCTTCACATTGAGCCTGGGACCGCCGGACAGCATGGAAAGCGCCGCCAGGAGCGCCGCCGGCCGGCCGCTTCTCAAGGTCAAGCTGGGCGGCGAGGGCGACGCCCGGCGCATCGCCGCCGTCCGCCGCGGCGCGCCCGCCGCCACCCTGATCGCCGATGCCAACGAGGCCTGGACCCCGGATCTCTTCGCGGCCAATCTGGCCGCCTGCGAAGCGGCCGGCGTGGTGCTGATCGAACAGCCGCTGCCGGCCGGCCGCGACGAATTCCTGAAGACCGTCCGCAGCCCCATCGCCTTTTGCGCCGACGAAAGTTTCCACGACCGCTCCAGCCTGGCCTCGATGCGGGGGCTTTACCAGGCGGTCAACATCAAGCTCGACAAGACGGGGGGCTTGACCGAGGCGCTGGCCGTGGCGGCGGCGGCCAAGGCCGCCGGCCTCGACATCATGGTGGGCTGCATGCTGGGCACCTCGCTGGCCATGGCCCCGGCCGTCCTGCTGACCCCCCTGGCCCGCTTCGTCGATCTCGACGGCCCCCTGCTGCTGGCCCGGGACCGCGTTCCCGGCATCGCGTTCGAGGGCAGCCGCATGTTGCCTTTCGGGGCGGAAACCTGGGGTTAGAGCGATTTGCGATCAGACTGGATCATCGATTTTTCTCGTCATTGCCTTGGATCAGCCGGAATCCAGGGGGCACCCCACGGGCGTTTCCGAGACTCCCGGATCCCCGCTTTCGAGCTTGTGAAATAATCCCAGTGGCA
>JAATGN010000079.1 GCA_015654615.1 Rhodospirillales bacterium
AGCTTGCGGAAGTCATTCACCGCATGGGCGGCATTGGCGGCACTTCCACCGACGCCCAGCACGAACAGGCGGCCTTCGCGTTCGCGCAGAGCCGCCAGCTCATGCGCCAGGGATTCGATGGCGACAAGATCGATGGCGCGCGCGATCTGCGCGACTTCATCGAAGAATTGAGGCACGTGATCCATCAGCTGTTCCCCTTGCCGCCACCGATCAGGCTCATCAAAGGCGGAATCCCGCCCGCTGGCCGTCGTCAAAAAACATCTTCACCGTCTCGAGCGAATATTCGAGAAGGCTTTTGTCCCTGAGCGTCAGCTTGCGCAGCAGATCGGGCGTCACGGTGATGATATGACAGCCGATCGTTTCCGCCTGGTAAATATTCAGCACCTCGCGGGGGCTGGCCCACAAAAGCTCGGCTTTCGGCCGCGCCTTGCAAATCTGCAAGGCTTTGACCATCAGGGGAACCGGATCGCGGCCGGTGTCGGCGACGCGGCCTGCGAAGACGGAAACGACGGCCGGCGTGCCGACCGCCAAGGCCTCCACCACCTCTTCCACCTGGCCGAGACCGAGAATGGCCGTCACATTGAGACTGACGCCGGCGGCGGACAAGGTCCGAATCAGAGGCGCACAGGACGTTCCCCGGGTATTGGTCACCGGGATCTTCACATAGACGTTCGGCCCCCAGGCCGCGATCTTCCGGGCCTGGCGTTCCATCTCGGACAAATCATCGGCGAAAACCTCGAAGGAAATGGGCAGGTCCGTAATATGGCCGAGGACCTCCTTGGCGAAACCCTCGTAGTCTTGAATGTCGGCCTGCTTCATCAAGGTCGGATTGGTGGTAAATCCCTTCACCACGCCAGCCCGGTAAGCAGCCAGCATATCGGCCAATTTTGCGCCATCGGCGTATATTTTGATCGCCATCTAATCCGTCCCCCCTTTGCCGGCGGCATTGCCCTCGCTCAAATAACGCTCGGTTTCGGCAAGGCCCGCCTTCGAACCAATCTCGTAGAAACGCCGATACACCTCGAAACCCGCCAGCGCGCCGCGGTCGGCCAGACCGGCATACAGTTCGGCCAGGTCGAAAGCCTGGTCGTCCGCGAAAGGATCGAACGCCGCCGCCGCCAGGATCCCCAAACCATAATCGATGTGTTGCATGGAAGGAGTCGGGTGGCGCTTGTCGTACCGACGGATCGCCTGTCCATCGAAATCGACGTTGCTGCCGTCCCAGCGATTTTCATTGCGAAAAACCGTCATGAGGCCGGGCTTTCCGCTGGCCCGAAAACCATCCACCACCGGGGCGAAGGCGATGTCCAGATAGCTGTCGCCGTAAAGAACGAGAAAGCTGTCGCCCAACAGCGGCAGGGCCCGTTTGAGCGCGCCGCCGGTGCCCAGGGGGACCGCGCCGTCGAAGGAATATTCGACGGCAAGACCGAATTTCCGACCGTCGCCGACATAATCTTGCAGCATGCCGCCCAGATGCCCGACGCAGAGAACGACCTTCTCGGCGCCTTCGCGCCGCAACAGCGCCAATTGATGCGCAATGAACGGTTGACCGGCGACCGGCAATAAAGATTTCGGCACGCTGTCCGTCAGTGGGCGCATCCGTTCCGCCTTCCCGCCCGCCAGCAATGCCACCGGCGGCAGGGCTTCGATCGGAAACCCGGAATATCCGGTCTCCGAAGAATTAGAAAGCAACGGCATCGAATAAACAGCCCAAAGAGCGCCTAGTTTTGCCTTACCGACAAATCTTAACAGATAGTTAAGAAGTCGCGAGAAGATAGGACCTGTAAATTGTATTGACCAACCCTAGCAGAGGACCTAGACAGTCACAAGCGTCTAGGCCATTCACCTCTGGCGACGCCGGCAGGAAACGGTTTCTGCGGCGCCGGGCGAAAATGGAAGGCCTGGTTCGACGCTGGTCGGGCGACAGGACGCGCTGTGCCGCAAACCGGAAACAAGACAAAGCCATGGCAGACAAGATTTTCGTCGCGGGAGGCGCCGGCTTTATCGGCAGCCATGTGGTCGACCAGTTGATGAAGGACACCACGGCCGAGGTCACGGTGTTCGACAATTTCAGTTCGGGCCAGCGACGGTTCCTGGGCCGGAACCTGGCGAATTCCCGGCTGACCGTCATCGAGGGCGATTTGAAGGATCGCGCCGCCGTGACGGGGGCCATCGCCGGCGCCCGCAAGGCCTATCATTTTGCCTCGAACCCCGATATCGCCAAGGCCATGTCGCAGCCGGACGTGGATTTCTGGGAAGGCACCTATCTCACCCAGAACCTGCTGGAAGCCATTCGTTGCGCCGGGGTCGCCGAACTGGTCTATGCGTCGGGCAGCGGCGTTTACGGCGATACCGGCGACCGGGCGGTGACGGAAGATTGGACCCCGATGCTGCCCATTTCCCCCTACGGCGCCAGCAAGCTGGCCGGCGAAGCGATGATCCACGCCTATTCGCACATGTTCGGGCTGAAAGCCTCGGTTTTTCGCTTTGCCAATGTCGTCGGCGACAACCAGACGCACGGTGTCGCCTTCGACTTCATCCGCCGCCTGCGCGAGGACCCGACGCATCTGCGCATCCTGGGCGATGGCAGCCAGAGCAAATCCTATATCCATGTCGACGACGTGGTGCACGGACTGCAATCTCTGTCGCCTCGCAATGAGGCCTATCAGTATTTTCATCTGGCGACGGAGGATTACCTCACCGTCACCGAAATAGCCGACATGGTCGTCTCCGAACTCGGCCTTTCCTCCGTTCGCTATGACTACACGGGCGGGGACCGCGGCTGGAAAGGAGACGTCCCGGTGGTGCGTTTCGATCTTGCGAAAGCCTATGCGCACGGTTGGCGGGCGCGGCGCTCGGCGCGGGAAGCGATGCGCGCCGCCATTCAAGCGATGATCGCCGCCACGGCCGAGTAGTCTCGGGACGATAGGACGACGAATCGCCGTCGCAATCCCGGGCGAGACGGATATATCCTTACGTCGTCATCCATCGATGAGGGTTGGTTCGAACTGCTTCCGGAAAATTGCGCACTGGAAAAAATATGCATGACCATCTTCTCTTCTGTCTGCTGTCTCGCCCAGGCACCTTGCTGGACATCGGCGCCCATGTCGGCCAGTCGACGAGGGCGCTGCTGCAAGCGAAAAATTCCCAGGTCGTTTCTTTCGAACCGGTCCATGAAACCTTCGTGCTTCTGTATTGCAATATGCTGAATTTGGGAGGAGGCCGGATTCCGGACAATCTGACGGTTCATCATGTAGCCTTGGGCGAGCAGGCTGGATTGGCGCGGATTTCCATTCCGTCATTCGATGGAAATAAGAACAATCAGTGGGCCTCTCTTGCTAAAAACTATGAAACATATCTATCGAACAACAAAGACAGCGTAGAGGTCACTGAAATCGGACAGGATGCAATTGTTCTTCCGTTAGACTTCTTCGTATTAAAGGATACCACCTTCTGGAAGGTGGATGTGGAAGGTTTCGAGATGGAGGTCTTGCGAGGCGGTGCCCGGACCCTTGAGGCTTTCAAGCCGGTCTTGTTCATAGAGCTTGAGGAACGCCATCGCCCCGGCATCACGACGGCAGTGTCCGCCTTCCTCTTCGCCATGGATTATTCCGGCTTTTTCATTTCCGAAAAGAACGAGTTGCTTCCTTTCAATGAGTTCAGCGTCGAAAAATATCAAGCCGACCCCATCTTGCCCGGCAGCACGCGGGATCGCCATGGCATGCCCTATGTGAACAATTTTATATTCGTTCACCGGGACGATGTCTGGGCATCGGAGCAATTGAACGGCATCAAGAGCATCCTGCAAATGGAGAACAGTTGACGGCCCGAGGCGCCGTTCGGTTTTTCGATGCCTCCGTTGCAAGTCCAATCCGATGATGTCACCGTCGGAACGGGCATTCTCAAGACGCGCCACTGCAGTTAGGACGGCTCATGTCACTCTACCTCGTCACGGGGGGGCTTGGATTCATCGGATCCCATCTTGTCGATTCCCTTCTGGCCGCAGGGCACCGCGTCCGGGTCGTCGACGATCTGTCGACCGGCCGTCGCGATAGGGTCGCCGGTCCTATCGATCTGCTGATCGGCAGCGTCACCGATGCGCCCCTGATCAACGCCGCCGTCGCCGACATCGACGGGTGCTTCCACCTCGCGGCGGTCGCTTCGGTGGCGCGTTCCAATGAAGAATGGCGAGAAACCAGCGCCGTCAATCTGGGAGGCACGGTCACGGTGTTCGAAGCCGTGGCACGGCGGCAGGGCGGCCCCGTTCCGGTGGTCTATATGTCGTCGGCGGCGGTCTACGGCGATATCGAGGCGCTTCCGCTGAGCGAGTCAGGACCGACCCGCCCCCTGACGGCCTATGGGGCCGACAAGCTTGCCTGCGAACTGCATGCCCATGTCGCCGGAACCGTGCACCGCGTTCCGACCTTCGGCCTGCGGCCTTTCAATGTCTACGGCCCCCGTCAGGACCCGCAGTCGCCTTATTCCGGAGTGATTTCGATCTTCGCCGATCGAGCCCGGCGCGGCCTGGACATTGCGATCCATGGGGACGGCCATCAGAATCGGGACTTCGTCTACGTCGCCGATGCGATACGCTTCCTGTCGTCCGCCATGCAGGCCGCCGGCGTCTCGGCCCCTGTCGCCAATATCTGCACCGGCCGGACGTCGCGCATTCGCGAACTCGCGGAAATCATCCTGCGGCTGACCGGCAGTCCGTCCACCATCCACCATACCAGCCCCCGGACGGGAGACATTCCACGTTCGCAGGGCAGTCCCGCGCTGGCGCTTCAACTGCTGGGGATTCGGGCTGAGACCGCTCTCGAAGATGGGTTGCTGCGGCTTCTTCAGGATGCAGGCGAAAATATCTAGGGCGGTTTGCGACCAAACGGGATCAATCCCTGTACCGTCATCCCGGCGAAAGAGCTTGTGAAGCAAGGGAAAGTGGCACCGGCGTCCCTGTCGGTGTCCGCCGCCCTGCGGCGGAAACGTTTCCTTCAGGATCGATCCCTCGGCCGTTCTTGCGCTGCCGGCTTCGCCGGCACACCGGCAGGGACGCCGGTGCCACTGGAGTTATTTCACAAGCTCGAAAGCGGGGATCCGGGAGTCTCGGAAATGCCCGTGGGGTGCCTCCCTGGATTCCGGCTGATCCAAGGCAATGACGAGAAAGATCGATGATCCAGTCTGATCGCAAATCCCTCCAACACCGATCAGCGCCGCTACTTCCGCGCCTTCAAAAGCTGATCGATGATTGCATAGTCGATTTCCAGCCGCTGTCCGGCGTTTCGATACTGAGCGCTGATCAAGGCCAGGGCACCGATGCCGAGCCGTTCCTCCCGCAGGTCCCGCCGGAGCAATCGGTCTCGGACCGTGTTTTTGTGAATTTCACGAATATCCACGCTGGCCCCGGTTGGCGCCGAATTGGCGTATTCGCCGACGGCCGTTCTCAAATGATAGAATGCCAGCGGCCGCGGTATCACACCGATATCGAATTTTTCGATAAACCTTAAATGAAATTCATAGTCTCCGCCCAACGGAAGATCTTCCGAAAAATATCCGATTTGCGATAAGACCTCTCTTCTGAAGAGAAAGGCATTGATCGTAAACGGATGCCATCCCGCGACATCAAGCATGAACACTTCAGCAAGCTGCGGGTTCAGCGGTGCAAAATGCGATATATGGATATCGTTGCGGCCGATTTCCTCATAAACACGAAAAGTCTGAACGGCCACACCGGCACACCACCGTTGCTTCTCGAGAAAGGCGACGGTCTGCTGCAGGAAGGTCTCGTCCCATGAATCATCATCGTCGAGAAGCACGATAAAGGTCGAATTCGAAGACCGGATGCCGATATTGCTGGCGGCTTCCATACCCACGCTCTTCGGATTGTGGACGGCAATGACCGTCGTCCCCCGCTTGCGGGCGTCTTCGGCGATTTCGTCGACGGGACCGGGATCACCACCGTCGTTGACGATCACCCAAGCGAGATCCTGGCAGGTCTGATTGATGATCGATTCGGCGGCGCGGCGCAGAGTCACGGCCCGATCCTTGGTCCGAGTGACGACCGCGACTTTGGCGAAGGCGGGATCGGACGCCATCAGCTTTCCCCGCGGTACAACCGCGCCAAGCCATATTCCAGACCGGCCAGTATATTGTTCTGTTGGGCATGCAAACGGGCAAGGCCGCTGACCAGCCCCATCCCGAAGCGCCCCGCTTCCATGTCACGACGGATCAAACCGTTCGAAACGGCGACCTCATATCGCTTCCACAGGTCCGCCCCGTACTCGTCGTAGCGGGAATTCCCATAGTCGCCGCCCTGAAGATTTTGCCGGCAGTGCCAGAAAGCGAGCGGCTTGCGGAGGACGCCGATCGTAAATTTCTCCACGAAACGCATATGGAAGTCCCAATCCCCGCCACCAATGACGACCTCGTCGTAATAGCCGATGACATCGAAGACGCTTCTTTTATAAAGGAAAGCGATCGGCGGAAAGAGCCCTGGCCGAGCGACCCCGCCGATATCCGCCGTCTCGACATGTGTATTATGCCGGGCGATCTCATACTCTACGATATCGCCCCCCCTTTGTTCTTCTCCGACGCGGCGGGTTTGCGTTGCCACGCCGGAGAAATCTGGGTTTGATTCAAGATAGTCCGTCGTCTCGTCAAGAAAACGTTCGTCCCAACTGTCATCATCGTCGTGAATCACGACATATTTGGAACGGGTCGCCTTTATGCCGATGTTACTGGCCGCTTCGGGACCGTGCCGTTCGTCATTGTGAATGACCACCACCGCCAATCCACGTTCCCGCGCGCCGGCCGCCACCGCATCGACGGGTTCGCGCGGACCGTCGTTGACGATGACCCAAACGACGTCCTTACAGGTCTGACCGGCGATCGACTCGAGGGCTCGCCAGAGCAGCCGCGGACGCGCCATCGTCCTGGTCACCGCGGCCACGGAATGGAATTGGCTGTCCGACATCATCGAACCTCGGCCGACCCGCCGACCTTCTCCTCGGCCAGCAGGGACAAGGCTTCGACCAGCTGCAACACCACGGTCGACCATTCGCCACGGAACACCCGCGCGGTCGGATACCAGGGGTGGGCCGCCTCTCGCCATCGATAATCGCGGTCTTGCGGGTGGAGCATGAGCCACACCGGCTTTCCCAAGGCCGCGGCCAAATGCGCCACATGATTGTTGGCGGAAACGACCACATCCATCCGGGCGATTGCCGCGGCCATATTGGAAAAGTCGGGGATGACGGGAGACAGATCGACGACGCCGATCCTCGCGTCACGAAGGCGTTGGGCGTCCGGACCGACCTGCAGGCTATAGACGCGGCATCCCCGCACGTAGGAGAGCGGTGTGAGGTCCATCAGCGGACAACTGCGGTCGGTCTCCGACGGCGTATCGAACATCGCCGGACTGGACTCGCCCTGCCACGCCAGGCCGATCTTGAGCGCGCGCTCGGCCGGGATGGGGAAATAGACACCCTTGGGCAAATGAAGATAGGGAATCTCGAGCTCGCTCAGCAAACCGCGCCCCGCCAATACGGCCGGAAGGCTGAGGATCGGCAACGCATAGTCGACGGCGGGCAAAGCCGAGTCCACGGCCACGCAGCCGGAAACGCCCGCGATGGTCGAAAGCAGCCCTTCCAGGCCGCGATGGCATTCGACGAAGACGTCGCGGGGCCCCAGCTTTGCCAAAACCGGCAGGAATCGGGCGAATTGAATCATTTCCGGCGGCCCGAATTCCGCCGTTATCAACAAGCGGGCCCCCTCCAGCGACTGGCCGTCCCATCGCTTTATGCCCTTGGCGGCCGGGCGGTCGTTCGGCAAGCGTTGCCGCCACTCAAGTTCGGCGAAACCCCGCGCCGACAGGCTGTCCGCCAGCAAGGCGTCGGCCAGCCGCAGCCGCAGTTGGACATTGTCGCGATCCATTTCGATGGCGCGCTCCAAATGCGGAACCGCCTGGGCCATCTGGCTCGACCGCTCATGCATCCCGGCCAGGTGGGTTCGGATCTGCGCCGAGCCGGGGTCCTGTGCCGCGGCCTTCTGCATCAGTTCGAGACCGCGCCGGAGATCGCCGTGATCTTCATACCAGGCGGCAAGACCGGCGGTGAACCGAACATCGTCGGGATGCCTGGCCTGCAAATGTTCGAGAACGGATTGGGCCTCCGCCACCTGTCCAGCCTCCGACAGCGCCGAAAAAAGCGCCGTTCCCAGGTCTGGATCGTCAGGGTGCGTGTTTTCCGCCTCGCGCAGCATCGCCACGGCGTCGGCGTGCATGCCGACAGCCTGCAGCGCCTTCGCGAAGTCGAGGCGGACCGGCAGATGATTCGGGACCAGGCCCAGGGTTTTCCCGAAATGCTCCGCCGCCACGAAAGGCTGGCCAAGAGCCATGCTGGCCAGCCCCATCAGATGATGGAGCGTCGGATTGGCCGGAGCGCCGCCCAGCGCCGCGGCGCAGAGCTCGACGACCCTTGCATTGTCGCCCGCCGCGAAAGCGGCTTCGGCCGCCGTCTGAAGCGCCTGAGGGGAAAGCATCTCCACCGGCGGCGTCTGCCGGGACTTTCCACGGTTCTCCAAGGAGTCCGGATGAATCAAAGGCAAGGGCGCCGGAGTGGACCGCAGACCGCTCAATCGCGGATTGGAGAACCAGGCGTCCTGCTTGACGAAGAGCAGGACGTTCTGACGGTAGCGCCAGACGATCCGGGAATCGGTCCACAGTTCCGACCGCAGAACGTCACTGCAAAAACAGCCGTTCTGGTGAAAAAGTTTCGCCCAATAGTCCGGCCAGAAACCGGAACGCTCTTCGGAGCTCTCATGCGGCGCCGGGGCGGCGAAGAGGATGACGTCTCCATGTTCGCTCAGGGCTTGGACCAGCGACGCATGATCGACTTCGGGCAGCTTCCCGGCCAGTTCCACGCAGGTCACCAGATCAAATCGGCGGGACAGCGAAAAGCCCCCGTGGGCGTCGCAGAAGCTGATCGTCCGCCGGAAGGCGGCGGCAGGCTCCGTGCCCGGCAGATCGACGCCCCACGGATCGGCGACGCCATGGCCGGCCGCCGCGCGAAGCCACGCCCCCTGGCCGCAACCGACATCGAGAAGAGACGCCGCCCCGGTCATCGCAAGCGTTTTGGCAAGAAGAATGGAGGCGGATCGCTCGATGTCGCCGGTCGGCACGTGCTCGGAAGAGGCCTGACCGGGAGCATGCCCACTGTGGAGCTCCGATTGATGCAGCATTTGAAGCCTCTCCGACGGATCTTTATTTTGCGCTTACGGTAAAAAAACGAACAGCAACCCAGTTTGAACAATACGGCCAAGATGTAATCAAAACGTTAAGCACCGTGCCGGGTCACCGGGGCCCCCGCCGGTCGAGGATCGGTCCCGGGAAGGTACCGTCATATCATCCGGAAAACCGCGCCGTATCCGTTTCCCTCAAGACATTCGATGGACGGTTTCCTTGTCGCTGGCGGCAAGATTTTGTACGGCCTCGAGCAGCAAGGCGATGCGATCCTTCATGGCGGCATCGACCCCGCCCTCCGGGTCGTTTTCGCGCGTCCGGATAACGTAACGGCCACGGTCGATGGCGTTGCGCATCGCGTTGTAAATCAGATCCCCATCCAACAAGCTCGGCTCCACCTGGCTGCCGGTCAGCCAGCCGTTCCACGATTCCAGAAAAACGAACCGTTCGGCCGCAGGGAAACCCTGATGGGCGAATATCATGGCGTTTTCGATGAAGAGGCCGAAGACATAGGCATCAAAAGGCTGGTTTCCGTTGACGGTCAGGTGAGTGGCGCCACCATCGGGATGCAACGCCCAGTCATGGTAAGAGGCGAACACCCGCGGCAGGACCTTGCCGCGCTGCTCGCGGTTGAGCATTCGCGCCACGGCGAACAGGATATAGGGAAAGAACTTGTCGAGGCAGTCGACGGAATCCCGCAGACCGGCCATCACCTCCAAATACGCCAAGCCACTTGATCGATTGCTCGGCTGGCACGAATGCCAGTCGGCCGGGCCGGGATCGATCAGGGCATCAAAGCCGCTGGACAGGAAGCGTCCCTTGTCTTCGGCCCGATTGGCAACGATGTAAAGTCCCGGAAGGCCGGCCCGGTGCGCCGCGCCTTGCAGGATCTCGATCGCTTCCGCGGCATCGGCCAATTCTTTTGGGCGGTCGATGATCACCAGGGTACGCCCGGCGGCCGGTACCGGCACCCCAACCTGCAGCGCCGCCACCAGACGAGCGGCGCGATCGACCCGGTCGCCCCGGGATGCCGGCCCCTTCCAGAATGCGTCCTCGCCGTTCCGCCATTGAAACGCCAGACCGAACCCATCGCCGCAGGCCGGTGCCAGGACTTCGGCCCCCGTCACATAGGCCTCTCCAGCCCACCGGCAATCGACGACGAATCCGTCGATCCCCGCTTGACGCGCCATGCCCACCACCTGATTCACCGCGTCCGGATGGGCCAGATCGTACTGTCCCAGGGTCGACGGGAGATTGAGGCCAAAATGCCGACGGCTGGCCGGCCGCGCCTCGCGCAGAGCGCGCCAAGGATCGACGCCGCCCAGCAGTTGTCGCACGTCGGCCGTGGACTGGTAACGCGTATCGAAGAAAGCCAGAACGCGAACCGCCATCTTCTTCTCCTATGAGGGAAATCCATAGAGATCGTGAGCCATGTCGAGGATGGCCGTAATCAATCGCGACGGATCGACGAAATTCGAACAATCCTCACGGCCGAGAAGCGGGCATTTATCATGGCCACCGCAGGGATTGCACGGAAGATTTCCAACCAGCGGCCGGTAATCCGGCGCATCCCTGGCGTCCGAGTTGCACGGTTTGGTATTGGCGAACAATCCAATGGTTGGCCATCCGAGGACATGCCGGACAAAGTGATGGGGAAAGGAATCGACGCCGATGAAGATGTGGTGGTCTTGCGCCGCCGCCGTCAACTGCGATGTATCCTCGCTGGTGATCGAGCGCACGCCCAGCGTTTTTTCCAGATCGGGGCGGTCGATCACGGTGATTTCGCAGCCGAACGATTTCAACACCGCGAAGACCGTCGCGGCATGATCGTCGCGATAGGTTTTCAACGTCCATCCGCCGACCAGATGAAACAACAGTTTGAGCGGCCGCGGCGGCAGATCGGGACGGGCGGAGCATGTCGGAGGCTGGCCATGGACCGTCCGGCCTTCCTCCGACATCGACTCGCCCAAGGCGAATTTCATTTGATCGATCAAATGAAAGGGCGGAATGCTGTAGATGCGCGAATAGCGCATGAAAACGATGAAATGATTGTCGAGGACATCTTGCCCCAGGCGCTCGAGCGAACGCGCCAAATACTCCAATTCCCCGACCGAGTTGTCGCGCGGCAACCAGGGCAGGCGAAGCCAAAGGGGCTCCAGTCGTCCCGGACAAGCCTGGTAGATGTCTTTGTAAGACCAGCAGATGATCTGCTTGTCGAAAAAGCTCTCCGGCATTTGTCGTGACGCCAGATTGAGAAAGAGCAACGAACCGGCGTGATAGGGCTGATAGGTGGCGAAGGGCAGGGTCCGCCAGGCCGGATTGCGCTCGATGGTCTGAACCGCGGCCATGGACAGAATTTTCAGCATCTGCTGGCGCGCTTCCCCCTGAAACCAATGGGTTGGCGTCGATTCCGGAAAATGGGTGATTTCCAATCCCGGCGTGCCGATGCGTTTCACCTCCTGTCCGCTCAACAGATGGAGCAGACGCCCGTCGAGGGCGGCATCGACGGTCGAAAGAAGCAGCAAAAAGCGCTCGAACCGATCGAACAACTGCCGGGGCAGAACATAAAGAAGCGGAAATTTCCGAGCGTCGGTGACGAGGGCGGGAACCGACGAGACGGCCCCGAGCCAATCGGCCAGCTGCTGCGGATTGAGAGGAAGCAGGGGATTTCCGATGACCAGAACTTCGGCCTCGGGCATTGCCTGGATCAGACGGCGTCCGACCTCCAGCAGATAGCGACTGGGCGGACAAGTGGCCGAGTCGAAGATTTCGTTGTCGCGAAAGGCTCCCGAGCCGAAAACGAAAGACAATCGCTCGACACGGCCGGAAGATGCAATTGAGAGCCCGGCCAACATGATCAGTCGTTTCCGTTCGTCATCGGTTGGGAAAGGCGCACAGATAGCCGGTCCGCCGGACCAATCTGTTCACCTGATGCGTGGCGCCGAGGATATCCTCGACAAAATGAAGATCGCGGAATGCCGACGGCGCGGCAAGATCGGGCGGACAGGGACCGTCCTCGAAAGCGCCATCCTCATAGAGACGAAGATCGTCGACGATGAAAATATCGCGCGCCGTGTCGCGCAGGCCGGCGATCACCCGCAACTCGCGTTCGAGCGGCGATGATGGCTGAGCGTCTTCGAATGTCGGATGCGTATCCAGCCAGAACATCACGGGAACCTCGAGCGGGATTTCTTCCAGAACCATCTTGAGACCGCGTTCCGCATGACCGTGGATGATGGTCATCTTTTGATTCATCGCATTGCGAAATGCCACCGTGATGGCCAGTTTATGCGATTTTTCGATGGAATAGACATGTTCGAAGGGAAACGTTCCGGCGAATTCGATATCGACGCCTTCGCCGGTGCCGGTTTCTATGAGGAAACGACAACCATAATCGGCGATCAGTCGATCCAACTGAAAATCCGATAGTTCCCCCACCTTTTACTCCTTCCTCAACGGCTTCATCCGGACAGTTTTAACTTATCCGCCGATGACCGTCAGGCTTCATAACCATAAATTTCACGAGCCAAGTCAAGAATGTCGGCCGCCACCTGCTCCGGCGGGGCGTAATTGGCGCAGTCTTTCGTGCCGAAAATCGGACAGGGGGCAGAGAGACCGGCGACCCCACAGCGGTTGCAGGCCAGGGTAAGAACCGAAGACCGATATCCTTCGCCATGTCGGGCATCCGAATTGCGCGGCTGGGTATTGCCAAACAAGCCGACGGTCGGCCATCCGGCCACGAGCCGCGCGAAATGATGCGGGAAAGAGTCCACCCCGACGAACAGATGGTGCATTTCGATCAGATGACGCAGGGCATTCGAGTCCTTGCTCTCCACCGATTGTGCTCCGCTGTCCTGCAAATCGGGGCGGCCGATGACGGTGACCGCAATGCCCAAACCCTGCAGGATACCGATCAGGGCCCGTATCTTCCTGTCGGGATATGTTTTCAAGCCCCAACCGCCGTTCAAATGGAACAGGACCCGCAAAGGCGTCAGCGGCAATTGGCAACGCGCCTCGACAGCCGCAGGCTTGGCGTGCAGCGTTTCCTCGAATGACAAAATGGAATCGCCAAGGGCAAATCGCGCATGATCGACGAGATGAAACGGCGTCAGATAATACAGACGAATGATCCGTGAAAAGACGGTGAAGTTTTCCCGGGCAAAGTCTTTTCCCAGCTTTTCCATTGCCTGGGCAAAATAGGTGAATTCGCTCACCGAGTAATCGCGAGGCAGCCACGGCATATCCAACCGAACCGATTCGAGCCGGCTGCCGCAGGCCTCCGGAATGTCCATGTAAGATGCGCAAACCACTTGTTTGGAAATGAACATTTGGGCGGTCGACCGCGATGCGACAGCCATGAGCAGGACATCGCCGGCATGCATGGGGAAGAAATTGACGAACGGCAAGCTTTTCCAGTCATGCCGGTTTTCAATATTGGTGATGGCGTTGCCACATTGCAGCTTGAGAGCCTGCAGCCTCTGATCGCCATTGATCCAACCGTTCGGTCCGCCGGAAAGCGATTCACCGATGGGCTCCAGGTCCAACTGCCGGCACCCCACCGGCACGCCCGAGAGGAGCGCCAGCAAACGCGCGTCGAGGCCGGCATCCAATGAGGACAATAGCAAAAGGAAACGTTCCAATTCGCCGAACAGACGGCGCGGCAAGATATAGAAAACCGGGAAAGTCGCGCGGTCCGTCACCACCATCGGCCCCGCGATGCCGCCATCCAGCCAGCCGGCCAATTGTTCGGCTTTCAGCGGCAAAAGAGGGTTGCCGATGACCAGCCAATCGGCATCGGGGACAAATCCCAGCAGCCGGCGTCCCACTTCGAGCAGGAAACGCCCAGGGACGCTCAACGCCGAATCGAAAATTTCATCGTCGCGAAACGCCCCTTGCGAAAAACGGAAATCAAATCGTTGCAGGCGACCCGTTGAAGAGGAAATCGACAATCCCGCCAGCATTCCACCCTCGCTCCAGAGTTCTTCCGCGAACCCGCAGATCTTTCAAATGCGCGCAAGGCTCCACCGATAACATGCTTTCGCATCTGCGTGCGCGTCAAAAAGTCGGTCACCCGCCAGCCCGGGTCCCGGGCTGAGGATGCCGGGCCCATGGCGCATCAAACGGGCGGCGGCTCGGCCGCGAACCGTTCGCTCATAAGATGTCCCGCGATCTCGGCAAGACGCTGCAAGGCCCAGGCATCCTGCTTGTGAACGAAGATAAAATCCCCAATGTAGGTAATGGGATAAAGCTCGCCGGTGCGGGGAAGCGGCGGCGATTTCTGCATGGTCGTCCGGTCGAATTCCGCAAAATCCCTGAGCGTTCTGTCCAAAAAGAAAAACCCGCGATAATCCAGGGAGGCGAGAAGGGCCGGCACCTCTATCGTCGCATTCTTCCTGTGCTGTTCTTCGATCTCGACATGGATCACCGGTCGACAGCGGGCGATGGTGCCGGCGGCGCCCTGGATCACTTCCTTTTCGAACCCTTCGACGTCGATTTTCAGAAAGGTGGCGTCCTGGATGTCGAACATGTCCAGCGGAACCGACACGATGTCCTGAGTGACGTGGCTGACCTCGACCTTGTCGGTCTGGCGCGCCATCTCGCCGAAGTCCTTTACGACCGAGGCGCGCCCTTCCCAGCGAATTCCATTGAAATAGGGAATTGCGATGGAGGCCGGTCCGATCCCGGCCCCCAGGCCAAGGTTATAAACCGTGAGATTGGCCGGCAGTTCACCCCCCGCCGCCTGAGCGATCAGGGTGCACATGCCGATAAAGGTCTGCACGACCGGCTCGAAAGCCACCACACGGGCATCCTTCACGGTCGACAGGCAATAGGCGCATTCTCCAAAATTCGCGCCGACATCCACCAAGGTACCGGGACGGCAAAGAAGCGGCATCAGGATGCTGTTTTCCAAAATATCCATTGCGACCCCACGGACATCGACCGGCTGCAGATTCCGCCACCTGCCTCCACGCCCATTGTTACGGCAAATCCGCATGTTCGGCAGCGCCAATTATTCGTTGCGGCCGCACGGCCCTCCTCGATGCCGGTCTGTGGCCGGCCCGCTTCGTCACTCCCATCTCCCTTGCCAAAAGGCCCCTTCGATCACCACAATGCCGCCCGGGTCCGATTGTCCGGTCCTCAGGAATGATCATGGACTATACCGACCTTTTGCTGACCCAGGCCGCGGAGAACGAGAAAAACGGGGATTGGGCCTGCGCCGAACTTTTCTATCGTGGTCTGCTCAAGGACCGCCCCCTGCATCCCGCGGCGAACCTCGGCCTGGGAACGTTACTGCTGCGCCGGGGCAAGCTTGCGGAAAGCGCCGCGTTTCTCGACCGGGCCGTGGAGGCCGATCCGGCTTCGCCCGAAGCGCATATGCAATTGGGAACCCTCTGGCAATCCCAGGGACAGGCCCCGCGCGCCTTGCAGGCTTTCATGATCGCCGCCTGCCTGCAGGGCGTCAAAATCGATCCGCACGACCTGCAGGCCCGTTTCCAACTGGCCGGCGCCTTCCATCGGGCGGACCGCCATCGCGACGCGGTCGGCGCTTATCGGCAAGCCCTCGCCTTGCAGCCGGACTTTCCCGAAATCCACAACAATCTCGGAATCAGCCTGCAGAATTTGCTGCGTTCGGCCGAAGCCGTGACGGCCCATCGGCGGGCCGTCGCCTTGGCGCCGGCCAATGCCGGCCATCATGGCAATCTCGCCCATGCCCTGTTGGCGGCCGGACGGCTCGAGGAGGGGTTTGCCGAGTGGGAATGGCGCACGCCCTCGCCGCCACGCGATTTCCCACAGCCGAAATGGGACGGCGCGCCTTTCGCCGGCAAGGTCCTGCTGGCCCATGCCGAGCAGGGTTATGGCGATACGCTGCAGTTCTGCCGCTATCTGCCCCTGGCCGCCGGCCGGGGCGGCCGGCTGGTGGTGGAATGCCGCCGCCCTCTGGCCGGACTCCTCCGGCGCATGCCGGGGGTTTCCGAGGTGGTCGAATGGGGACAACCGCTGCCCGCCTTCGATCTGCAGATCGCCATTCCCAGCCTGCCCTTCGCCCTCGGGATCGGCGGCGCCTCCCTGTCCGCCACCGCGCCTTATCTCGAAACCTCGGCGGAGCATGCGGCCTTTTGGCATGATCGCCTCCGCACGGCCGGCGCCGCGTTCAAGGTCGGACTGGTCTGGGCCGGCAACGCGGCGGGCCATGATCCCAAACGGGCCATTCCCGCCGCGTTGCTGGCGCAACTGGCCGAAATTCCCGGCGTCGCGCTGTTCAGTCTGCAACGCGACGGCGAGGCCGGCGCCATCGCCGCCCCGAACGCCGCGCGGCCGATCGTCGACCTTAACCCAGTGATCGCCGACTTCGACGATCTGGCCGCCGTCCTCGAAGGACTCGATCTGCTGATCAGCGTCGACACCGCCGCCGCTCATCTGGCCGGGGCCCTGGGCAAAGCGGTCTGGACCCTGCTGCACGCGGCGCCGGACTGGCGCTGGCTGCCGGAAGCCGCGAGCACACCCTGGTATCCCGGCATGCGCCTCTATCGACAGGGCGCCCCCGGAGACTGGAGCGGCGTCATGGCGCGCGTGACGGATGATCTGGCTCTTCTGGCGCGATCCCGGCTGTCGTCATGATTGCGTCTCCGGCCGCCGGTCGTCCCGCCCTCTTCGGCCAACAGGGTCGTCCTGCTCTGATCCCCAGGCTGTCGACCTTGACCACAGTGGCGCGGGTGGCTTGAGGTTATTTTCAGTGGCGCGGGCGTCCCTGCCCGCGTTTTCGGCGCCCGTCGAAAAATTTGGCGAAAAGCCATGAGGGCCCGGCGTGGGAACGCGACGGTGCCGGCTCCGCCGGCATCGCGGGCGGGGACGCCCGCGCCACTGATTACCGGCCCCGAGTCGCTTCGGAAAAGGCGCTATTCGTCGCGATGCGTGCGCTCGAGACGCTCATGACGCTCTTGCGCCTCAATGGACAGGGTGGCGATGGGACGAGCATCCAGACGGCGGATTCCGATCGGCTCCTGGGTTTCTTCGCAATAACCGTAGGTCCCATCTTCGATCCGCAGCAGGGCGGCGTCGATTTTGGCGATCAGCTTGCGGGCCCGGTCGCGGGTCCGGAGCTCCAGCGAACGGTCCGTTTCCGTCTGGGCACGATCGGCGATATCGGCCTCCTGCGCCCCACCCTCCTGCAAATGCTGGAGGGTTTCGTCGGATTCGCGCAGCAACTCACCGCGCCAGCGCAACAGCTTCTGGCGAAAATACTCCGTCTGGTATTCGTTCATGAACGGTTCGTCCTCACGAGGACGGTAATCCGGCGGAAGCGTAACTGTCATGCCTTCCCCACGTTCGAGTGCGAATTCCGCCGCGGAATATAAGGACCGTGCCCTGTCCCCGCAAGGAAGGAATGCACGGCCAGCCGGGTCGGAATGGATTTTGTCTCGGATGACGTCGACTCAAGACCCTCGAATCGACAGTTTGGCAAGTTCGACTTCCGCCCTCAGCTCGATCTCGTCGAGCACGGCGGACAACCGCGGATCCGTCACATGTCCGCGGCGTGACCGCACCATCTGCGCCAGCGCGATCAGCTTATCCTTCGGTATTGCGCCGAAGAGCAGGCCATGGCGGATGTCTTCCAGCTTATCGAGCAGATCTTCGCCATATTTCACCAGGCGACGGCGTTCCTCGCCGTCCAGGGCGTCGCCGACCGCCTGCGCCGCCAGCAGGGCGTCGATGCCGCCGACCGCCGAAGAGGTCTCGACGGCATGGCTCTCCTCGACGGCCTCGAACGTCTCGGCCAACTTGTCGGCAAACCCGCCGGCCGACGTCTTGTCGGTCTTGGCCGTCTTTCTAGACTGCCCCGAACCAGCGGTTGCTCCGATGCCGGAAACTTTCATATCTGCCTGCAAAGCCTGGGATTCTGCGGAGTGAGTGTACACTGCGCGGAGTCCGGTTGAAAGCGGGGAAATCTCGCGGCCGCCGCCGGGTTTCCGTCCGCTCGCCTTCAGGGTCCGCCGGAAGCCCCCGGATCGGCCGCCGAAACCGGCGCTGGGCAGAGAGCCGCCGAACCTCGGGCAGAAATTGCCGCCATGGCTGGACAGAAGTTGCCGACGGCGGTCCCGCGGCCGCCGAGAGACCAGCGTTTCCGGCGCCTTCCATGGATGGCACGCCATTCGCATGGAGATCTGCGCTCGATTGCCGTTTCCAGGCCAACGAATCCTAAAGGCGCGCCGGAGAGATCGCTATGAACAGGGTTTACGCCCGACCGTTTTCAGTCTTCAAGGGTTTGATCGCCATTCTCTCGGCGGCCGCCGTGCTGATCGCCGGCGTGCCGGCCTACGGCAGTTCGCGGATCAAGGATATCGCCGACTTCGAGGGCGTCCGCGACAATATTCTGATCGGCTACGGCCTTGTCGTCGGATTGAACGGGACCGGCGACGGCCTCGACAACTCCGAATTCACCAAACAATCGATGATCGGCATGCTGGAACGCTTAGGCGTCAACGCCCGAAGCGCCAATCTGCAGGCCGGGTCGAATCCCGGCCTCAAGGCCAAGGACGTCGCCGCCGTCATCGTCACGGCGCGTCTGCCCGCCTTCGCCCGCCAGGGAACGAAAATCGACGTGACGGCCAGCGCCATCGGCGACGCCACCAGCCTGCTGGGCGGCACCCTGCTGGTCACGCCGCTGATCGGCGCCGACGGCGAAGTCTATGCCGTCGGCCAGGGGCAGGTCTCCTCGGGCTATTCGGCCGCCGGCGCCGCCGCATCGGTGACCAAGGGCGTTCCGACGTCCGGCCGGGTCGCCAACGGGGCGGTGGTCGAACGCGAGGTCGGCGCCGACATGAGCAATATGGAATCGGTGCAGATCTCCTTGCGCAATCCCGACTTCACGACGGCGCGGCGCATCGCCCAGGCCGTCAACGCCTATCTGGGCACCGAGGTCGCCCGGCCGACCGATCCGGCCACCGTCCGCGTGGTCGTCCCGCCGCGCTATCTGGGCAATACCGTTTCGCTGTTGACCGACGTCGAACAGTTGCGGGTGCAACCCGACCAGATCGCCCGCGTGGTGGTGGACAATCGCACCGGGACCATCGTCATGGGCGAGAATGTCCGCATCAGCACGGTGGCCATCGCCCAGGGAAATCTGACCATTCGCATCACCGAGACCCCCCAGGTGTCGCAACCCTCGCCGTTTTCCGCGACCGGGCAGACCACCGTGGTCAACCGCACCGACGTCCAGGTCGACGAGGGGCCCGACAAGAAACTGGCGGTGTTGCAGGACGGCGTCACCCTGCAGCAATTGGTCGACGGCCTGAACTCCCTCGGCATCACGCCGACCGATCTCATCAGCATCCTGCAGGCGGTCAAGGCGGCGGGCGCCCTGCAAGCCGACATCGAGGTGATGTGATGATGACCGCGGATCCGACCCAGGGCATGGCCTCGCAGGCCCTCGCCTCTCGGGCCATGGCCTCGGAGGCCCTGGCCGCCCAGGAAATATCCGGGCAGACCGGGGGGGCGTCCGGCTCCGGCAAGCCGATCGACCTGGTGGCGGCCAAAAAGGCCGCCCAGAGCTTCGAAGCGGTGTTTCTGTCGCAGATGTTCGGCCACATGTTCGACGGCGTCGGCAAGGACAGCCTGTTCGGCGGCGGCCAGGGCGAAGAGATGTTTCGCCCGATGCTGCTCGACGAATATGGAAAATTGGTCGCGAAAAAAGGCGGCGTCGGAATCGCCGACGCGGTGATGCGCACACTGATCAGCCAGCAGGAGAAGACAACATGAGCCTCCCGCAACACAACAATCTTCCCAAACCGCCGCCGAAGGCGCCGCCGGGCGCCCGGCCGCTCGCCCCCGCGGCGCCGCCCGCCGTTGCCCGCGGGCCGCTCGCCGCACCGGTGGGCTCGCCGGTTGCCGCCCGCGGGCCGCTCGCCCCGCCGGCGGCGCCTGTCGGCGCCATGGCGGCGGGACGCCTGCCGCCGTCCTCCGGACGACCGGCGGCTGCCGCCACGGCGACGATGGCGCCGCCGCCCTCCGCGGCCGCCCCGACGGCGGTGGCGCATCTGGTGGCCGCGGCCGGCGGACTGGGCAAGGCCGCGGCGACGCCGCGGACGATGCCCAAGGTCGACGTGCGGACTCTGCCGCCCAGCCTGGCCCCCATGGTCGAGGCGATCCACCTCTATGACGATCTGCTGATGGAGGAAAATGCCGCCCTGAAGGCGGGCGATTCGAAAAGCGTCGAGGCCTTGCTCGACCGCAAGATGGCCGCCACCCGCCTTTACCAGGACCGCCTCCGCACGCTGTTGGGCGATCCGCAATGCACGCGCAGCATGGCGCCGGAACAGCGCAGCGAGGTGGTCGCCATGGTCCGGTGCCTGGAAGAGCGGGCCAAGGAAAACACCATCCTGCTGAAAGCCAACATGGGCGCGATCGAACAATTGTTCGAAGTCATCAACACGGCGGCGCGCAAGATGCGACGTCAGGACGTCGCTTATTCGAAGGCCGGCATGATGTGCGACACCTACAATCGGAACGGCGTCTCGCTCGCTTACAACCACACGATTTGATCGATGGGCGCGCCCCCTCCGGCCCCCTTGGACGGGGCCGCCGGAGGGGATTTGACGAGAGCCTCACGACACAGGACGCGACAGCATGGCGGGCATGGCGGACACCAGCGCGGCAATCAGCAGCCTGAATTGGGCGCAGCAATCGGCGGTCAACGGCATTGCCGGCATCGCCGGCGCCGCGGCATCCGCCGCGACGCCCCGGACAAAAAAGACCAAAGACGAAAGATCCGGCGAATCCTGGATTCTCGATGCCCTGTTTCCCCTCGCCACGATCCAGACCGGCATCGAAGAGGGCCTGAAAGCCAGCATCCGCGATGCCATCGGAACGCTGAATACGCTGCTGGCCGACGACAAGCTCAGCGTGACCCTGCAAAAGCTGCTGGGGCAACCGGACGACCCGGCGACCATCGCCCGGTCGCTGCGCGACCTGACCGACGCCTTCGCCAATCTCGCCGCCTCGCCCGGCCAGACGGCGCAGAGCGTGGTGCGGGCCGCCACCTCCTTCACCGACAAATTGAAGACGACGACGACGCAGATCCAGGCGTTGCGCGGCCAGGCCGACAGCGACATCGGAAGCACCGTCGACAAAGCCAATGTGATTTTGAAACGGATCGCCGATCTCAACGCCAAGATCGCCCTCGGCGCCGCGGCGGGTCAGCCGAACCGGGACAGCGGCGCCGAACGGGACGCCGCCCTCGATACCTTGTCCGGCACCTTCGATTTTGCCTCCTTCAACCGCGACGACGGCACCGTCGCCGTCTTCACCAAGACCGGCACCCCCTTGGTCACCGCCACGGCCGCCCAGCTTGTCCACAAGGTCACCGAAAAAATCGATCCTTCGATGACTTTGGCCAATGGCCGCCTGAGCGGCGTTTCGGCGAACGGCGTGGAGATCAGCGCCCAGCTCGCCGCCGGCACGCTTCACGCCCTGCTGAAAACCCGCGATTCCACGCTGCCCAACGTGCAAAACCAGCTGGATACCCTGGCGCAAACGTTGCAGTCGCAAATCAATCAGGTGAGCAACCGCGCCCTGGCCACCAAGGGCCTGACCTCGGCGTGCCGCAGCAGCCGCCGCTTTTCCGACCCCGGCGGACAGAAGTTCACGCTTTCCGGTGGAGACGTCGTGGTCAGCCTGCTGGCCGGCGACGGCAAACCGACAGGCAGCATCGGCCTGTCCCTGTTGATGAAGCAATATTTGCAAGCCAACGGCTTGCCCTGCAACCGGGCATGGTCGGCCAGCCAGGCCGCGGCCGCCCTCAATCGCTGGCTGAACCAGAAGCTCGGCCCCCGGGCCGAATCCTATGCGGCGATCAATGACGACGGGCAGATCGCCTTTCAATTGCCGCAGGGGCTGGTCGCCGGCCTGACCTTTCAGGACCAGCGCAGCTTCGCCTATCATTCCTCGCCTTTCGCCAATCCCGACAAGCCGCTCGGCCTCAACGGCGCTGTCGGCTTCACCGACAGCGCCGGCAATGCCATTTCGACCAGTCGGGCCAATCCGCCGCAGTCCATCCTCCCCACCGACAGCCTTGCCGCCGTCGCCGCCAAACTCAACGGCCTGGATGGGCTGGAGGCCACCGTCGTGCCCGGCGAGACCGGAGTCTTCCTGCAGGTCGCCAGCACGACCGGCAGCGACATGAGCGTCGAGCCCGACGCCGCGGGAGCCAATGTGGTCGGCGGCCTCGGGTTGCGTCCGGCGGCGGATCAGGCCGCCGAGGACGTGGTGATCAACTTCCAACCGGAGCCGCAAGGGGTCAGCTTCAGCAGCGCTCCCCGGCCCGACGCCTTGACGCCGCTGGGTCTGGGCGGCCCATTGACCCTGCGCAACCAGGAAAACGAGCTGATCGCGCAGATCGCCGTCGAACCCGGCTGGTCCCTGGCAACGCTGGCGGCGCACATCAACGAGGCGGCAAAAAGCCGGAACGTGCATGCGACGGTCGTCGCGGCGGGCAATCAGGTCGTCCTGAAGATCGCGCCGCCATTGGGCCAGCAGCTGCGCATGGACGGCGCTCCGGAGTCCTTCCATACGCCTCCCTCGAGCACCTTCGCGGCGGCGGGCGGAGCCTTGGCCATCGCGCTGGACGGCAGAGCGATCGGACGGCTGACCGTCAAGCCGGGCGACGATCTCCAAGCCATATCCGACGCCATCAACGATCCGGCGGCGCCCTTCTCCACCCACGGCATCGCCGCCTCGCTGGGAAAAGTCGGCGAGGCCTCCTTCCTGGAAATCGCCAGCGCCTCCGGCCTGCCGCTCGGTTTCGACGGACCGGCCACGGGCCAGGCCGCCGGGGCCCTGGCCCTTCGTCTCAACGTCCGCGACAGCTTGGGCTTGTGCGCCCCGGCGACGCAGGCGATCTCCGGCTTCGCCAATTTCCTGGGTCTCAACGACTTTTTCGTCGCCGATCCCCCCGACGCCTTCGACAGCAAGGCGCCGACCGGCATCTTCACCAGCACGGCGATGCCCGGGACCGCGCGAACATTGGCGCTGAATCCGCAGATGCAGGACGATCCATCCAAGCTGGACGACACGGCGCTGAGCGGCCGGATGACCGAAATGCTGCGCGGCCCGGTCAATCTGGCGGCGGCCGGCGGCCTGGCGCGCGGCAGCCAGAGCCTCACCCACTACGCCGAGACGATCATTGCGACCGCCGGCGCCCAGGCCCGGGCGACACGGGGACAGCTGGTCTTTCAGGAAACCCTGCTCGAAGGACTGGCCTTGCAGCATTCCCGAATCGGCGGCATGGACATGAACGATACGGTCTCCACCCTGACGATATACCAGCAGGCCTTCCACGACTCGTCGCGGATCGTCTCCACCATGGGTCAATTGTTCGGCAGCCTGGGGGCGCCGGTTCATTAGCGGAGCACATCGGCATGACGCGGACGACAGCAATTCCGGCGGACGCCATGGCGCGGCTGGCAACAATGACCGCCCGGCAAAATCTGCCTTGCCCGGCGGCGGAACGGAAAACCGTTCCATGTCGCGAATACCGGGAAAAAGTCCCGGCTTCGAACGCCGGAACGATTGGCCCGAAAATTGCGTAAATGCCTGGTAGCCCGTGGATTCGCATGAGGACGCAGACATCATGGCGGTAGAGGCCGTTGCAGCACAATCGACCCGAATCCCTTCTGTTTCCCTGTCGGCCGGTCAGTCCTTGAACGGCGGCGGCGGCGGGTTCGCGTCCCTGCTGTTGCAATCCGTTTCCGTCCCCGAGCAGAACCTGGGCCAGTTCGACGACGAGGCGGCCCCGTCGTCCGGCAGCGCCAAGACCGCGCCCCACGGCAGGGTGGCCCCGGCCCGCAACGGGACGGCGGCGGCCCGCGGCAGTTCCGCCCAAACGACGCCGGCCGACGGCATGGCGCAACCGGCCGTCGCGGCATCGGTCGCCCCCACGCCGCCGCCAAAGCCGGCGGCGGCGAAATCGGCGGCGGCGGACAAGACCTCGCGAAGCGAGACGGACCGGTCTTCCGCGGCGGCGGCATCGACCGACCGCGCGGCGTCGGACCGCGCCGCGACCGCGCGGTCGGCCGAAGCCAAGTCGACGCGCAAGACCGACAGCGAAAAAAGCGACGAGGAGACCGCCACCGACAAGACGGCGGCCACCGATTCAAGCGATCGTTCCGATGCCGACCTGTCCGCGCAGGCGGCCCAGGCGAACGCCGCGATCCTGGCTCCGCCGCCACCGCCCCCGCCGCCGGCACCAGCGTCCGCCACGGCTTCGGAACCGAGCCTGACGGGGATCGCCCCGGCGGCAGGCCCGGCAACGGATCCGGCGACGGCGCAACCGGCTGCCGGAACAGCCGGCGAAAGCCAGCCTTCGGCCCCGGATGCGCAAGCCGCCGAAGCCGCCGGCCAACCCCCGGGCCCCGCCCTGGCGGCGCAGGCCGGCGCGGCGAATGCCGGTACAGCGAATGCCGGTGCGCAGACCGCCTCGACGACGCCTTCGGCGGACAGTCCCGGCGCGACGCCGGGTCCGGACCAATCGGCGGCCGGCGAACTCGCCATGGCGCAAGCGGCGGCTCTCAGCCAATCGAGCGGCGGGGGGCGCGTCACGGTCAAAAGCGCCTCCACCGGCCCGGGGGCGGCCATCCCCCAGCAAAGCGCCAGCCAACTGGCGACGGCGGCGGCGGTCCAGGCCTCCGCCTCGCGAAACAGCCCGACGGAGCAGACCGCGGCGGCGGCGTCCGCGACCGGCACGGATGCCGCCGCCCCGGACGGCTCCGCCAATTTTGCGCCGTTCCTGGCGGCGGCCTCCGCCCCGCATGCGGGAGCGGCGGGGGCGACGGCCGGACCGGAAGAGACCCTTGCGGCGCCGACGGCCATCGGCGGCGCGGCAGCGGCGACGGCCGGCGAGGCGAAAACCGCGCCGATGCCCGACACCGTCGCCGGCATGCCGACCACCACCCTTCAGGGGCTGGCGCAGACCCAGGAGAACGCCGCGGCGAGCGCGCCCCAGGCGGTTCGCCCGACGGTGCAGCCAAGTCCCATCGATCAGGTCAAGGTCCAACTGGGCAAGAGCCTGAAGGACGGGACCGATACGCTGAGCCTGCAGTTGCATCCGGCGGACCTCGGCCGGGTCGACGTCAAGCTGGAGATGCAAAACGGGCAGGTCAAGGCGACGGTAACGGCCGATCGGCCGGAAACGCTGCAATTGCTGAAAAACGACGCCAGCGGGCTGCAGCAATCGCTGAACAGCGCCGGCCTCAACGCGGATGCCGGTTCCCTCAGCTTCGAGTTGCGCGGCGAACAGCAACAGCAGCAGCAACGCCAGGCCGCGCAGAACGGAGCGCGGAGCTTCGCCGGCAACGCTCCGGAGACGGACGACGACACGGCCGGCGCCGCCCTGGCGGCCACCGCGGCGACTCAATGGACGGGCAACGGCAGGAGCGGCGTCGATATCAAGGTCTAAGGGCCGTTAAGCCCACGGCTGTTCACTTTTGCCCGGTGGCGCGGGCATCCCCGCCCGCGTCCGGCGGATAAGACGGGCGGCGGCGGCGGCCCCGCTGGCGACAAGGAACGGCAGGGTCTTTACGGCCATCGGGCCGTTTCCCCGGCGGGGCCTTCCCCAGGCACGACCCGGCAAGTTTTGCCTGGTCGTTAACCTGTGATTCACTTTCAAGGTATAGCGTCGGCTGGATGGAAGAAGCTGCGCAAGATCACGCGCATGCGCCTTGGGGAAGCCAGCCGTGAACGCATTCCTTCAGTCTCTTAAGAATCTCGGAACGATGCGCCTGACCGCCATCGCCGGAGGGGGAGTCGCGGTCCTGGCCTTCATCATCTATGTGATGGCGCGCATGTCCTCGCCGCCCATGGAGATGCTCTACGGCGGCCTCGATCTGCAAGACGCCAACATGATCGTCAACAAGCTGCAGACCGATAAGGTTCCCTACGAACTGCGCCACGAAGGCTCGGAAGTCTGGGTGCCGCGCGACCGCAAGCTCGATCTCCGGGTCAAGATGGCCGAACAGCAGTTGCCGAGCGGCGGTTCGGTGGCGACCGGCTATGAGATCTTCGACAAGGGAGACATGCTGGGCTCGACCAGCTTCATGCAGAACATCAATCTGGTTCGCGCCATGGAAGGCGAGCTGGCCCGCACCATTCATGCGATCGACCGCGTGAAATCGGCCCGCGTCCACCTGGTCCTGCCGAAACGGGAAATGTTCAGCCGGGAGGTCCAGGATCCTTCGGCCTCGATCGTGCTGAAGATGGACGGCAACGCCCGATTGTCGAAACAGCAGGTTCAAGCCATCCAGCATCTGGTGGCGGCCGCCGTGCCGAAGCTGAAGCCGTCCCGCATCTCCATCGTCGACGACAAGGGCACCCTGCTGGCCCGCGGCGCCGACGACGACCGGCAGGCCGCGGCGGAAAATGCCGATGAACTGAAACTGAACACGGAACAGAGGCTGCAGCGGACCATCGAGGATTTGCTGGAGCGCTCGATCGGACCCGACCGGGTCCGCGCCGAGGTCTCGGTCGAGTTGGACCTCGACCGCGTCGCCACCACGCAGGAAACCTACGACCCGGACAGCAAGGTGGTCCGTTCGCAAGTGACCGTCGAGGAAGGCGAACAGACCCAGGACGCCGAAAGCAACGCGGTCAGCGTGCAGCAGAACCTTCCCGACGCCGGCGCCAACAATGCCGGCGCGAAGAGCCAGAGCAAGCAGAACCGCACGCAGGAAACGACGAACTACGAGATTTCCAAGACCACCAAGAATCTGGTCAAGGAACTGGGGACCGTCAAACGGATCACCGCCGCCGTGCTGGTCGACGGCCGCTATGCGCCCCCGACCGCCGAAGGCCAGAAAAAGCTGGTCTACCAGCCCCGCAGCGAACAGGAGATGGACCAGCTCGCCGCCCTGGTCCGCAATGCCATCGGCTATGACGCCAATCGGGGCGATCAGGTCGAGGTCACCAACATGCCCTTCGCCGGCCACGACGAGCCGGAACCCGACGGCACGGAAAACAAGCTGTTCGGCTTCGATCGCGATTTCGTCGAAAAAGTCGCCTCCAACCTCGGCCTCTCGGTCGTGGCCATTCTTTTCCTGCTGCTGGTCCTGCGCCCCCTGGTCAGCCGGGCGGTGGAATCGATGGCCGCCCAGGGCATGAGCGACCGGCGCATGCTGACCGAGGGAGCGGGGCCGCCTTTGCTGGGGCCCGGCGCCATGCCGCCGGCCCCGGCCGCCGGCATGCTGGCCGACGAGATGGAAACCGTCGACGAACTGATCGACATCGACAAGGTCGAGGGCCGGGTGAAGGCGTCCTCGATCCGCAAAATCGGCGAAATTGTCGAAAAACACCCCGAAGAAGCCTTGGGGATCATCCGAGGCTGGATGTATTCGGATACCTGATCCATCGATTTACCGTAAAAGCCGGGACCGAGTGCCATGGCACGTATGAAAGAAGATTATCGCAGCCTGACCGGCCCCCAAAAGGCGGCCATTCTGATGCTGTCCCTGGGCGAAGAACAGTCATCGCGAATCTTCGCCATGATGGACGACGAGGAGATCAAGGAAATCTCGCAGACCATGGCCAACCTCGGCACGGTCAACGCGGGTGTGGTCGAACGCCTGTTCGTCGAATTCGCCGACCAGATCTCGTCGACCGGATCGCTGGTCGGTTCGTTCGAAAGCACCGAACGGCTGCTGCTGAAGACGCTGTCCAAGGACCGCGTCGAAATGATCATGGAGGAAATCCGTGGTCCTGCCGGCCGCACGATGTGGGACAAGCTGGGCAACGTCAACGAGACGGTGCTGGCCAATTACCTGAAGAACGAATATCCGCAGACCGTCGCCGTCGTGCTGGCCAAGATCAAGGCCGACCACGCCGCCCGGGTCCTGTCGCTGCTGCCGGAAAACTTCGCCATGGAAGTGATCATGCGCATGCTGCGGATGGAGGCCGTGCAGAAGGAAGTCCTGGACGGCGTCGAAAAGACGCTGAGGACCGAGTTCATGTCCAACCTGGCCCGCACGGCGAGGCGCGACGCCCACGAATTGATGGCCGACATCTTCAACAATCTCGATCGCAATGCGGAAAACCGCTTCATGAGCGCCCTCGAGGAACGCAATCGCGAATCGGCCGAACGCATCAAGCAGCTGATGTTCACCTTCGAGGACCTGATCCGCATCGATATGGCCGGAATCCAGACGCTGCTCAGAAGCGTCGAGAAGGACAAGCTGGGCATGGCGCTGAAGGGGGCCTCGGACGTCGTCAAGGAGCTGTTCTTCAAGAATATGTCGGAACGCGCCGGCAAGATGATGCGCGAAGACATGGACGCCATGGGCCCGGTCCGTCTGCGCGACGTCGACCAGGCGCAAAGCACCATCGTCGTGCTGGCCAAGGAATTGGCCGCCAGCGGCCAGATCGTCATTTCCGAGGGCCGCGAAGAGGACGAGCTGGTGTATTGATGGCGAAGCTGCAGAAATACCTCTTCGATCACGACTTCGGCGCCCCGCCGCCGCGGGCCGTTCCCGACGTCATGATCGAGGACGACTTCGAGGACATGCCGGCCGAGCCGGAGGTCGAGCTTCCCCCGCCGCCGCCGACGTTCAGCGAAGAGGAGTTGGCCCTGGCCCGCCAACAGGCCATGGAAGCGGGCCGCCAGTCGGGCCTCCAGGAGGCGGAGGCGGCCACCGAGCGTCTGGTCGCCACGGCGGTGGAAACGATCGCCCTGCATCTGCAGACTCTCGCCGCCGTCCAGGAGGCCGCCAACGAGAACCGCATGCGCGAAGCCGTCGCCGTCGCCATTGCGGTGGTCCGCAAGCTGCAGCCCGAGATGTCGCGCGATCATGCGCTGGACGAAATCTCCGGCGTGATACAAGAATGCCTGACCCATATCGAAAAGGACGTCCGCGTCACCATCCGCGTCAGCCCGGTTCATATGGACAGCATTCGCCATTATGCCAACCAGGCGGCCGAGGCGACCGGCTTCGAGGGCAAGCTGGTCTATACCGCCGATCCCCGCGTCGCCGCGGGCGATTGTCGCGTCGAATGGGGCGATGGCGGAGCCGAACGCGACCAGGAACGCCTGTGGACGGAGATCGATGCGGTGATCGCCCGCGCCTTGAGCGGGACGCCGTCCACGGCGGGAGCCGAGGGCAATCCCGGCGCGGCCGACGGCGAGGTTGCAATCGGGGTTCAAGGATGATTGTGTGCCGGTCCCGCTCCGGCATGGCGGCGGAGTGTGAACACCAGAGCGGGGCCACGGGGAGAGTTTGATGTCGGATCTTGAGCTGAACGAACTGAAGTCGGACATGATGGACGCCGACATACCGGAGGGGCCGCGTTCGGCGCGCGACCTGGAGGCCGTCTATGATATTCCGGTGCAGGTTTCGGCGGTTCTCGGCAAGGCGACGATGCAGGTGAACCAGTTGCTGAAGCTGGGCCGCGGCGCCGTCGTCGAACTCGACCGCAAGGTGGGCGAGGCCATCGACATCTATGTCAACAATCGTCTGGTCGCCCGTGGCGAGGTGGTGGTCGTGGAAGACCGGCTGGGAGTCACCATGACGGAAATCATCAAGACCGATCGCAGCTGATCGGGTGGAGTAGGACAGCATGCAACTTCTGATCATCGGCAGCCTGGACGGGCAGGTCGGCGCCGCAAGCCAGATGGCGATGGCACGGGGGGCCAAGGTGACCCATGTCGATACCGTCACCGGCGGTCTCGAAGTGTTGCGGTCCGGTCCCGGCGCCGATCTGGTGATGGTCGACGTCAAATTCGACGTCAAGGCCCTGGTCGACAGCCTGGCCAGCGAGCGGATCAATGTGCCGGTGATCGCCTGCGGCATCGGCACCGACGCCAGCGCGGCCGTCCGCGCCATTCGGGCCGGCGCCAAGGAATACATCCCGCTTCCCCCCGATGCCGATCTGATCGCCGCGGTCATCGCCGCCGTCACCGAGGAAAGCCATACCATCGTCTATCGCGATCCGGTGATGGGACAATTGGTTCGCATGGCCGAACAGGTGGCGCCCAGCGATGCGTCGATTCTGGTGACCGGCGAATCGGGAACCGGCAAGGAGCTGATCGCCCGTCTGGTCCATCGGAAAAGCCGGCGCGCCGCCAAACGCTTCATCGCCATCAATTGCGCGGCGATTCCGGAAAACCTTCTCGAAAGCGAATTGTTCGGCCATGAGAAAGGCGCCTTCACCGGCGCCGTCGCCCGGCGTCTCGGACGATTCGAAGAGGCCAACGGCGGCACCCTGCTGCTCGACGAAATCAGCGAGATGGACATCCGGCTGCAGGCCAAATTGCTGCGCGCCCTGCAGGAAAAGGAGATCGACCGGATCGGCGGCAATGTTCCGGTCAAGGTCGACGTCCGCATCATCGCCACCTCGAACCGCAGCATGGAAGAGGAGGTGCGCCGCGGCACCTTCCGCGAGGATCTGTACTTCCGCCTCAATGTGGTCAATCTGCGGCTGCCGTCCCTGCGCGAACGGCCGCTCGACATCGATATGCTGTCCACGCACTTTCTCAAGAAATATGCCGAGGTGAACGGCCTTGCGCAGCGCCCCCTGTCGGACGCGGCGAAACGCATGCTGCTGACCCATGGCTGGCGGGGCAATGTGCGGGAACTGGAAAACACCATGCACCGCGCCGTGCTTCTGGCCGTCGGCAACGAAATCGGCCCGGAAGCCATCCTGCTGTCGGGGGGACCGACGGTGGTCGATCCGGCGGCGAGCGTGGTCGCCACCGCCGCCGCCGCCGCCTCGGCGGCAACCGGCGCCACCAAGCAACTGGTCGGCCGGACGGTCTCGGACGTCGAGCGGGATCTGATCATCGACACGCTGCACCATTGCCTGGGCAATCGAACGCATGCCGCCAACATCCTGGGCATTTCCATCCGTACCCTGCGCAACAAGCTGCATCAATATTCCGACGAAGGCATCCCGGTACCGCCGCCCGGCGAAGCAGAACATCCTGCCGTATAGCTCGGGGAAGGAAACCTAGACCGTGGCCGACAACGCCGAAGCCACCGCCCCCGTCGCTGCCGGTGCCGGTCCTGTCGCCGGCGCCGCCGGCACCGGCAACAGCCTGGTGCTGAAGGCGACGCTCGACCGGGTGCTGCAGGCCCTCAAGCGCGGCGACATCGCCTTCGCCTTCGGCGTCGTCCTGCTGCTGGTGGCGCTGATCCTGCCGATGCCGCCCTGGCTTCTGGATATCTCGCTGGCCTTTTCCCTGACCTTCGCGGTGATGATCCTGATGACCGCGATCTTCATCGAAAAGCCGATGGAGTTCAGCTCCTTCCCGACCGTCCTCCTGATCGCCACCTTGCTCCGGCTGTCGCTCAATCTGGCCTCGACCCGCCTGATCCTGGCCCATGGCCACGAAGGGCTGTCCGGCGCCGGCCACGTCATCCAGGCTTTCGCCGGCTTCGTCATGAGCGGCAGCTTCATCATCGGGGTGATCGTCTTCGCCATCCTGGTCATCGTCAATTTCGTGGTCATCACCAAGGGCTCGACGCGTATCGCCGAAGTGGCGGCCCGCTTCAACCTGGACGCCATGCCCGGCAAGCAGATGGCCATCGACGCCGACCTGTCGTCGGGCCTGATCGACGAGACCACGGCGCGGGCCCGGCGCAAGGAGCTGGAAGGCGAAAGCTCGTTCTTCGGCGCCATGGACGGCGCGTCGAAATTCGTCCGCGGCGACGCCGTGGCCGGCTTGATGATTACCGTGATCAATGTCATCGGCGGCATGATCATCGGCATGGTGCAGCAAAACCTGAGCTTCAGCCAGGCCGCCGATTTCTACACCAAATTGACCGTCGGCGACGGCCTGGTCACCCAGATTCCCGCCCTGATCGTCTCGACCGCCGCCGGTATGCTGGTCACCAAGGCCGGCCTGCAGGAAGCCACCGACAAGGCCCTGTTCGGCCAGCTGTCCGGTTATCCGAAGGCGCTCGGCATGAGCTCCTTCCTGCTGGTCTCCATCTCGCTGCTGCCCGACATGCCGATGGCGCCGTTCCTCGCCCTCGCCCTGATCACCGGCGGCTCCGCCTATTTCCTCGACCGTCGCGAGCGCCAGCGCGTCGCTTTCGCCGAGGAGGAGGCGGCCAAGCCCTCGCAGGCGCCGGTCGCCGACGAACCCATCTCGACGGCGCTCAAGATCGACAATGTCCGTCTGGAGCTGGGCTATGGCCTGCTTTCGATGATCAACAATCCGCACGGCCAGAAGCTGACCGACCAGATCAAGGCCTTGCGCCGCGCCCTGGCCTCCGAAATGGGCTTCGTCATGCCGAGCGTGCGCATCCAGGACAATATGCAGCTGCCGGCCAACAACTATATGGTCTTCATCAAGGAGGTCGAGGCCGGGCACGGCGAACTCCGGCCCAATATGCTGCTGGTGATGGACCCGCGCGGCGAGGACATCACCCTGGCCGGCGAGCCGACGCGCGAACCGACCTTCGGCCTGCCCGCCGTATGGATCGACCCGGCCAACCGCGAGGAGGCCCTGTTCCGCGGCTATACCGTGGTCGACCCCTCGACCATCATCACCACGCATCTGACCGAGGTGGTCAAGGACCATATGTCCGACCTGCTGTCCTACGCCGAAACGCAGAAGCTTCTCGACGAGCTGGACAAGGAAAACCAGAAGCTGGTCGCCGACATGGTGCCCTCCCAGATCACCCTGGGCGGAATTCAGCGGGTCTTGCAGAACCTGCTGCAGGAGCGGGTTTCGATCCGCGACCTGGCCTCGGTCCTCGAAGGGGTCAGCGAGGCTTGCAGCCACAGCCGCAACGTGATGATCATCACCGAACATGTGCGGACCCGCCTGGCCCGCCAGATCAGCGACGCCAATACCAGTCCCCAGGGCTTCATCCCGCTGGTCACCCTGTCGCCCGAATGGGAACAGGCCTTCATCGAATCGCTGCAGGGCACCGGCGAAGAACGTCAATTGGTGATGGCGCCGTCACGGCTGCAGGAATTCATCACCAAAACCCGCCAGACCTTCGAGCGTTTCGCCATGCAGGGGGAAACGCCGGTCATGCTGACCAGTCCGACCGTGCGTCCCTATGTCCGCTCGATCGTCGAACGATTCCGCCCCGTCACCGTGGTGATGTCGCAGTCGGAGATTCATCCGAAGGCCAAAATCAAGACCATGGGACAGATTTAGACAATGGGGGCGCGCTAGGCGATGCGGCTCAAATCCTACACCGCCCCCAGCATGGCCGAGGCCATGCACATGGTCCGCGAGGAACTGGGAGACGATGCGATCATCGTCTCGACCCAGCGCGCCGCCGGCGGCAAGGGCATCCGCATCACCGCCGCCCTGGAGCCGACCGACGTCGAAGACGCCATCAGCGAAATGCTGGCCGAGGCCAACAGCACGCCGGCCGCCGAAGTGGTGCGGGAGGCCCTGATCGAGCATGGCCTGCCGGCCCGCCTGGTCGACCGCCTGGTCAATGCCGTCCACACCAGCGGCATCGAAGATCCCCAGGTGGCCTGCACCACGGCGCTGGAAGCCGGCTTCGCCTTCGCCCCCCTGCCCGACCACGGGGCGCCGCGGCCCTTCATGCTGGTCGGCCCCCCCGGCAACGGCAAATCCATGGTGGTGGCCAAACTGACGGCCCGTTCGGCGCTGAGGAACCGGCGGGTCGGCGTGATCACCGCCGACAATGTCCGCGCCGGCGCCACCGAACAGCTGGCCGCCTTCACCCGCATCCTGCAAATCGACCTGATCCCGGCGCGCGGTCCCGAATCCTTGCGCCGCGCGGTGGAGAGCTGCGCCGGCCTTTACGACATCGTCTTCATCGACAGCCCCGGCCTCAATCCGTTCAAGCTGACCGACATGGAATATCTGACCGCCCTGGTGGAGGCGGCGAACGTCGAACCGATCCTGGTCCTGGCGGCCGGCAGCGATCCGACCGAGGCCTCGGAAGTCGGAGAAGCCTTCGCCACGGTCGGGGCGACGAGACTTTTGGCGACGCGCCTTGACACCACCCGCCGACTGGGCTCAATCATGGCTGCCGCGGATGCCGCGCCCCTGATGTTTTGCGACGTCAGTGCGACACCGCACGTAGCCAATGGAGTGACGGCTATCAGCGCCTCGATCATGGCTCGCATGCTTCTACCCATCGCTCCGCAGATCAGTGCGAAGTCCGCTCCTACGACGACAGAGGCCACGTTATGACCGCAACACCTGTCCCCGCCCCCACTCTCGCGCCCCGTCCGACTCAACGGGCCAAGGGCCGTAATGTGCTCGCCGTGGCGTCCGGCAAAGGCGGTGTCGGCAAAACCTGGTTCTCCATCACGCTCACCCATGCCCTGGCCCGCGCCAATCAGCGGACCTTGCTTTTCGACGGCGATCTCGGCCTGGCCAATGTCGACATCCAGCTGGGCCTGATGCCCAAGCACGACCTGGGCAGCGTGGTCACCGGACGCCTGACGCTCAATCAGGCGACCGTCAATTTTCCGGAAGGCGGCTTCGACGTCATCGCCGGCCGGTCCGGCTCGGGATCGCTGGCCAACATTCCGCTGTCGCGCCTGCAGCTGCTGGGCGACGATCTCAATCTGCTGGCCTGCGCTTACGACAAAGTGGTGCTCGACCTCGGGGCCGGCGTCGAGAAGACGGTCCGCGCGCTGTCCAACAACGCGGGCACCATCCTGGTGGTCACCACCGACGAGCCGACCTCGCTCACCGACGCCTATGCCTTCATCAAGGTCACCTTGATGGAGCGGCCGGGCACCGATATCCGGGTGGTCGTCAACATGGCCAATTCGACCCGCGAGGGCGAGCGCATCTACAATACGCTGCTCAAGGCCTGCGAAGGGTTTCTCAAGGCCTCGCCGCCGCTGGCCGGGGTGATCCGCCGCGATCTCAAGGTGCGCGAGGCGATCCGCAATCAAAGCCCTTTGCTGACCCGATCGCCCAACAGCGAAGCCGCCGCCGACGTCGAAGCCATCGTCGACAAATTGCTGGGAGGCCGATGAGCACCATCCCGCCGTCCCTGCCGCCATCCGGGCCCGCCTCTTCGCCCGCTCCGGCGGCGGGCATGACGGCGGCGGCGGGCCCCGGTGCGACGCCATCGGCGGCGGCGGGAGCGACCGGAGCGCTCTCCGCGCCGGGTCAATCCTTTCCGGTCGCGAAGTCCTCCGCCGTCCCGGCCGATCCGGTGGCCCCATCGCCGGCGAAGGGCATCACGACGACGGTGGTCTCCTCCCAGACCGGTCCGATGGGCCCGGCGGCCGGGCCGGCCTTGCCGACCGGCACCGTCTTTACCGTCCGTATCGTCGACGTTCGCAATGCCTCCACGGCGCGTCCCGCCCCCGACGCCGCTGCCGCCGACCGGCCCGCCCCGTCGCCGGGCGGGGCGGGCCCCACGGACGCCGCCTTCACCAGCGCCCGCCTGGCCCGCCAGGCTTACGGCCAATCCTTGCCGCCAAACACCACCCCGCCCGCCGCCGCCTCGCCGGCCACGGCCGCCGTTACGGCGGGGAACGGAGCGGCGCCGCCCCAGCCGGAAACCGCCGCCCCGCTGCCCGAAACCCCGCCGTCGTCGACGCCGGCCCAGGCCGCGCCGCCGGGTCCGCCGACTTCGGGCAGCCTCGATCCCTCGGCGGAAGCGGCGGCGCCAGCATCCGGGTCGGCCGATCCGTCTCCGTCCCCGCAAAATCCATCGCCGTCGGCGCCGACCACGCCTTCGCAAGCCGCGCCGCCCCCGGCCGGCCCCGCCGTCGTCCTCCCGGCGGACCAGCCGCTTTCCGTCGCATCTCCACCGTTCGCATCTCCGCCGGCCGCCGGCCCGCTTCCCACCGCGACCCCATCGCTTCCGGCGACCGTTCCGCTGCCGGCGGAAAACGGCGTGCCGGCGGCGACGAAAGGCGACGGCACCGGCGCCGCCCCGAGCCCCGCCCCGCCAGGCCAGGCGGCAAATTTTTCCGCTCCTCCGGTCGGCGGCGCTGCCGATGTCCGTCCGCCGGGCCAGACTTACGGCCAACCGGAGCCCGAGGACGCCGCTTCCCCCGCCGCCCCGCCGCCATCGCCGGCGCCTGTCGGCGATCTTGCGGCCGCCCTCCGGGCTCCGGTCGCCGAAGCCGCCGGAGCCCCGCCCTCGACGCCGCAGGGGCCGTCACCGGCAAACCCGCCGCAAGCCGCCGTTGCAATGGCGGCATCGGTCGCCGCGACCGCGGAGGAGTCTTTCCCCGACACCGTTCCGCCGCCCGCCGCCGGCCCTGCCGCGGCGGACATCGGCGGGGATTCGTCCGGAATCGACTCGCCCGATCCCCTGGCTTATGGCGCGACGGCGGAGGATCCGGCGCCGGCGATCACGGGGCTGCCGCCGAGCCTGACCGGAATTGTCGCCGCCAACACCCATGCCGGACTTCCGCTTCTGCAGACGTCTCTCGGCCTTTTGTCCCTGGAAACCGCCGTCGATCTGCCGGCCGGAGCCCTGGTGACCCTGCAGCCGCTCGACGACCCGACCTTGCCCATGCCCGACGACGGCGCCGGCCCGGCCGCGCCCCCGCCCGGAGCCGGCTTCGCGGAAGCCATCGACGTCCTGCGGCAGGCCGGCTCCCAGGCCGTCTTGCCCAATCCGGCCGCCATGCGGGACTTGACCGTCCGTCTGGCCGCGACCCTGATCGGCCTGACCGCCGCCGTCGATTCGGCGAATGTCCGGCCCTGGCTGGGCGACCGGCTGGTCAAGACCCTGGCGAAAACCGATCGCCCCGATTTGGTCGCGCGCATGGAAAAAGATCTGGCCGGGCTCAAGACGCCCGTCCGCATGCCGCTCGACGGGACATGGCAGTGCCTGATCCTGCCGCTGCCGCTCGGCCAGCAGATCGAGCCGATCCGCCTGGTCGTCCGCCGTCCCCCCGGCGACGAGGCCGAGGCCGAGGCGCGCGAGGAGGAGGGAACGCGCTTTCTCATCGATGTGACCTTAAGCCGGCTGGGCGCCATACAGATCGATGGACTGTTGCGGCGGAAGACCCGGCGCTTCGACATGATCCTGCGCAGCCATGCGGTCCTGCCCGGCAAAATCCGCCATGACATCGAGGCGATCTTCGCCCGCTCGCTCGAAGGCCTGGACATGGCCGGCGGCGCCAGCTTCCAGCAAACGCTGACCTTCATCGAGCCGATCCCGGCGGCGGCGGCGGAAATGTCCGGATGGGTGATTTAGATCACTGCGGTCGTCGTTTTTATCGGACCGAATCGCTTGCGATACTCCGGATGGGACGGGGAGGGCGTCGATGGATGGATGGACGGTCGGGATCTTGCCGGGCGCATATGCCGGCATGATATTTGCTTCGAATAATGGCGGACGCTCCCACGGCGACCCTTGGATATTGCTGTGACCATGCGCGACGAAGCCACCCATTCGCCTTCCGATCCATTGGGCTATTACACGACGCTGGGACTCGGTCCCCTGGCCGACGGCGCCGAAATCAAGGCGGCCTATCGCCTCAAGGCCAAGCGACTGCATCCGGATCACAACCCCTCGGATGAGGCGGAACAAGACTTTATCGACCTGACGACGGCCTATCAGGTGCTCAAGGATCCGAAAAGCCGGGCGCGCTACAATGCCACGGTGCGGTCCCTGGGACCGGCCAATCTGATCGATCCGCGCGATCCCCGGCCCGAACCCCTGCGCTGTTCGCGCTGCGGCAAGATCACCGCGCAGCCGCGTTATATCGTATTCCACCGGGTCAAAACTTTCCTCCTGTCCTCTCGCCGCAGCACCATAAGGGGAATTTTTTGCCGGGATTGCGCCGATCGGACGGCAATTCGCGCCAGCACGCTGAGTTGGCTGCTGGGATGGTGGGGCCTGACCGGACCGCTGCAGACCGTGAAGGCCCTGCTCAAGAATCTGCAGGGCGGCGACATGCCCCGGGCCGACAATCTGTGGGTGCTGCTGCACCAGGCCCGCGCCTTCCTGGCGGACGGCGACAAGGATATCGCCCGCGCCCTGGCCGAACAGGCCCAGGCTTTCGCGAAAAACGGCGAGGAACGCGCCCGTATCGCGGAAATCGTCCGCGCCGCCGGCAAAACGGCCGTCCCCGTCACGCGCCGCCTGAAGAATCGTTGGCGGCCCTGGAGCTACGCCGCCATCATTCAGGCCCTGCCCCTGGCCGGCCTGTCCGTGGCGATTCTGGTCGCCGGCGCCGCCTTGCTGTTTCATAGCCAGACGGAAAGCGTCACGGCAATGATTACCATCCACCCGGCCCAGGCCGGTGAAGTCCGTCATGTCGCCGTCGACGTCCTGAAAGTGCGTCAAGGCCCGATGTCCGCCCAGCCGGTGGTGGCGTTGCTGGACCGCTTCTCCACCGTGCAAGTGATGGATTCCGTGGCCAACGGCGAATGGGCCCGGATTCTGACGCCCAACGGCGTCACGGGATATGTCCCGGCGCGTTATCTGTTCGGCGGTCCCGGCGAGGAGTCGAAAAACCGCTGGTGCAACGACCAGAAGGGCGAGCCGCTCCACACGGGCGACATCTTGCTGCGCCGCTCCGGCGGGGAACATCGATTGTCGGTGAAAAACGCCACCGGTCACGATGTGGTGGTCCGCCTGAAAACGCAGAACGGCCGGACGTTGCTCGCCTTCTTCATGGCCAGCGGCACCGATGCCACCGTCGACGGAATTCCGGCCGGCACCTTCCGCGCCGCTTTTGCGATCGGCCGCGACTACAGCCGCGCCTGCGCCGTCTTCATGGAGGATATGCAGACCTTCATCGTCCCGACCGCCCAGGTGCTGCAGAGCAAAAGCCTGAATGGACGACGCCAGGACGCGGAAATGACCTTGCCGCCGCTCGGCGACGACCCGGGCCAATCGCACGCCCTGCCGATGGAAAGCTTTTTGGACAATTAGAGCGCGATGCCTTAAATCGGCATCACGCTCTGGCTTTTCTTGGTGTCCCTCGCCGGGCGCGCGCTTTCGCGCGCCTGGCCGCGGCCTCAATGGCCCTGGGTCCGTCGTCAGCCGGCGTACAGGAGACGGGGGATGAACCAAAAACTACCGTCATTGCGAGCGTAGCGAAGCAATCCAGGACAGCCTG
>JAATGN010000017.1 GCA_015654615.1 Rhodospirillales bacterium
TGGCCTGGATGCAGCCGCGCCAGATCTCGCCCAGGAAGGCGGCGGCGTTGAGAATCAGCCCGAGAGCCGCCGCCGCCAGGGGATCGATGTTCATGCCGACGATGTTGACGCCGAAATAGACGAGAAACAACTGCATCAGCAGTGGCGTGTTCTGGAAGATGCGGATGAAAGTTGCGGAAACAAAACGAAGGGGGGCTCGTTCCGACACGCGGCCGAGGGCGACCAGCAGCCCCAGACCGGCCCCGCCGGCGAAGGCGATCAGCGACAGCAGCACGGTCCAGCGCGTGGCCAGCAGGATGAAGGTCAGGTCGTTCAGGGACAGCAGCCGGTTCATGTCAGGGCCCTCGGCCGGTCCTGGCGGCGGAAGACCAGCCGGTCGATGGTTTCGAGGACGAGGGAGAACAGCGAGGCGATGACGAAATAAAGGGCGGTCACCACCAGATAGACCTCGAAGCTGCGGAAGGTGCGCGACTGGATGTCGTTGGCCGCCGCCGTCATTTCGCGGGCCGCGATGGCGGAAACGATCGAGGATCCCAGCAGCAGCAGGATGAATTGGCTGCACAGCGCCGGAAAGACGACGCGCATCGCCTGGAACAGTTCGATCTTGACGAAGACCTGCCAACGCTTGAGGCCGATGGCCAATCCGGCCTCGATCTGCCCGGGCGGAACGCTTTCGATGCCCGAACGAAGGATCTCGGTCGCATAGGCGCCGAAATTGACCGTCAGGGCGAACAGCGCGGCCTGGTCGGCCGACAGGCGGACGCCCGCCGCCGGCAAGCCGAAAAAGATCAGGAAGACCTGAACCAGCAACGGCGTGTTGCGGATCGCCTCGACATAGGCGCCGACCACAGGCCCGGCGATGCGCGGCCAGGAAATACGTCCGTAGACGCAGAAGACGGATAAAGCCAGACCGAAAAGCAAAGCCCCGATGGAGAGTTCGACGGTCAGCAGAGCGCCCCACAGCAACTCGTCGAAGTTTCGCCAGACATCGCCGAACTGGAAGACGTAAGACATATCGGAGGCTCCGCTGTTGTCAGCGGGAAAAGCTTACCTGACTTCCTGTTGAACGGAAGAGCTTTACTTTCATTCTCTTCTCCTAGAACGCGTCTTCCCACGGGGACGACAGCCGCATGGCCGAGTTCACCAGGCCGACCATGGAATAGGTCTGCGGAAAATTTCCCCACAGGGCTCCGCTGGCCGGCTCGATGTCTTCGGAAAGCAGGCCCAGGGGATTGCGGCGCGCCAGCATGCTCTCGAACAGGGTCCGCGCCTCGTCGCGCCGGCCCAGGGCCACCAGCGCGTCGACATACCAGAAACCACAGATGACGAACCAGGTTTCCGGGACGCCGAAATCGTCCTCGGTTTTGTAGCGAAACAGAAAATCGCCGCTTTTCAGCTTGTTCCCGATCGCCTCGACCGTCGCTGCGAAACGGGGATCGTCGGCCGACAGAAAATCCAGTTCGTGAAGCAGAAGCAGGGTGGCGTCCAGGTCTTTGCCGTCGAATTGCGAGACGAAATGACCCAGTTCGGCGTTCCAGGTGCGCTCGCAGATCACCTCATGCAGGTGATTGGCCTGTTTGCGCCACCAGGCGGCGCGATCGGGCCGGTCCAGCACGGCCGCCACCTTCGACAGCCGATCGCAAGCCGCCCAGCACATGACGCTGGAAAAGGTATGGACCGCGACGGTGGTCCGCAGTTCCCAGGGACCGGCGTCGGGTTTGTCGAACAGGCCGATGGCCCGTTTTCCCAGGATTTCGAGGCGGGCGAACAAGTCGCCGTTGCCCCGGCGGACCAGCCGGTGATCGAAGAAGGCATGGGTGGCGGCCAGGACGACGCTGCCGTAGACATCGTTCTGGACCTGGCGATAGGCCTGATTCCCGACGCGCACCGGCCCTTTGCCCTGATAGCCGGCGAGGTCGGGCGCCACATGCTCTTCGAGGTCGCCGTCGCGGCCGATGCCATAGACGGGCCGCAGGTCCTGGTCCTTGGTTTCGTCGACGATATTGGTGATGAAGTTCAAATAGTTTTCCATGGTGTGGGTCACGCCGAGACGATTGAGGGCGTGGATCACGAAATAGGCGTCGCGCAGCCAGCAGAAGCGGTAGTCCCAGTTCCTGCGGCTGCCGGGCGCCTCGGGGATCGAGGTGGTCAGGGCGGCGACGATGGCCCCGGTTTCTTCGAAATTGCAGATCTTGAGGGTGATGGCGGCGCGAATGACCGCATCCTGCCACTCGAAGGGAATGGACAGCGACCGCACCCAATTGCGCCAGTGATCGAGGGTCCGCTCGAACAGATCGCGCGCCGTTCGCTCGATGCCCTCCCGCATGCTTTCGTCGGAGCCGACGATCAGGGTGACCGGGTGATCGACCAGGAAATGCCGTTCCTCGAGAATGTAGGAGAGCGGGGCGTCCGTGGTCAGGCGAAGGGTCTGCGCGGGGCTGACATAGCGGATGTGGTTGCTGCCCCGGGTGACCTCGGGCGACACCGCACCATATTGGAAACAGGGCCTGATCCGCACCCTCAGCCGCGGGCGGCCGCGAACGGCGCTGATGCGGCGGACCAGCATGGGCGGCCGATAGATCCGTTCGTACAACATGAAGCGCGGCGCGAAGTCGGTGATTTCGACGACGCCGCCGTCATCGTCGTAGAGCGTCGTCCGTACGATGGCGCTGTTGGGCAGATAGGCTTGCTCGGCGTGGATCTGCGAGGCGAGATCCAGGGCGAAGAATCCCCGAGCCTCGTCGCTTTCGCCGCCGTTCAGCAGGCTCAGGAAGACCGGATCGCCGTCGAGGCGCGGAAAGCACCACCAATTGATGGTGGCGACGCTGTCGATCAGGGCGGCGGTGGTGCCGTTGCCGATGACGCCGAGATCAAGGGTGCTCATTCAGACCCGCCATCGTTGTTGTCGTGCTTTCGATATTTTGCCGCTTCCGCATTCGCGCGGCGTCCAGCAGCATGCGTCCGGCCCAGAAATGGACGTTGTATTCGGCCACCATGTCGCGCATCAGATGCATCCGTTCCTTTCGCTGCTCGGGGGTCATGACCAAGGCCTGGTGGATGGCTTCCCCCATGGCCTGGATATCGTAGGGGTTGACGATCAATGCCTCCAGCAGTTCGCGCGACGCTCCGGCGAAGGTGCTGAGAACCAGGACGCCGTCGTCGTCGTCGCGGGCCGCCACGAATTCCTTCGCCACCAGATTCATGCCGTCGTGGAGGCTGGAGACCACGCAAAGATCGGCGGCGCGAAACAGCGTGAAGACTTCTTCCGGCTCGTGGTGCCGCGCGACCAGAAGGATGGGGGTCCAGCCGTCGCGGCCGAAGCGTTCATTGATCAGGCGGGCGGTTTCCTGCGCTTCGGTTTGGACGTCCCGATAGGCGGGCAGTTGGGAACGGCTCGGGGCGGCGATCTGCAAAAGGCTGAAACGGCCGATCCATTCGGGATGGGTTTCCAGCATGCTTTCGACGGCGCGAAACCGGTCGGTGATGCCTTTGGTATAGTCGAAGCGCTCGACGCCCACCGCCAGCATGATGTCCGCCGCCAGGTTGAAACGCTCGCGGACGGTCCGGCGGCATTCGGGAATGCCGGGCTGGCCGGCCAGGGCGGTGGGAGGCCACTCGATGGAAATCGGATAGGGGCGGATCAGGGTGGTCCGGGACCCGGTGGTGACGGTGCTGTGCTCGCGGTCGATATGGCATTCGAGAAAACGGTCCACCGCTTCCAGGAAATTGATGCAATGGAACTGCGTGTGGAATCCCAGGATGGAACTGCTCAGCAGCCCCGTGAGGATTTCCTCCCGCCACGGGCAGATGCTGAACATTTCGGGATTGGGCCAGGGGATGTGCCAGAAGGTGATGATGGTGGCATCCGGCAGGCGTTCGCGAATCATCCGCGGCAGCAGGGCGAAATGGTAGTCCTGGACCAGCACCAGGGGATTGGTCGTCTTGGCTTCGGCGATCACGGCCTCGGCGAACTTGCGATTGACCGCCACATACTGGTGCCAGTCGGAGGCCCGGAAGGTCGGGCGGACGAAGGCGATATGGCACAACGGCCATATTCCCTCGTTGGCCAGCCCGAAATAATAGCCGTTCAGTTCTTCGTCGCTCAGCCAGATGCGGCGCAGGACGTAGGACGGAGACTCAGGGGGGACGAGCACGTGATCGTGTTCGTCGACGGTCCGGGCATCGGCCGAGCCGCTGCCATGGGCGATCCAGGTGCCGCCGCAGGCGCGGGTGATGGGTTCGAGCGCGGTGACCAATCCGCTGGCCGGCCGCTGGATCTGGATGCGGCCGTCGACGTCGTTGTGAAGATAGGGCTCGCGGTTGGAGACGACGATCACCTCGGTCTCCGGCAGTTCGGTCTTCAGCAGATGCTTCAGGCTTTCCGCCGTCCAATCGACGCGGATGATGTCGTTGGCGGCGCGCAGGTTGCCGCCGTTTCGCAGCATCCTGTGGACGTCGCCGACCAGCGAGGCGATTTCGGGGGCCTCGGCCAGATGATCGGGAAGGACCGGCTCGGCGGAATTGGCCAAGCCGTCGCGGACGGCCTTGATCCAGCCGCGCATGGTCAGGCGGGTCACCAGAACGGCCACGGCGACTGCCATGATGGCCAGCAAGGCGAACAGTCCGGCCAGATAGGCGTCCGCCCAGCGGCTGCGGCTGTCGATGAAGCGGAGGTCGTGGACGAAGACCAGATAGCCCGGATCCGTCCCCGGGGCGGACAGGGCGAAGGCGGACATCGAAAGCGGTCCGCTTTTCAAGCGCTCCATGGCGAAGAGCCGCCCGCCGTCCGGCGGTCTGGCCGGGCAGCCGAGAGGTTTCGGCCATCCGGCCGAATGCTGCAGAAGATTTCCGCTCGGGCTGCAAAATCCGAGCGCCAGGAGACGCTGGTCGTTGCGGACCCGGCTGAACAGCGTTTCGATCTGAGTGTCGGCCACGGCGTCCTTGAGGGAATCGAAAAGAAGCTGCGAGCGCAATTCTATATCGCCGCGGAACCAGCGGGTCATCAGATTCGCCGTCAGCGGAGAAGCGGCCCAGGTGATGCCGCCCAGAATAAGAAACAGGGGCAGGGCGAATCTAAGAGTCATTCTCATAGTTGCACCCTCCTTATTCGATAAAAAGATCACCCTTATTCGGGTTATCGATTATGGCGACAAGATGGCCGCGCGGGCAAATCGTCTCGCACAGTCAGCGATAGAAGTGCGGAAAGGCGGCATAGTTCCGCCGCCGTCGCCGGATTGCCTCGCTTCGCCCGTTATGACGCCGTTATTTTCGAACGGGTCTGGCGCTCATGGGAGAGCGCGGGGCCGTCTCAAGCCGCGGAAAGGTCGGTCAACCAAAGGTGGAGCGCGGCGACGTCTTCCAATCGAAACATCGCCTTGGTCGGATGCGACGGGCCGACCAGAATGCCGAGGCCGCCCCAGGCCGCGGCGGCCTCGAAGCCGTCTTCATCGGTCTGATCGTCGCCGAGAAAGACCGGGATGCGGCCATGGAACGGAGCCGTCGCCATGAAGGAGGCCAGGGCGGTTCCCTTGCTGAAGTCCCGGGGTTTCACTTCGAACACCATCTTGCCGGCGAGAACGCCGAGGTCGCCCGAGACCGCCCGTTCGACGGCGTCGCGGCACGCCGTCTCCAGATGCGGGGCCTGCCGGTAATGCAAGGCCAGGGCGACGCCCTTGTCTTCCAGGCGAAGGCCGGCGTGCCGGCCGACGAATGCCGTCAATATGCGGCGGGCGCGCCTCATCCCGGGCGAGGGGGCGGGGCGCAGGACGCGTCCGTCGGCCAGACGCCGCTCGATGCCGTGGCATCCGGCGAGGGGAATCTCGAGCGGCGCGATCAGGGACTGGATATTCGAGATCGTGCGGCCGCTGAGCAACGCCACCGCGCCGCCGACCTGCCGATGCACGGTTTCCAGCAGTTCGGACAGCTGGTGGGAGACCCGCAGCGCCGACGGTTCCGCCTCCAATTCGATCAGCGTTCCATCGATATCGAAAAACCAGGCCCAATGCGGATCGGGGGCGGGAGGAGGGGAGAGGGGCATCGCTACGTCATGCATGACCGAAGACTTGTCGCCAGGATGGGGCGGGCGGCGGCCCATCTGTTTCGAGGCCTTGCGAAGGCCCCCTCGTGGTGAAATCTCGACCGCCGTCCCGCCGGACGGGAGATATTGACACCGTAAATCATGGCAAATGGATGTTCCAGGTCCGAAAGCCCGACTCGCCCGGGCGACGGACGGCAATCGTCCCCTTCCGGGTCGGCCCGTCGCGGCCGCTTCCCCCATTGCTCCCGATCCGCTTGTGTCCTATGTTCCGGCAAACCCACCAGCTGTCGAGACCGATGACCGACCTCAAGCACATCCGCAACTTCGCCATCATTGCCCATATCGACCATGGCAAGTCGACGCTGGCCGATCGCCTCATTCAGAAGTGCGGCGGGATCGAAGCCCGCGAGATGCGCGACCAGATTCTCGATTCGATGGATATCGAACGGGAACGCGGCATCACCATCAAGGCGCAGACGGTTCGTTTGGCCTACCAGGCCAAGGACGGCCTGACCTATCAGCTCAATCTGATGGATACGCCCGGCCATGTCGATTTCGCCTATGAGGTCAGCCGCTCGTTGGCCGCGTGCGAAGGCTCGCTGCTGGTGGTCGATGCCAGCCAGGGCGTCGAGGCGCAGACCCTGGCCAACGTCTACCAGGCGATCGAGAACCACCACGAGATCGTGCCGATCCTGAACAAGATCGACCTGCCGGCCGCCGAGCCCGAGCGCGTGAAGCAGCAGATCGAGGTCGTGATCGGCATCGACGCCTCGGACTCGGTCGAGATCTCCGCGAAGACCGGCATCAATATCGAGGGCGTGCTGGAGGCGATCGTCCACCGCCTGCCCGCCCCCAAGGGCGACGCCAGCGCGCCGCTCAAAGCCCTGCTGATCGACTCCTGGTACGACGTCTATCTCGGTGTCGTCATCCTGGTGCGGGTGATCGACGGCGTGATGAAGCCGAAGCAGCGCATCACCATGATGTCGAACGGCGTCGCCTACGACGTCGAGAAGGTCGGCGTGTTCACGCCGAAATCCGAGACCATGCCGGAGCTCACCCCGGGCGAGGTCGGCTTCTTCACCGCCAGCATCAAGGCGGTGGCCGATGTCGCGGTCGGCGACACCATCACCGAGGAGAAGCGCCCGACCGCCCATGCGGTGACCGGCTTCAAGCCGAGCGTGCCGGTGGTGTTCTGCGGCCTCTTCCCGGTCGATGCCAA
>JAATGN010000252.1 GCA_015654615.1 Rhodospirillales bacterium
GAGCCGTCCCACCGAGATGACGCGCGGCATGCCTTCGGGCAGGCGCTCGAAGACGGTCGGCCGTCCTTGTGGGTCCTTGTGGCTGGTGACCAGTCCGGACGGTTTGTGGTAACGCCACAGCCGCGTGCGTTCGGCCTCGGGCAGCGCCTTGCCGTCGACGGTGATCAGGCTGGACTCGGTCACGCTGACCGCCGGCGAGGTCAGTTTCTGGCCGTCGACGCTGACGCGCCCTTCGGTGATCCATCGTTCGGCTTCCCGGCGTGAGCATAATCCGGCTCGCGCCAGGCGTTTGGCGATGCGTTCGCCCTTGGTATCGTCGGCAGTCTCGGTCATCGGCGTGCGGCCTCGGTGAAGGCGTGAAAAAGGGCGGTATCGGCCGGATTGATGGCGAATTCCGGATGCCATTGGACGCCCAGGCAAAAGCGGCGTCCGGGATCCTCGATTCCTTCGATCACGCCGTCCGCCGCCAGGGCGTTGACGATGATCCCGGACGGGACGCCCTTGACCGCCTGATGGTGGGCGCTGTTGACGGGGATCCTTGCACATCCCGCGATCAGGGACAACCGCGTCCCGGCGACGATCGTCACCTCATGGCTCGCCCGGTCGCGCGGATTGGGTTGCTCATGGGCGAGCGGTGCGGCGATTTCGTCGGGGATATGTTGAATCAGCGTGCCGCCCAAGGCCACCGCCAGCAATTGCTCGCCGCCGCAGATGCCGAGGATCGGCAAATCGCGCTGCAGCGCGCCATGGACCATGGCCAGTTCGAATTCGGTCCGTCGGGTTTTGAGCTTGACCGTGTCATGGCGCGTCGTCGCGCCGAACAAGGCGGGATCGACGTCGAAGGCCCCGCCGGTGACGATCAATCCGTCGAGCCGGTCGAGATAGGCCTCGGCCAGTTCCGGGTGATGCGGCAAGGCCAGCGGCAAGCCGCCGGCTCCGGCGACCGCATCGCAATAGTTCTGGCGCAAGGCATACCAGGGAAACGTCGCGTAGCCGCCTGGCTCCTCGCTGTCCAAAGTCATGCCGATGATGGGAAATGTCATGGCCGGCACTTTAACCTCTATTTCTCACACTGGCACCAACGGCATCGCGGGTCCGCCGATTTTGCACAATTCATTGACAGCCCATTGCATATCGTCGCACAAAACAACGCCCCCGCTTTTTGAGGACCGCCGATGTTCGCCGACTTCCCGCTGAAGACGCTTACGGCCGTTGTCCCGTTGCTCGGCCTCATTTTTCTGCCCTCCGGCGCCTTGGCGGAGCCGCAGCACTGTCCGGTCGCCACCCCGCAAAACAGCCATATCGTTTGCGGCAAAGGCTGTGATCCGTCCGACGACAAGGCGCGTCTGGAAAATTTGGCCAAGGACATTCAGCGCGCCAAATCGGCGGTTTGTCTGCTGGCCTTGGTCGATCCCCGGGATCGCGGTTATTCAAAGAAATTGGCGATCCGCCGCGTTCTCTGGGTTCGCGATACCCTGATCGAACATGGGGTTCGTCCCAATTCCATCGCCGTCGAACTCCGTCTTTTGGAGCCCGATGCGGACAAAGCGGCGCTGCATCGCGTCGATGTCATTCTGGGCCGGTAATGGAAAAGGACGGGTCGGCGCCGGTGAATCCCTTTCTGGCGCTGGCCATCGCCGAAGCCGAAGCGGCCGGTCGTCGCGGCGAGGTTCCCGTCGGCGCCGTGGTGGCCAAGGCCGGCACGGTGTTGGCCTCGGCCGGAAATCGGGTCGAGGAATGGGCCGATCCGACGGCGCATGCCGAGATTCTCGCCCTTCGTGCCGCCGCCAAGGCGATCGGGAGTCCGCGTCTCGACGGGTGCGACCTCTGGGTGACGCTCGAACCCTGTCCGATGTGCGCTGCCGCCATTTCCTTGGCGCGGATCCGTCGCCTTCATTTCGGCGCCTATGATCCCAAGGGCGGCGGTGTCGACCATGGCCCCCGGGTGTTCGATCATGCAACCTGCCACCACCGCCCCGAAGTGGTGGGCGGCCTGGAGGAAAGCCGAACGGCGGAATTGCTCAGGGCGTTCTTTCGCGAAAGGCGTTAGGCTTTGGGGCGAAACAATCGCTCCAAAGCCTTCGCTTATATATGACGCCTCCGCTCCGCTACGGCGGGCTCAAGCGCCGCTTAGGGCCTGGAGCGGTTATTCCGCCCCAGGCCCTTAGGGGCACATTCGTATCGATCCCACAGGGGCGGGCGCGGAGGCCCGCCCCATCGATTATTGCGAAACCCCTGAGCGTTCGATCGCCCGCCAGCCGATGTCGCGCCGGCAGAATCCTTCCGGCCAGCGGATCAGGTCGATGGCCCGATAGGCGCGGCTTTGCGCTTCGGCGACGGTGGCACCGACGGCGGTGATGCCGAGGACCCGGCCGCCGGTGGCGACGATCCGGCCGTCGGCATTGCGCTCGGTGCCGGCATGCAGGATGCGAACGCCTTCCACCCGGCCGGCCTCGCCGAGGCCTTCGATGACGGTGCCCTTGCGGTAGCGGCCCGGATATCCTTGGGCGGCCATCACCACGACCAGGGCCGGGTCCTCCGACCATTCGACCGTATGGCCGGCCAAACGCCCCTGGCTGGCGGCCAGCATCAGTTCGACGATGTCCGACCTCAGGCGGGCCATCAGCACCTGGCATTCGGGATCGCCGAAGCGGACGTTGTATTCCAAAAGCTTGGGCTCGCCCGCGTCGATCATCAGGCCGGCGAACAGGATGCCGCGATAGGGCTTGCCCTCGGCGGCCATGCCGCGCACCGTCGGCAGGATGCAGCGCTCCATGACCTTGGCGACGATTTCGGGAGTCACCACCGGCGCCGGCGAATAAGCGCCCATGCCGCCGGTGTTGGGACCGGTGTCGCCGTCGCCGACCCGTTTATGGTCCTGCGCCGCGGCCAGAGGCAGGGCGGTGGCGCCGTCGACGATGGCGAAAAAGCTGGCTTCCTCGCCGGTCAGGAACTCTTCGACGACCAATTCGTCGCCGGCCGCGCCGAACAGCTTGTCGCCCATCATGGCATCGACCGCCGCCAAGGCTTCGTCGAGACTGGTCGCCACCACCACGCCCTTGCCGGCGGCGAGGCCGTCGGTTTTCACCACGATCGGCGCCCCCTTGCTCCGGATGAAGGCCTTGGCGGCTTCGGCATCGGTGAAGCGGCCATAGGCGGCCGTGGGAATGTGGTATTTGGCCAGGATGTCCTTCATGAAGCCCTTGGAGCCTTCCAGGGCCGCGGCGGCGGCGCTGGGTCCGAAGGCTTTGATGCCGGCCGCTTCGAGCCTGTCGGCCAAGCCCAGGACCAGGGGCACTTCGGGTCCGATCACCACGAAGTCGATGGCCTGGCCCAGGGCGAAAGCGACCAGGGCGTCGATCTCTTCGACGCCGATGGGGACCAATGTGGCGAACTCGGTTATGCCGGCGTTGCCCGGGGCGCAGAACAGTTCGCGGCACAAAGGAGACCGGCGGATTGCCCAACACAAGGCGTGCTCCCGCCCGCCCGAACCGACCACCAATATCTTCATCGCCGTTCCCCTTTCCGTCACGGCGGGTTTTCTACCACAAAACGCCGAGCGGTGAAGGGGCCCTGGAGACAGCTCTTCGCCTCAGGTCCTCTTTTTGCCTCACGTCTTCTTTTTGATGGTGTCGCCCGAGAAGGGGGTGGCGCTCAAAGGAACGGTGCTGCCCTCGACTTTGAGCGTATCGGCATATTGCTTGCGCCATTCACGGTCGGTCTGGCCGGACCGTTTGCGGGCCTGCGCCTTCTTGACGCAGTCCTGGATCATCTTGTCCATGGCGCTGAGTTTTTTCGGCGCTGGCGGCGGCTTTTTCACTTTGGGCATAGGAACGACTCCTTTCGGCCCTCGCAGGAAGGACGGGGGAAACTCCTGCGGACCATCAGCATGGCCGAGATGACGTGGCGAAGTCCACAGCGGCAACGATGCCGATGAGGATTCACTCAGGCTTTGGGGCGAAACAATCGCTCAAAAGCCTTCGCTTATATATGACGCCTCCGCTCCGCTACGGCGGGCTCAAGCGCCGCTCGGGCTTAGGGCCTGGAGCGGTTATTCCGCCCCAGGCCCTAAATGTCGGTGCGGGCGATACGGACGATTTCCGCCGCGATGTCCTCGGGCGACAGGACAAAATCGATGCATCCGCTTTCCATCGCGCTGGCGGGCATGTCCGGATATGCGGCCGTCGCAGGCTTCTGGGCGATGGTGATGCCTCCGACCTCTCTGATGCCGCACAGCGCGGCCGCCCCGTCGCCATCATAGCCGGAGACGATGACGGCGATCAGTTTGCCGTCCCAATGCTGGGTGAGAGATCGCAGAAAAACCGTGATCACGTCGGGCCATCCCCGCGGTTTCGATATCGGCTTCAGGCGAAACTCCCCATCCAGCACGTGCAAATCCCGCTGCGGCGGGATGATGAACAGGTGATTCGGTCGGATGAACAATCCTTCCGTGATCAGTTCGACCGGCATCTTCGTATAGCGCGGAAGAATCTCGTGGAGCTGGGTGTCCACGGTTCTCAGGTGATTAACGATGACGATCGCCACCCCCATATCGGCCGGCAGATGCTTCAAAAGCCGAATATAGGCGTCGAGACCGCCGGCGGAACCACCGACACAAACGACGGGAAAGTCTTTGTCCTGACGTTTAGCCTTCATTTTCGTCTCTCCGCCTCGGACTTCGCCTCGCAGTATGCGCTGGTTTCCACGCTCCGGGGGGGTAACCTGCCTTGCGGTTGTCCTGACGGCCCCCTATCCTTTGCCTCCCCAAATGAGACGTCCATCTCCAGTCGCGTGAGGCCATGTCCGATTCATCCGAAGGCGTTCCGGCATCCCATAATTTTCCGGAATATTCCGTCAGCGAGATTTCCAACGCCCTGAAGCGTACGGTCGAGCAGACCTACGACAATGTGCGGGTGAAAGGCGAGATTTCGGGCTTCAAGCGCCATTCCTCGGGACATTGTTATTTTGCCTTGAAGGACAGCGAGGCGGTGCTCGATGCCGTTTGCTGGCGCGGCTCGGCCGGGCGCCTGTCGCTCCAGCCGGAGGATGGGATGGAGGTGGTGGCCACCGGCCGCCTGACCACCTATCCCGGCCGCTCGAAATATCAGATGGTGGTCGAACGGCTGGAATTGGCCGGGCAGGGGGCTCTGCTCAAGCTGCTGGAAGACCGCAAGCGGCGCCTCGCCGCCGAAGGGCTGTTCGAGCCGGCCCGCAAGAAAAAGATCCCCTTCCTGCCCGAGGTGATCGGCGTCGTCACCTCGCCGACCGGCGCGGTCATCCGCGATATCCTGCATCGCCTGGCCGATCGCTTTCCGCGCCACGTTCTGCTCTGGCCGGTTGCCGTGCAGGGCGAGGGGGCGGCCGCGCAGGTGGCCGCCGCCATCGATGGTTTCAACCGGATCGAGGCCGGCGGCCCGATTCCCCGGCCGGATCTGCTGATCGTGGCGCGCGGCGGCGGTTCTTTGGAAGACCTATGGGCCTTCAACGAAGAGGTGGTGGTCCGGGCGGCGGCGGCTTCGGATATTCCGCTGATTTCGGCCGTCGGTCATGAAACCGACACCACTTTGATCGATTTCGCCTCCGATCTCAGGGCGCCGACGCCGACCGGCGCCGCCGAGATGGCGGTGCCGGTGCGCCGCGAACTGATGTTGCAGACCATCGAGAGGGGACGACGGCTGATCGCCGCGGTCGGGCGATCGCTCGAGGAACGGCGCAATCGTCTCGACGGTCTGTCGCGAGGGCTCCCCGATCTTGGGCGGCGCATCGAGGATTTGATGCGAATCCTCGACGATCGGGCCGAACGCCTGGCCAATGCCCTGCCCAACGATCTCGCCCGTCGTCGCACCACCTTGATTCAGACGGCGGCGCGGCTTCGCCATCCCCGCGAACAGATCGCCCAGAAGCGTCACGCCCTGGAACAGCAGGCGACTCGTCTCGACGCCGCGATGAAGGCCGGCCGGGCCGCCGAATCCGCCCGTCTGGAACGCCAGTCCCAGGTTTTGGGCCAAATGGCGATGCGTCTGGGGGCCGCCCTGCCGCGGCTGATCGAGGCGCGCCGGAGCATCGTCGAGCGCTCGGCCGCCCTTCTGGACAGCTTTTCCTACGAACAGGTGCTGCGGCGTGGTTTCGCCCTGGTGCGCGACGCGGCGGGCGAAGCGGTGGCGGCGGCCGAAGCGGCGCACCCGGGCGACCGTTGGACGGTGACCTTCCAGGGGCAGCAGACGGTGCCGGTGGTGGTCGACGGCAGCCACGAGCCGACGAAAGCGCCGTCCCGCAAATCCTCCGGCAAGACCCCCGACGTCCGGCAGGGAACATTGCTGTAGTTCGAGAGAGTTCATTCATCACAGTGCCGCGAGGCGGGCACGGAGGCCCGCCCCACTGGGCCCGCCCATTTCACAGTGGGGCGGGCCTCCGCGCCCGCCTCGTTCCGTGGCGCGAAAGAAAGCGGTTCCGCCGTCAGGCGCCCCGTTGTAAGAAGGGGCGCTTTTGCCTTCGCTGGTCCAGGACGTTTCTTAAATAATGCCCGATCATGATCCTTCCGTTCCCCTGATCGCCGTCGTGGTGCCGGTCAAGAACGAGGCCGATAATATTCTGCCGTTGTTGGGCGAAATTGCCGCGGCATTGGTCGGCCGGTGGCCCTTCGAGATCGTCTATGTCGATGACGGCAGCGACGATGCGACTCCGGATGTCCTGGCGGCCGCCAAGGCGCGTTATCCGCAGCTTCGGGTGCTCCGGCATCGCCTCAGCTGCGGCCAAAGCCAGGCTGTCGCCAGCGGCGTCAAGGCCGCCCGCGCGCCTTACATCGCCACGCTCGACGGCGATGGACAGAACGATCCGGCCGATATACCGGCCTTGTTCGCGCGCCTGCTGTCGGCGCCCGACGGCGAGCGCGACGGGCTTCTGGTGGCCGGGTTTCGCCAGAAACGCCAGGACAACGGTCTGCGTCGCCTGTCCTCCAAGGTGGCGAACGGCATTCGGGCCTCCCTGCTCGGGGATGCGACGCCGGATTCGGGCTGCGGCCTCAAGCTGTTCAGCCGTGAGGCCTTTCTCGACATGCCGCGATTCAATCATATGCATCGCTTCCTGCCGGCCCTGATGATCCGCCGCGGCGGTCGGGTGGTCTCGGTGCAGGTCAACCACCGTCCGCGTGAGCGGGGCGTTTCGAAATACGGGCTGTGGAATCGGCTCTGGGTCGGCATCGTCGATCTGTTCGGGGTGATGTGGCTGCAGCGCCGCGCCAGTGTGCCGATCATCGACCGGCGGGATTGATGACCGGCCCATCGCATGAGGTGGCGGTCGCCGGCGTGAAGCTCAGGCTGCTGGTCAAGGGGCTGGCGGTGATGGTCAGCCTGGCGGCTCTCGGTTGGGGTCTCAAGGCCTCCGGCCTCGGCGACATGCTCGATACCCATTGGGTGGATTCCGAGATTCGCGGCCATGGGTTTACCGGGGAGCTGATTTTCCTGGCGATCGGCAGCGTCGTCGTGGCGGTGGGCCTGCCACGGCAAGCCGTGTGTTTTCTGGCCGGTTACGCCTTCGGTCTGGGCGGCGGCCTCATCTTGTCTTCGCTGGCCTCGATCGCCGGCTGCGTGATCTGCTTTTGCTATGCGCGGCTGCTGGGCCGCGATCTGGTCATGCACAAATTCGCCGGACGGGTCCGCCGGATCGACGATTTTCTGCAGGACAATCCGGTGACCATGACGGTGCTGATCCGCTTCCTGCCGGTGGGAAGCAATCTCCTGACCAATCTGCTGGCCGGTGTTTCGTCGGTGCGGCCCTGGCCGTTCTTTGTCGGGACGCTGTTGGGTTATACCCCGCAAACCGCGGTTTTCGTCCTGCTGGGCAGCGGGATTCAGGTCGATCCGCTGCTGCGCGTATCCTTGAGCGTCGCCTTGTTCGTGGCGTCGGCGGTCTTGGGTGTCTTTCTCTACAAGCGCTTGCGCCATGGGCACAGTCTCGATGCCGCGCTGGACAGCGAAATGGAGTGACGAAGCGGCGCGAAGCCGTGCCCCCGGTCGACCCGAGAACGGGGAATCCTGCATTCCGAAACAAAAAATTAATCGGCGAAATCGCAGCGATTTGTGGCTTTTGTAGGCGATTCGCCTTGACAGAAGCGAGGCCTCCCCTTAGATCGTTGGCACTCGTCAGGTGTGAGTGCTAATAACGGCGCTTCGGCCGGCGAGCCTATTTTTTTAGTGAACAAATATCTGACGGAGGTTGTGAATGAGTTTCAGACCGCTCCATGACCGCGTTGTGGTCAAGCGTCTCGAGCAAGAAGAGAAGACCGCGGGCGGCATCATCATTCCCGACACGGCCAAAGAGAAGCCCTCTCAGGGCGAGGTCGTTGCAGTGGGACCGGGTGCCCGTGGTGAGGACGGCAAGCTGGTTGCCCTCGACGTCAAGGCCGGTGATCGCGTGTTGTTCGGCAAATGGTCGGGCACCGAGGTCAAGATCGACGGACAGGATCTGTTGATCATGAAGGAATCAGACATTCTCGGCATCATCGCCTAAGCAAGGGATAGACGAAAAATGGCTGCGAAAGACGTTAAATTTGGTACCGACGCCCGTGCGCGCCTGTTGCGCGGTGTCGACATCCTTGCCGACGCGGTGAAGGTGACCTTGGGCCCGAAGGGCCGCAATGTGGTCATCGAGAAGTCGTTCGGCGCTCCCCGTATCACCAAGGACGGCGTGACCGTCGCGAAAGAGATCGAGCTTTCCGACAAATTCGA
>JAATGN010000388.1 GCA_015654615.1 Rhodospirillales bacterium
CCTGCGGCGGAAAACGTTCCCGTCAAGATCGATCCCCTCGGCCGCTCTTGCGCTGCCGGCTTCGCCGGCACACCGGCGGGGACGCCGGTGCCACTGGGATTATTTCACAAGCTCGAAAGCGGGAATCCGGGAGTCTCGGAAACGCCCGTGGGGTGCCCCCTGGATTCCGGCTGATCCAAGGCAATGACGAGAAAGATCGATGATCCAGTCCGATCGCAAATCGCGCGCGATGCCTTAAATCGGCATCACGCTCTGGCTTTTCTTGATGTCCCTCGCCGGGCGCGCGGCGCCGCGCGCTTGGCCGCGGCCTCAATGGCCGCTTGAGCGCGTTCCCCAGGCCGCTCGATTCCACCGTTCTCTCCTTGCGCCGGACGATAAGGCAATAAAAAAGACCCCCGATTTTCATCGGGGGTCGAAGTCTATGGGGGGATATGGGGAGATAAATCAGGAAACCATTCGAGCCCAAGTTGTATTTCCCTTATACAAGATCACGCAATCGAACGGAAGCGAATTTGTGTAAACGAATTAAGTCATCCGGGCAGTCTCCGCCCTTTGTTAAAAGGTCATTTACATTACGATCCCTAGTGCATGACGAATTATATATGCCAATATTCTTGGTCGAGCGGCCTTTGGTCAGGCCGTGCTCCATCGTGGAGCGCGGTGACGCGAGGACTCCCTTCTCCGATCGGGCGCGGCGCGGGCCATCCTTCGCCCGGACGGATCGTCCGGGCGTCGCGACACCTCGAGCCGGCGATGACTCCTGGAGCGCGATGCCTTAAATCGGCATCACGCTCTGGCTTTTCCTGATGTCCCTCGCCGGGCGCGCGCCTCCGCGCGCTTGGCCGCGGCCTCAATGGCCGCTCTAGCGGCCGGGAGGGGGAGCCGGAACCGGTGCCGGCGCCGCCGGCGCCGCCGGGACGACCTGCCATCCGGTCAGGCACTGCGGCACGGTGGGGTAATAGCCGGCCGGATTGGGGCAATAATAATAAGAGCCGGCCGGAATCTGCGCGGGTGGAGTGACGACGACCACCGGCGGCTGCGGATAGGGATAGACCGGCGCCGCATAGGAGAACCACGCGCCGTCGATGACCCACCACCAGCCGAAACGGCCCTCGTGCCATCCGTTGATCCAGCCGCCGCGGCGCCAGTGGTCCCAGTCATAGCCGCGCGGATGGTCATGGCGCCAGCCGCGACCATACTCCTGGGCAAGGCTCGGCTGCGTCACGGTGACGGCGAGCAGGACGGAAAAGAGAAAAACGGAGGTCAGTTTACGCATAGCCATGGGCTCATCGGTGATTCATGAACAGCCGCCCTGCCGGGGCGGCATCTCCCAAGAAAATTCGGTTTAATCCGGTCCAAGTCAAGACACACTTGGACCGGACTCGCGGGCGCCGGTGCATATTTCATCCGGCGCCGGTTATTTGCCCCGTCCCATGCCCATATGCCCTTCCATGCCGGCATGGGGGCCGCGATGACCGGCATGGAAGCCATGGCGATGGCGGAGTTCGCGGTCGAAGGCGGCCTTCTGCTCGTCGGACAGCGAGTCATAGACCGCTTCCAGGGCCGGCCGCGTCGCCTGCAGGCTTTGCAGCTTCGCGGTCAAAATCTTCTCCAGATGCGCTTCGCGCTCCAGAAGGGTCGGCTTGGCATTGGCCTTCGGCGCCGTTTCGAGGCAGGCCGCGCGTTCCTTGGCGCCCTGGTCCAGGACGGCCTGGCGCCATTTGGCGAAGGTCGCCTGCTGGCTTTCCGACAGCCCCAGCTTGGCTTGCAGATAGGCCAGATGGGCGGCCGTCCGGGCGTAATGCTCGGAGCACATTTCCTTATGCCATGCCGCGAAATCGCCGTGATGGTGCGGCTCGGCCGCGACGCCCGCCGGAGCCGCCGCCTCCGGTGCGTTCGGCGCCGCCGCCAGGGCCACAGTACTCCAAGCCAAAGGAATGACCGTGCAAAGCACATAACTGATTTTTGCCATTGAAATACCTCGATCCGTCTGTGAGCGGTCAAGTTACCGCCGTCTAATTTCGCCGATATGTCAGCAAACGAAGAAATTTGTAACAGTCTGTTTCACCGATAACGGTTTCGCCTGCTTTGCCGCGCGCAGGGGTTATTTTGCGCCATTGGCGCGGGTCTCGTCGATGGCCCGGATCAATCGTTCCATGCGGGTGCGATTGCCGTCTTCCGCCGCGACCGGCCGCCGGTCGCCGGCCGGTTTCCGCCACGGGAATCCCGGCCAGGCCTGCGGCAGGATCTGCAAAACGACCAACAGGGGAAACAGCGGCGTGTCGGCCAGCCTGGGGTGCGGCATGGGAGTTTCCTCCTCGGACAAGGACGAACCCCAGGCTACCAGGACGATATTTCGTCGAAATTACGGCGGACGGCGGAATTGGTAACGGCGGGTTTCGGCGCCGCTCAATAAATCACGATATTGCGAATCAGCACGTCGCCGTTCCAGGGCCGTCCGATCGTACGTTCGGCCGCGTTGTGGATGACCTCCTTGGCCGCCTGGTTGCCGTCGTGGGCCGATTGCAGGACGTTGAAGCCGCGGGCCCCGGGAAGGGCGTCCTTGCTCTTCTTGACGATCGACGATTTCCGCTCGTCCATGTCCTGGGCGGTGGCGACGTCCTTCGGAGCCAGCCAGGCGTCGATCCGGATGTGGTGCCAGCCGCCGTCGTCCTTGCGGATGGCGACGATGATGGTGGGAAGTTCGACGATGTTGGGCGCCAATTTCGGCGCCGGCTGGACGGGGGCGCCCGGCGCGTTGTTCGTGCCGCCCAGGCGAACATCCTTGGCGATGGCCGGCTGAAAAGAACCCGCCGCGACCGCAACGACGGCAAGGACGAACAACAACGCCCTCGCGGACAAGCCAAGATCTGCGGACGACTTCCAGTGTCTTTTCACGTAACGGCCTTAATGCTGCGGTGAATATTTTTACAATTATAAACGGTTCTTTTCCAGCGGACAACCGGTCCGCAATGGGCGTATTTTATTTATGGTCTGACGCCGTCGAAACCGTCAGGCGAAAAACTCAATTTCGAGGGCCAGACGATGTTCGGGCGATCGGTTTTTGTCGCAGCAGTCATTTTATCCCTTGTCGCCGGGTCGGGCCAAGCGTTCGCTGCGGGCAAGGAAGCGCCGGCCGGCGCCGCCGGCGAGGGAGGCGTCGAAATTCAGGCCAAGCTCAGCCCCCTCTATGTTGCCGTGCCCCGGCTCCATATGGCGGTTCAGGTCGATGAAAACCGCAAATACCGTTCCCTGGAACTCGAAGTCTGGCTGCTGCAGGCCGACCCGGAAAAACATCAGATCCTGAACAGCAAAAAGAAACTGATCGCCGAACAGATGAAGGAGGACTTCTCCGCCTACAACTGGGAAGCTTTCGAAGATTCGGCCGGGGGACCGCGGGTCGCCAAACAGATCGTCGCGGCCAGCGTCGAACAGGCGAGCGGGGTCAAGGTCGAAGATGTGATGATCAAAACGCTGATTCTGAAATAAGCTGTCGGCCCAGGATCCACAAGCACGAGGCAAACGGGCATGGCGCAGCCGATCGACCATCTGAAGGATAGTCTCGTCGAGCAGGTGGCGGCCCTGATCCGCGACAGGCTGGAGCCGGCGCAGCAAGGCATGGCCGAACGTCTGCTGCGCGCCAGTTACGCCAATGTGGCGCCCGACGACATTTTGCGCCGCGAGCCGGACGCCCTTTACGGCGCGACGATGTCGATGCTGGCCCTGGCCCGCCAGCGGTCTCCCGGCCAGGCCAAGGTCCGCGTCTATCAGCCGCGCCCGGACGAGGGCGGCTGGGATTGCCAGCACACGGTGATCGAGGCGGTCAACGACGACATGCCTTTTCTCGTCGATTCGATGACCGCCGCCTTGCAGCGCGGCGAATTGGCGATTCACCTGATCCTGCACCCGATCCTGGCGGTCCGGCGCGATGCCGACGGCAGGCTGGAGGACATTCTGGCGGCGCCCGAGGCCGGGGCCCGGCTGGAAAGCGTCATGTATATCGAGATCGACCGGCTGGCCGACCAGACCGTCGCCCGGATTCTGACCGAACGGGTGACCGCCGTGCTGGACGACGTGCGGGCGGCGGTCGAAGACTGGTCCGCGATGCGCGAAAGGGTGGCCGGCGTGCTGGCCGAGGTCGGCGCCCACCAGGCGAGCGATCGTTTCGCCGAAATCGCCGAGGCGCGCGATTTCCTGAGCTGGATCCACGACGACAATTTCACTTTTCTGGGATGGCGCGATTTCCGGTTCGACACGGCGGCCGGCGCCGAGGGGGCGATCACCATCGATCCGCAAAGCGGCCTGGGCGTTCTGCGCGATCCCGCCTTGCGCATTTTCGATACCGAGCGCGATCTGTCCACCATGTCGCCGGAGGTCTGGGCCTTCCTGCGCCGTCCGGACATCCTGCTGCTGGCCAAGGCCGATCGCGTCGCCACGGTGCATCGTCCGGTGCCGATGGATATCGTCGGGGTCAAACGCTTCGACGCGGAGGGGAGGGTGGTCGGTCTGCATGCCATCGTCGGCCTTTTCACCCATTCGGCCTATGCGCTGTCGCCGCAGTTGATCCCGCTGCTGCGCGGCAAGGTCGGCCGCGTCGTCGAAAGGGCCGGATTTCGGCCGAACAGCCACGACGGCAAGGCGTTGCAGGCGATTCTCCAGAATTATCCGCGCGACGAGCTTCTGCAGGCCGACGAAGGCGTCCTTTACGACACGGCGCTCGGCATCCTCAGACTGCAGGAACGCCAAAGGGTCGCCGTGTTCCTGCGCAAGGACGAATTCGAGCGTTTCATCGCCATTCTCGTCTATATCCCGCGCGACCGCTACGACACCCGCCTGCGTCTGAGGATTCAGAAGCTGCTCGAGGAATTCTGCGCCGGACGGGTGACGGCCTGGTACACCCAGGTGGCCGACGCTCCGCTGGCGCGGTTGCAATTCATCGTCAAGACCGCCCCCGGGCAGGTGCCGGCCGTCGACCCCCTGGCCATCGAGACCAGATTGGCCGACATCGCCCGGTCCTGGACCGATCAGCTGCAGGAGGTGCTGGTCGAAAGCCATGGCGAGGAGCGCGGGCTCGCCCTCTTCCACCGCTGGGGCCGCCGTTTTCCCCTGTCCTACCGCGAAGACGTCTCGGCCCGCGCCGCCCGGCTCGATATCGAGCGTATCGAAGCGGCGCCGGCCGGTTTCGCCCTGCATCTCTATCGTCCCGTCGAAGCGGCGGAGAGCGAGCTGCGCTTCAAGATCTACCGGCAGGCGCGGCCGGTGGCGCTGTCCGACGTCTTGCCCCTGTTCGAACATATGGGGTTTCGCGTCATCTCCGAGCAGCCCTACGAGCTCCGCCAGGACTCGGAGCCGCCGGTGTGGGTCCACGACTTCACGATGACCGCGCCGGACGGCCGGGCGATCGATATCGAACGTCTGCGCGAAGCGTTCGAAGAGGCCTTTCTCGCCATCTGGCAAGGCGCGGCGGAGGACGACGGCTTCAACCGCCTGGTGGTCAATGCCGGCCTGACCTGGCGCCAGGTCATGGTGCTGCGGGCCTACGCCAAATATCTGAGACAGGCCGGATCGACCTTCAGCCAGAGTTACGTCGAGCGCAGCCTGACGGCCAATCCGGCGGTGGCCGCCTTGCTGGTGGCCTTGTTCGAAGCGCGCTTCGATCCCGACGGCCCCCGCCAGGACGGCGACTTTCCGGCGAAGATCCAGCAAGCCCTGGAAGCGGTCGTCAGCGCCGACGAGGACCGCATCCTGCGCCGTTTCCTCAATCTGCTCGATGGCACGCTCCGGACCAATTTCTTCCAGACGGGATCGGATGGCCGGCCGAAGGCCTATCTGTCCTTCAAGCTCGACAGCCGCCGGGTCGACGGGCTGCCGCTGCCGCGTCCGCTGACCGAGATTTTCGTCTATGCGCCCTTCGCCGAAGGCATCCATTTGCGGGCCGGCAGGGTGGCGCGCGGCGGCATCCGCTGGTCCGACCGTCCCGAAGACTTCCGGACGGAAACGCTCGGCCTGATGAAGGCGCAGACGATGAAGAACGCCGTCATCGTGCCGGTCGGCTCGAAAGGCGGTTTCGTCGTCAAACGGCCGCCGAAGACCGGCGGCCGGGAAGCCCTGCTCGAAGAAGGTATCGCCTGCTACAAGACCTTGATGCGGGGCCTGCTCGACCTTACCGACAATCTGTCGGGCGGGCAGGTGGTGCCGCCGCGCCGCGTGGTCCGCCTGGATGGCGACGATCCCTATCTGGTGGTGGCGGCCGACAAGGGCACGGCCACCTTCTCGGATATCGCCAACGGCGTGTCCGCCGACTACGGCTTCTGGCTGGGCGACGCCTTCGCCTCCGGCGGCAGCCAAGGTTACGACCACAAACGGATGGCGATCACGGCGCGCGGCGCCTGGGAATCGGTGAAGCGGCACTTCCGCGAGATGGGCCGCGACATCCAAAGCGGCGATTTCACCGTGGTCGGCGTCGGCGACATGTCGGGCGACGTCTTCGGCAACGGCATGCTGCGCTCGGCCCATCTGAAATTGCTGGCCGCCTTCGACCACCGGCATATCTTCCTCGACCCCGATCCCGATCCCGAGGCGTCCTTCGCCGAACGCCGGCGCCTTTACGCTTTGCCGCGCTCCAGCTGGGCCGATTACGACCGGAGCAAGCTGTCGGCCGGCGGCGGCGTCTTCGCCCGCGACGCCAAGTCGATCGCCTTGTCGCTGCAGGTCAAGGAACGGTTCGGAATCGAAACGGATATCCTGACTCCGGCCGAATTGATCGTCCGCCTGCTGGCCGCCGAAGTGGACCTGCTGTGGTTCGGCGGCATCGGAACCTATGTCAAGGCAAGCTTCGAGTCCCAGGCCGCGGTCGGCGACCGGGCCAACGATCCGCTTCGCATCGACGGCCGGACTTTGCGCTGCAAGGTGATCGGCGAAGGCGGCAATCTGGCGGTGACGCAGCTCGGGCGGGTCGAGGCCGCGCTGTCCGGGGTCCGCCTCAACACCGACGCCATCGACAATTCGGCCGGCGTCGACTGTTCCGACCATGAGGTCAATATCAAGATCCTGGTCGACGGGGCGGTGGCCGAGGGCGACCTGACCATCAAGCAGAGGAACGAACTGCTGGCCCGCATGACCGACGAGGTGGGGCTTCTGGTGCTGCGCGACAATTACCTGCAGACCCAGGCCATTTCCATCTTCGAGGCGCAGGCGCCGCAGATGCTCGACCAGCAGGAACGCTTCATGCATCTGCTCGAACGGTCGGGACAGCTCGACCGCCGGGTGGAGTTCCTTCCCGACGACGAGGAGATCCAGCGCCGCGCCCTCGACGAAAAGGGCCTGACCCGGCCCGAGATCAGCATCCTGCTGGCCTATGGAAAATTATGGCTCTATGACGCGATTCTCGACTCCGACCTGCCCGACGATCCCCTGCTGCTCGACGAATTGGTGCGTTATTTCCCCAGCCTGCTGCAGGGCGAGACCTGGCGGGCCCGGATGGATGGCCATCGTCTGAAACGCGAAATCATCGCCACGGTGACGACCAACAGCATCGTCAATCGGGTCGGCGGCAGCGTCATCGCCCGTCTGATGGAGCGGACCGGCACGCCGCCGGCCGACCTGGCCCGCGCCTATCTGATCGTCCGCGACGGTTTTGCGCTTCGCGAGATCTGGGAACGGATCGAAGGGCTGGACACCAAGGTCCGGTCCGAAGTGCAGGTGGCCATGTTCATCGAGGTCAATCGCCTGATCGAACGCGGCGTCGGCTGGGTGCTGTCGCATGCCCCGCGGCCGTTCGATATCGGCCGCCTGCGGGCCCAGCTCGAACCGGGCATCGTCGCCCTCAGGGATCGGCTCGACCAGATCCTGCCGGCCGACACCCTGGCCGCGCTGGCGGCCCGCGCCGCCGACTATCAGGCCGCCGGCGTGCCGGAGGATCTGGCCCGGCGGGTCGCCGGCCTGATCGTCCTGGCCTCGGCCAACGACATCGCCCGCATCGCCGCCCGCGTCGACCAGCCGGTGGAAACGGTCGGCCGCCTTTATTTCCTGATGACGGCGCGTTTCGGGATGGGATGGCTGCGCGCCGCCGCCGAGCGGCTTTCGGGCAGTACCCATTGGGAAAAGATGGCGGGCGAAGCGGTGATCGACGACCTTTACACCCGCCAGGCCGAGTTGACCGCCAACGTCGCCGCCATGGCCGGCGATCTCGATGCCGACGCCGCCCTGGCGGCCTGGATCGACACCCGGCGTCCGGCGGTGGAGCGGGCCGACCAATTGTTGGCCGAATTGAAAGGCGCCAGCAAACTCGACCTGGCCACCCTGGTGGTGGCCAGCCACCAATTCCGCGGCCTGACCGAGGGGTGAGAGCGCCGGTTCTTTACATGAACGGCATGTCATCGGAACACGGATAGGAATGCGCCGGTATTTCGCGATCTCCGGTCCACGTCGCTTGGCATGGCTGAAGATTGCCTGCGGCGCTATCCGCCATTATGGCGCAAATTCGACACAGGGGCGGCCTCCACACCATAACCGAGGGGGAACGGGGAAGTCCCACATCGCCATCATCCGATGATCATGAATTGATAAATGGACCATATAAGATACATTATATCCGTATATGTATCTTATATGGGTAAATTATGAAAAGAGCCGTCCTGCTGACATCTCCCGAAATGGATGCCTTGGAGTTGCTGGGGCGGCGTATCAAGCTTGCCCGCCTTCGGCGCAACCTATCTCAGGGAGAACTCGCCGAACGGGTTGGCGTGACCAGGAAGACGTTCATTGCGTTGGAAACGGGTAAGGAGACGGTGAACATCGGAGCTCTCGTCAAGGTGCTGACGGTTCTTGGGTATACGGACCGGCTCCCGGAGATGTTGGCGTCCGATCCGCTCGGAGAGGAAATGGAGGCGATTCATGGCAGACGACGCGCCACGCGTCTGGAAAACTGACCCGGACAATCGGGTGGCGAAGATGTCGGTCTTCGCCAATGTCGGCGGCGAACCGCACCTGGCCGGCGTCATGACATTCCAAGGCCGGCGCGGTGGTCTCCGACAGTGCCTGTTCAGGTACGACCAGGACTGGCTCTCCAGGCCAGGCGCGCGGCCACTGTACGCGCATGGGTTGCCATTGCGCCGGGCGACGCAGAGTCTTCCGCCACACGAGGTTCCTCTCCCCTTCTATGACGCGAGTCCCGACGGTTGGGGCAAGGCGTTGTTGGGGATGGCCTATCCCGATATTCAGTTGGGTGCTCCCGAATATATCGCGGCCTCGGGCAACGATCGGGTGGGCAATCTACAGTTCGGTCCGAACGAGGACGAGCCGTCGGTTTGGATTCCCGCTCCCGTGATGCTGGAATTGCCGAACGACGAGGATGACTTGGTCGACCTCATGGATGCAGCCGATGCATTCGAGAATGGAGTCGCCACTCGATCACACCTTGCCAGGCTGCTGGACAGCGGCGCGGATATCGGCGGGGCAAGGCCAAAAGCCCGCATTCTCGTCGACGGCGAACCATGGCTTGTGAAGCTGCGGGCCAGCGGTGATCGCTTCGATATGCAACGCGTCGAAGCTGCATGCCTGTCCGTGGCCGCACAGGCCGGTATCGAGACGCCGGACCATCGCGTCGAACCGGTGGGTGGACGAACCGCGTTGTTGGTCAAAAGATTCGACAGGAACGGTCCGCTTCGACATCCCTACACGAGCGCAGCGACCGTTCTCGAAGTCCCTCCGTCGGTTTACGGTTCGAATAATGCATCCTATGCGGATCTGGTTCTCAAGGCGCGAAGGGTCGGGGTCGCGGACTGCTCACGCCTGCTTTTCGAACGCATGCTGCTGAACTGCTTCTTGAACAACACCGACGACCACCTCCACAACCACGGCTTTATCGACGACGGCGCAGGCTGGCGCCTGTCGCCCTTGTTCGATGTCGTTCCGCAAGTCGGGCGTGCGCTTGTATTACGTCCCGCCCGGGGGACGACAGCGGAAGCGGATCCGAACAAGGCGCTGTTGGCGCACGACCAATTCGGTATCGGTCGAGATGAGGCACAAGACTGTTTCGATAGGGTGCGTGCCGCCGCTGCTTCTTTTCCCGATTGGCTGAGCCATCACGGCGTATCCAATGACGATCTGAAGATCGTAGCCCAACTGGCCCCCCATGCCATGGAGGCTGCGAACACCGTCACGCGATCCCGGAGTGGCCCGTAGGTTCCCTACTGCCCCTATGGTGCGCATGACCTCGTCCTTAAAGGACGGGACACTTCGAAAGCGATCCTCTCCGCCGCCATAATGGCGGCGCTATCCGTGTTCATCTGTGCCCATCTGCGTTCATCCGTGTTTCCTAAAAATCCTTGCGGCCGGCGAGGGGATTCTATCCCACCACTGACCGCCGCCGTTCGATGACGGCGCGCCGGCCGAGCAATCCATCGTTTCGCGACCTGACCGAGGGTGAGAGACCCAAGTCTTCACGCGAACGGCATATCAACGACATATCATAGGAACACAGATGAACGCAGATGGGCACAGATGAACACGGATAGGAATGCCCCGGTATCTTCGCGATCTTCGGTCCACATCGCTTGGCATGGTCGGAGACTGCCTGCGGCGCTAACCGTGTTCTCCTAAAATCCCCCGCTGCCGGCGAGGGGGCTCTATTTCACCACGGGCCGATGACGGAACCACTCGGCGGTGGCGGCCAGGCCGCTGTCGAGGGAGACCGGCGGTGTCCAGCCGAAGCGGCGGCGGAAGGCCTGGTCGTCGATTTGCAGCGAACCGATGATGCGTTCGACGGCGGCGCGCCGGCCGAGCAATCCGCCCAGCCCCAGCAGCAGGGCGGGCGGCACCGGCAGCAGGCGGGCCGGACGATGCAGGGTCCGGGCGATTTTCCGGATCAATTCCGCTGTCGAAATATCTTCTCCGTCGCGCAACAGGAAGGTCTCGCATCGTCCTGCCGGTTCGCGCAGGACCAGGGCGACGGCGTCGGCCAGGTTTTCCACGAAGATCAGGCTGCGGTGATTGTCGACGGCGCCGAAAGGCAGCGGCCAACCCCGGGCTGCCGCCTTGAGAAGACTGAGGAAGTTTCCGCCGACCCCAGGTCCGTAGACCAGCGGCGGACGCAGGATGGTGACATGCATCGCCGTTTCCTCGGCCAGGCGCCGCAAACCCTGTTCGGCCTGCCATTTGCTGCTGTCGAAGGCGTTGGCCGGGGCCGGGGGGTCGGCCTCGCTGAAAGGCCGTCCGCCGGTTTTTTCGCCGTTGACCCGGATGCTGCTCATGAAAAGGAAGCGCCGCACCCCGAGATGCGCCGCGGCGCGGGCCAGATGCAGCGTTCCCTCGGTGTTGATGCGGCGGAATTCCGCCACGGGATCGGCCGAGCGCTCCTTCATCACATGGACCCGGGCCGCCAGATGGACCACCGCGTCGATGCCGGCCAGGGCCTCGGTCCAGGCCGCGTCCGGCCCGATGGCGGCGATCGGGCGGGCCTCGACGCCGGCCGGCAGCGGCACGTCGCGGCGGACCGCGCCGAACACCCGCCAGCCTGCGGCTTGCAGCCTGAGGCAGACGGCGGCGCCCACGAAGCCGTTGGCGCCGGTCACCAGGACCTTCATCGTCCGGCTCCTTTGCCGAGGCCGGCCAGCAGCGCCAGCAGAGCCGCGACATCGGCCGCGGCGATCAGAAGCGCCGTCAGGGGATGGCTCTCGGCCCACCAGGCCAGAACCACCAGCAGGACGTTGGCCCCGAGGATCAGACCGGCGACGCGGGCGTGGCCGGCGCCGCCGCGGACGGCCTGCTGATAGAAATGCTGGCGATGCGCCTGGAGCAGCGGTTCGCCGCGCAGGGCCCGCCTGCCGAGGGTGAGCGTCGCATCGGCCAGATAATAGGCCGGCAGGATCAGGGCCGCCGCCCAATGGCCGCGGCCGGCCGCCGACAGCAGCAGCCACCCCAGCAGATAGCCGATCGGCACGCTGCCGCAGTCGCCCAGGAAGATCTTGGCCGGATGCCAGTTCCACACCAGGAAGCCCAGGGCGGCGCCGACCATGACCAGACCCAGGCCCGCCCCGAACGGATCGCCGTTCAGCAGGGCGAGGCCGGCCAGACCGCCCCCGATGCTGGCCGTTTCCACGCCGCTGATGCCGTCGATGCCGTCCATGAAATTGAAGAGATGGACGAACCAGACCCAGGCGCCACGCCCCGCCAGACGGTCGGCCCCCAGCCCCAGCCAGCCCTGGCAAAACAGTTGATCGGCCGGCCAGGCCGCCAGCCCGGCCGCCACCACGACGATATGTACGCCCAGGCGCAACCGCGCCGGCAGCCCGTCCTTGTCGTCGAACCAGGACAAGACCAGCAGGATGAAGGCCCCGGCGATGGCGCCCCACACCTGCCCGGCGTCTTCCGAGGCGGCCCCCAGGCAGGCCAGGGCGAGCCAGGCGGCCAGGATGACCGGGGTGACCGCCAGTCCGCCGCCGCGCGGCGTCGGGCGGCTGTGGCTGGACCGCTCGTTGGGATGATCGAGGATCTGTTCATGGCGCAGCCAGGCCAGGACCAGCCGGGTTCCGGCGACGGCGGCGAGCAGCGGCAGCAGGAAGGAGGGAACGAGGACGGCCATGCCACGAAGACTCTTTCCGTCAGACCGGCATCAGCATGCGGTACAGGGCCAAATGCGGGGCGATCACCTGCTGGCTGGAAAATTCCCGTTCCGCCCGCTCGCGCGCCCGGCGGCCCAGGCGGGCCCTCAACTGCGGATCTTCGGCCAGCCGCTGCAGGGCGTCGGCCAGCGGCGGCGCCTGACGGACCGGGACCAGCAGGCCGTTGTCGTCGTCCCTCACCAGTTCGTTGCAGCCCGGCACGTCGGTGGCGAGCAGGGGGCGGCCGCAGGCGGCGGCCTCCAGCAAGGCCTTGGGCAGGCCCTCGCGATAGGAGGGCAGGACGGCGATCTGCGCCTGGCGCCAGACCTCGCGGACATCGTCCTTGTATCCCCACCATTCGACCAGGCCCTCCTCGACCCAGCGGCGGACCTCGGCCTCGGGGATGGTCCGCGGATTGGCCGGGTCGGGTTTGCCGACCAGGGCGATGCGCAAATCGACGCCGCGGGCCTTCAAAAGGCGGGCGGCTTCGACCAATTCGCCGATTCCCTTGTCCCACAGCAGCCGGGCCACCGCCGCGGCGAGCGGCGTCCCGGGAAGTTCCGGTTGCGGAACGAATTTCTCGACGTCGATGCCGGCGCCCCGAATCAGATGCACCTGGCCGGGGGCGACCAGCGTTTCGAAGAACGCCTTGTCATAAGCATTCTGGACGATGACATGGCGCCCCTTGGCGCCGAACAGGAAGCGAAAGGCGGCGACGAGCAACGGTCGCAGCAGTCCGGCCGCGCCGCGCCGGTTGATGAAGACATAGCCCAGGCCGGACACCGCATTGATCACCCGGTCGACCCCGGTGAGGCGGGCGGCGAGGGAGCCGAACACGGCGGGCTTCAGGGCCACGTTGTGCAGGATGTCCGGCTTGACCCGGCGCAGCAGGCCGATCAGGGCGGCGATCTCGCGCACCGGATTGCCGATCCGCCGGTCGAGGTTCAGTTCATGCAGGACGAATCCCTCGGCCCGGATCGCCGCGGCATGCCGGTCGATCCGGGTCGCCACGTGAATTTCGAAGCCGATTTCCCGGGCCGCCTTGGCCAGATCCAGCCGATGGCTGCAGAAATACCAATCCTCGGTGACCAGAAACAACAGACGTGGCCGCTTCATGCCTGCCCCCGATACGGCAGGACGCGGACACGGCCGCGCCAGGGAAGATTGAGCCGTCCGCCGATTTCGATGACCTTCAGGGGTTCGGTCACGCCGAAGCCGCACCAGCGGCAGCCATCGCCGATCGTCAGGGGCTGGTCGGCGATCAGTCGGAACCCTCGGCCGGCGCCTTCGAGGAGGACCGTCCGGTCATCTTCGCGGCGGACGGCGAGCGGCGTCAGGAAGCGCCGGCTGACCACGGTCCGGCCCGTGCCGTTCAGCATGTCGTCGATGACGACGCCGCCCTCGGCGAAATGCCAGCGCCGGCTGCCGTCCCGCAGGCCGCCTCTTCCGGCCAGGGCCCCGAAGACCAGGCTGGCGCCGTCGAATTCGGCCCGCAGGCGGGGCGGCATGCCGCCCACCTGCCGGCGAAAGGCATCGCTGTAGTTCGGATGGCCGAACGGATAGGGATCGCGCCTGTCCAGTTGCAGGCCGCCGTGCGCCGTGGCCTTGCGGCAAAGGGTCCGGCCATTGATGTTGCCGCAATGGCTGCCGCCGGCGTCGACGAAAATGGGAACGCCTTCGAAATGAAGCTCGCAGGATCCCAGGTCCTGATGGCCGTATCCATCGAAGGCCGGCCAGCCGTCCGGCGCGGCGTGCCACAGACCGCTCCAGCCGTCCTGATCGACGCGCAGCCAGCCGTCGGCGCGCAGGGCCTCGAGGTCGGGAAGGCAGCTGTCGTCGCGCAGTTCCTTGAGGCAGGCGCGTTCGGCGGCGGGCAACTGGCCGGTCCAGCCCTGTTCCATGGCGGCGCCGCGCAGCAATCCCCTCAGCCAGCCGAGCGGCAGATTTTCGACGACGTCGCCGATCAGCGGCAGGCCGCCCGGCAAGGTCAGCGGTGGCACCACCGCCAGGGCCCGGCGCAGGACGCTCTCCAGCGGCGCCGCCTCGGTCCGCGCGTGGCGGCGGGCGGCCAGCCAGGCGTCGGCCAGGCTTTGGCACAGACGCAGGTGATAATGGGTCGATTCGAGAAGGCTGACCCCGGAGGGCGACAGCAGGCGGCCGCATTCGGCCAGCAGCGCCGCCAGGCCGAAGTCGGCCGTGGCCGGCATGGCGAGATCGAGACCGAGGCGGATCAGCGCATGGGCGCGCCGCGCCAGGAGAACGGGCGGCGCGGCGCGCTCGGCGAAACTGGACAGCAGGACCGCGGCATGGGTTTCGAGCGCCGCCAGGGTTTGCCGGCGCGGGGCCGGCAGGCCGCGAAGCCGCACCCGGTCGAGCAGGGCGAGGGAGCGTTCGGCGACGATATCGGCGTTCCAGGCGAGTCCCGACGCTTCGGACGACGCATGGCGGTCGAGCCAGGCCGGCCACAGGACCGCCAGCGCGATTCCGTCGGGATCCTGCGCCATCCAGGCAAATCCCTGGAAGGCGGCGGCGGTGGCCGGATCGTCCCATCGCCGGTCGAGCAGGCCGTCGGCCTTGCCGGGGACCACCCGTAGCGTCTCGCCGCCCGGCAAGGTCAGCAAGACGGTGGCCGGTTTGCCCGGCGACCAATCGGGAAGGTCGGTTCGGCCGGGGGTCTCGGCGGCGGGCCTGGTATTCAGATAGGCCGGCGGCGCGGGCCGGGCGGCGACCGGCCAGCGGTTCCGCAGCCGGCCGAACGCCCAGCGCCGTTGGACGGGATCCGTCAGGACCTGCAAATATGTCAAGAAACCACCGCTCATCGCCACCGTCCGATCGCTCGGCCTTTTGAAATATCATCACTTCGGGCGGGTACATTAGCCCGAGCGATCGAGAGAAGGAACCGTCAAGTCTGGCCGACCCGGCCTCGCAAAAGCCGCTGGCGTTTCGGCGGGACCCCATGTATAGCCGCGTAAAGCATTCGGGGATCCGTGTTGACGAGGGAAACAGCCAAAGCCGAGACATCCGTCGGCATGATCCGCCTGGCGGCGGCCTTGCTGCTCCTGGCGCCGGTGCTGTCCCTGCACAAGGCGCTGGTGATGGCGCCGCTGCTGTCCCTGCTGTCGGCCTGCCTGCTGTTCGGTCTGCTGATCCGGGCGCCCGCCCGGTGGGGTCTTCTGCGTTCCGCGATGACGGCCCAACGCCCCTTGCCGCTGCTCTTCGCCGCCCTGCTGCTGTGGATCTTCGCCGCCTGCTTCTGGTCGTTCGATCCGCTTTTCAGCCTGAGAAGCCTGGCCATGCTGATCGGCACGCTGACCGGCGGATGGCTGCTGGTGGTGCTGTTCGGCCGCCTGCCGTCCGACCGCCAGGGCCGTCTGGCGGCAGCCCTGGCGATCGGCCTGGGACTGGCCGGCTTCAGCATGCTGGCCCTGGGCCTCCTCGAACGAAGCGGTCTGGTCGATATCGGCCATCTGCTGTGGAACATGGATGCCGATACCACCGTCGTCGCCTTGCTGGTCTGGCCGGCGATGGCCTGGCTGGCCGGCTCGGGCCGCCGCCGCGCGGCGATCGGCCTGTTGCTGGTTTGCCTGGCGGGCGTCGGTCTGGCGCACGATCTGGCGGCCAAGGTCGCCCTGCTGGCGGCCGGATCGACCTGGCTGGTCGCCCGCTGGCGTCCGCGCCCGGTCTTGCGGACGATCGCCGTGGCGTCGGTCGCCTGCTGCCTGCTGGCCCCTCTGGCCGCGTCCCTGCTGCCGCCGTCCCAGGAAAGCGCGGAATGGGGCTGGTTGCCGTCGTCGGCCCACCATCGGCTGACCATCTGGTCCTTTACCGCCCGGCATATCGCGGAGCGTCCGGCGTTCGGCTGGGGCTTCGACGGGTCGCGGGCGATTCCCGGCGGCAAGACGCATGTTCCCGTGGTCCGCCTCAAAGGCTGCGCGCAAAACGCCGCGCCCATCGAGGTCCCGGGTTACGGCCGGCCGGTCGCCGGCGATTGCGTGGCCTGGGAGGAATCCCTGCCGCTGCATCCGCACGACGGCTGGCTGCAGGTCTGGCTCGAACTGGGCGGAATCGGCGCGCTTCTGGTCGCCCTGCTGGTCTGGCGGATCGTCGAGCGGCTGCGGCGCCGGCCGGCGACGCCGGCCGTCCAGGCGGCGCAGGCGACGGCGGCCGCGACCCTGGTCGCCGGCCTGATCATCTGCTCGGTGTCGTTCGGCATTTGGCAAAGCTGGTGGTTGTCCAGCCTGTGGATCGCCGCCGCCTTCACGGCTCCGCTGTTCCGGGAACCGGACATGGAAAGTTGATCTTTTGCCCCTCGCCCGCCTGCGGGAGAGGGAAAAGGGGCAAAACCCCGGGCCCGCAAGTGCAGCAATTTCTCTTCCGTCATGGCCGGGCTGGTCCCGGCCATCCACGCCGGGGGATGCCACAGGCCCTTCCATTGAGACGAAACGCTTGAATTCGCATGATTTTTCTCCGCCCCCGGCAATTCGAGGGCCGCACGCCGTGGATGCCCGGATCAAGTCCGGGCATGACGACTTTGGGGGGGGCTGCACCTGCGTGCCCGGGGTTATGCCCCGCTTACCGGGAGAGGGGCTAAGTCACTGGTGAATCTGGAATATTTGAGATATGCGAACATGATAAGCCCGCTCGCGGGGGAGGGAGGGTCCAGGCTCACCTTGAGAACCGCCGTCCCGGCGGGGCGCGGCCTTGGAAATCTCGGAATGCTGGTCTAATGTCGGCGCCCATGCGGAATTTTCAAATCAATCGCGGTACCGTCGCTTTCGCGCACGACCTGGTCATGGCGGCCCTGTCCTTCCTGCTGTCGCTGTGGCTGCGCCTCGGCGACAGTCTTGGCGCGACCTGGGACGACGGGCGGCTGGCCTTCGCCACCGGCCTGTTCGTTCTGGTGGCGGCGCCGGTTTTTCTGTCGCAGCGGATGTATCGCGGCATCTGGCGCTTCGCCTCGGTCAACGACATGATCACCATCACCCGCGCCGCGACCTTGACCATCCTGGTCTTCCTGCCGGTGATGTTCCTGCTCACCCGGCTGAACGATCTGCCGCGTTCGACCCTGCTGATCAATTGGTTTGCCCTCCTGGTGCTTCTGGGCGGGCCCCGGTTCGTCTACCGCTTGCTCAAGGACCGCCGTCTCGGCGGCTTCGCCGGCGCCGGCGACCAGCGGCGCATTCCGGTGCTGGTGGTCGGAGCCGGCAACGGGGCGGACCTGTTTCTGCGCGCGACCATGCGGCCCGATGCGCAATATCGGGTGGTCGGCCTGTTGTCGGAAAGTCGCGGACGGGTCGGGCGCGGCATCCATGGCGTCGAGGTCCTGGGCACGCTCGAGCAGCTGGAAGAGGTGGTGGCCGGCCTCAAGCAGAAGGGCTCCCCCCCGGAACGGCTGATCCTTTCGGAAGACGGCGTCAATGGCGGGCTGGTCCGCCAATTGTTCGACCGGGCCGACGCGCTGGGGATGACGCTGGCCCGCCTGCCGCGCCTGACCGATCTCAAGGACGGTCTCGCCGACAAATTGGAATTGCGTCCGGTGGCGGTCGAAGATCTGCTCGGCCGGCCGCAGACGGTGCTCGACCGCGGCGCCATGCATGGGCTGATCGAAGGGCGGCGGGTGCTGGTGACCGGCGCCGGCGGCAGCATCGGCAGCGAATTGGTCCGCCAGATCGCCGAATGCGCCCCGGCGGCGGTCTGCTTGGTCGAGGCCAGCGAATTCGCCCTCTACACCATCGACCGCGAACTGTCCGAGCGCCATCCCGACCTGAGGCGCCGGGCCTTGATCGCCGACGTGCGCGACCGCCTGCGCATCGACCAGGTGATGGCCGAGCAAAGACCCGAACTGGTCTTCCACGCCGCCGCGCTGAAGCATGTGCCGATGGTCGAGGCCAATCCGCTGGAGGGCTGCCTGACCAATGCGGTGGGGACCCGCATCGTCGCCGATTCCTGCCGGGCCCACGACGTGGCGCTGATGGTGCTGATCTCCACCGACAAGGCGGTCAATCCGACCAATGTGATGGGCGCCGCCAAGCGCATGGCGGAAATCTATTGCCAGGCGCTCGACCATCAAGCGGATGATGGAGGGGCGGGCCGGGGACGGACCCGTTTCGTGACGGTTCGTTTCGGTAACGTATTGGGCTCCACCGGCTCCGTGGTGCCGTTGTTCCAGCGCCAATTGGCGGCTGGCGGACCGATCACCGTGACCGATCCCGAGATGACCCGTTATTTCATGACCATCCGCGAGGCGGTCGAACTGGTCCTGCAGACCTCGGCCCTCGGTTATGGCCATCCGCAACGCTATCAGGGCAGGATCTTCGTCCTCGACATGGGCGAACCGGTGAAGATCATCCATCTGGCCCGCCAGATGATTCGCCTGGCCGGCCGGCGTCCGGATCAGGACGTCAAGATCGTCTTCACCGGATTGCGTCCCGGCGAAAAGCTGTTCGAGGAGATCTTCCATGGCGCCGAGGCGCCGGTGCCGACCGAACGCGACGGCATCCTGGTGGCGACGGTGCGCGCCGCCGACTATGCGCCGGTCGCCGCTTCGCTGACGGAGTTGGAGGCGGCCTGCCGCCGGCTCGATCATGCGGCGGCGATGGCCGTGCTTCATCGCCTGGTGCCGGAATATCGCGGCGCGGCGGCGACGCCGCAGTCGGTTTCGTAGATGGACCCGGTCAGGCTCGCCTTTGCCGCGAAAGGCGAGGCTCCGGACGCGGCGAAAAGGCTTGGCCCGCCGCTGATCTCTTTCCTGCTGATCGTGTGGCTGCTCAAGGTCGTCATGGTGCTGACGCTCGGCCCGGCGACATTTCCCGATACCAGCCTTTATCTGCATCTCGGCCGGGAGATCCTCGACAATCCCGATTGGTGGCGGGACGGGGGCTGGGGCACCGGCTTCGCGCCGGCGCCGCTGCTGCGCCCCTATGGCTATCCGCTGCTGGTGGCGGCGGCCGAGCGGTTGGCCGGATCGCAATTCGCGCTGCTGCTCGGCGTCTTCCAGGCCGGCGTGTCGGTGGCGACGATGGGGCTGTTCGTCTGGTTGGCCGACGGTCTTCTCAAGGACCGCCGTCTGCTGGCCGGCGCGACGCTTCTCTATGCCCTGTCGGGTTTTGCCCTGTTCGACATCGCCTTGCTGACGGACAGCCTCTATTCCAGCCTGTTCCTGACGGTCCTGCTGCTGCTGGGGGCGCAGATCCAGGGCAGGCTGGCGCCCGGGTTGGGAATCGCATCACTGCTCGGACTGATCTGGGCGATGTCCCTCTCCCTGCGCGACGTCGGTCTTTTCCATACGGTTCTTCCCCTGGCCGGGGTGATCGTGGCGGCCAGGCGCCATCGCCTCGGCTGGGGGCGGACCGCGATGCTGGGCGTCGGCTTTCTTCTGCCGGTCGCCCTTTTCGTTGCGGCCATCGTGGCCTGGAACCTCGATCGAACCGGTCATGCGTTCTTTTCCATCACCGGCGCGGTCAATTGGCTGTGGCCCAGCGTCAACATGACCGACCGCGGCCTGGCCGATCCGTTCGGCTGCGCCGATCTGGTCTGCCGGACGGCGCAGCGGCACGGAATCGGCAAGGGGATGGAGGGTGTCGACGGCCTGATCGAAGCCTTATGGAACGACGCCCATCTCGATCCGCTGGCCCTCGGCCATCTGACCTTTCATCATTTTCTCGACACCGTGGTCGCCCATCCCCGGGCTTTCCTGCTCACCGTCCTCGGCAATGTCCAGTTCGGCCATCTGGCCGATCTGGTCTTCAATCCCCTGGCCAATATCAACGAATTCTGCCGCTTGCATTCGGCCCTCGGCGAACGTCTCGTTCCCGGCCTCAGGGAATTGTTCCAGGGACTGCGCCATGGCGACCTTCGGATGCTGCCGGGCCTGCTGCTCTCGCTTCCGCTGGCCGGCGCGGCGCTGGCCGGACTGATCGTCTTCCTGATCGGCCCGCCGTTGGCGGCGCGGCGACGCGGCGGCGGCGATTCGACGGCCGCCATGCTGTTTTTCTGGGCCGCGACGATTCTGTTCGTCGGCAGTTACAGCGTCGTCCATCTGGAGATGCGCCATGCCATGCCGATCGTGCCCTTCATCCTTCTGGTCACCGCCTGGGCGGTCGAATCCTGGTCGCGGCCCCGCTTCCGATCCTGATTTTCCCTATGAAAGTCACTGCCCGAGCGGTCCCGTTCGTGCTATAGAGCCGCCCAAATTCACATCGCCAACCTTTTGCAGCCTGGGGGCAACAAACCCATGGACGAACCCGTCATCCGTCGCGCCTTGATCTCGGTTTCCGACAAGGCAGGCCTGATCGACTTCGCCAAATTCCTTGCCGGCCGCGGCGTCGAACTGCTGTCCACCGGCGGTTCGGCCAAGGCGTTGCGCGATGCCGGCATTCCGGTCGTCGAAGTGTCGGACCATACCGGATTTCCGGAAATGCTGGACGGCCGGGTCAAGACCCTGCATCCGAAGATCCATGGCGGTATCTTGGGAATCCGCGGCAATGCCCAGCACGAAGCGGCGATGGCCGCCCACGGCATCGCCCCGATCGATCTGGTGGTGGTCAATCTCTACCCCTTCGAAGCGACGGTGGCCAAGGGCGCCGCCTTCGAGGACTGCATCGAGAATATCGATATCGGCGGGCCGGCCCTGATCCGCGCCGCGGCCAAGAATCACCTGCATGTCGCCGTGGTGGTCGACGCCGCCGACTACCAGGCGGTCACCGACGCCATGATGGAAACCGGCGGCGCCACCAAACTGGACTTGCGCCGCCGCTTGGCCGCCACCGCCTATGCCCGCACCGGCGCCTATGACGCGGCGATCTCCGGGTGGTTCGCCGGCCAGTTGGGCGACGCCTTCCCGCGGCGCATCGCGATGGGCGCCGAATTGAAGCAAAGCCTGCGCTATGGCGAGAATCCGCATCAGGAAGCGGCGCTCTATCTGTCGGGCGCGGTTCGCCCCGGCGTCGCCGGGGCCGATCAGCTGCAGGGCAAGGAATTGTCCTTCAACAATATCAACGATACCGATGCCGCCTTCGAACTGGTCGCCGAATTCGACACTCCGGCCGTGGCCATCATCAAGCATGCCAATCCCTGCGGCGTCGCCACCGGGGCGACCATGCTCGAGGCTTACGGCAAGGCATTGTCCTGCGATCCGGTCAGCGCCTTCGGCGGCATCGTCGCGCTCAACCGTCCGCTGGACGGGCCGACGGCGGCGGAAATCGCCAAGCTGTTCACCGAAGTGGTGATCGCGCCCGAGGCCGACGCGGCGGCGCGCGCCGCCTTCGCCGCCAAGAAGAACCTGCGGCTGCTGGTCACCCACGGACTGCCCGATCCGGCCGAGAAGGCGATGACGCTTCGCTCGATCGCCGGCGGTTATCTGTTGCAAAGCCGCGATTCGGGCCGCGTCGCCTTGAGCGATCTCAAGGTGGTCACCAGGCGCCAGCCGACGGCGGCGGAATTGGCCGATCTTTTGTTCGCCTTCCGCGTCTGCAAGCATGTCAAATCGAACGCCATCGTCTATGCCAAGCAAGGCCTTACCGTCGGCATCGGGGCCGGCCAGATGAGCCGCGTCGATTCCTCGCGCATCGCCGCCTGGAAATCCCGCGAGGCGGCCGAAAAAGCCGGGCTGGCCCAGCCGGAAACCGTGGGTTCGGTGGTGGCCTCCGACGCCTTCTTCCCTTTCGCCGACGGCCTGCTGGCCGCCGCCGAGGCCGGGGCGACGGCGGTCATCCAGCCGGGCGGGTCGATACGCGACGCCGAAGTGATCGCCGCCGCCGACCAGGCCGGGCTGGCCATGGTCTTCACCGGGATGCGGCATTTCCGTCATTGAGCCGCCATTCGTCGTCCGGCCGGGGGCGTTGTCCGTCCTCGGCCGACGATGCCTCGTCAGGCTTGTCCTTCGGTTCGGCCTGGCCGGAGGAAATTTGTCCGGCCGGTCCGGTGACGACGTCGAAATAGAACATGATCAAAGTCTCCTGGGTCAAGGAGACCGCCCCTTGCGAGAGATCGGCGTTCGAATGGCGATAAGGGCCAAAAACGACGAAAGCCGCCTCACTTTGGGCGGCTCCGGTTTTTCACGCGATCGATGCAGAAATCCCTATGCCGCCAGGCGATACCGGCGGTACCAAAATCGTGAGGTGAGGGGGCGGGGCGTCTGCATAACGGCGCCAAGCATAGATCCGCCCGGCCGGTCGGGGCAAGGGAATTGACGCGGCCGTGAGCGTACCGGAGGTGTTCGGCAGGACCAATCGGCTGTGGCGACACGGACGGACCCGGATAAACACCGATAGCGCCGCAGGCAGTCTTCGACCGCGCCAAGCGATGTGGGACCAAAGATCGCGAAGAGACTGCGGCGCATTTCTATCGGTGTTTATCTGCGCCCATCTGCGTTCATCTGTGTTCCTAATGACGTGCCGTGAACAGTGGTGGGATAGAGTCCCACCTCGCCGGCTGGAGGGATTTCAGAGAACACAGATGAACGCAGATAGGCACAGATGGGCACAGATAAACACCGATAGCGCCGCATTCTAACCTTTCTTACCCGCCTTCGGTTGGGAGAAGGAAGGCATGCCTGCGGCGCATGTCCGTGTCCGTCCGTGGCCGTCCGGGTCCGTCCGTGTTGCCGAATGCCGGATCGGGGTATCGCAGGTGGTCGGAGGGACAGGATCCTTGGCGCCCCGGCGGTTCCTCATTTTCGATCGTTCTCAACGGAAGTCCGCCAGTTTCACCAGGGCCAGGCTGAACAGCGCGATGAACAGCCAGGACGCGGCGCCCAGCAGCAGGGGCTTCAGTCCCTTGGCCTTCAGTTTGCGGATGTCGGTTTCCAGGCCCATGGCGGCCAGCGCCACCGAAAGCAGGAAGGTGGTGAGCTGGACGATCCAGCCTTTCGGCGCGGCCGGGAGGACGACGAGGCTGTTGACCCCGACCAGCGCCACGAAGCCCAGCACGAACCAGGGCATCGGCGGTTTCCGGCGCAGATGGCCGTGGGCGTGCGCCACCCGCCGCCGCGCGCTGTAAAGACCGAGGGCGATCACCATCGGCGCCAGCAGCATGACCCGGCTCAGTTTGGCGATGGTGCCGAAGTCGCCCGCCTCGCGGCCGTCCTGGAAGGTCGCCGCGACGACCTGGGCGATCTCATGGATCGAGGCTCCGGCCCACAGGCCGTAGCCATGCGGGTCGAGATGCAGCAGCGCCGGCAGGACCGGATAGAGGAACATCGAAATCGAACCGAAGACGGTGACGCAGGCGACCGCATAGGCGACATCCTCGTCGGGGGCCTCGGTCACCGTGTTGGTGGCGATCACCGCCGAAGCGCCGCAGATCGAGGTGCCGGCGGCGATCAGTTCGACCAGTTTGGGCTCGACTCCGATGACCCGGCCGAACCATTGGGTAAAGAGAAAGGTGGCGACCAGGGTGAGGGCGATGATGCCGAGGCCGGCGGCGCCGACCGCGGCCACTTGCGAGGCCGTCAGCTGCAGGCCGAGCAGGATGATGGCCAGGCGCAGGATCTTGCGCAGACTGAAGGCGATGCCCGCCTTGGCCCGACGCGGGGTGCCGACGACATTGTGGAATGCCAGGCCGATGACGATGGCCAGGATCATCGGGCTGAAGGTGGCGACGCCGGGAACGGTCCGGAGCGCGAAGGACAGGCCGGCGATCAATCCGGTCAGCAGCAGGCCCGGCCAGAGCGTCGTCCCGGCCAGCGGCGGATGCTCGTGTCCGGGCGCCGGGGGAAGGAGGGGATGGGTGGTTCCGCTCGCCGATAGGGCTTCGATCGTCGTCATGGGAAATGGCCTGCGGTAAAGGATGCCGCATCATTTGGCCCTCGGACGACCGATCGGTCCAATTCATTATATGTGTACTTATGATCGATTAATTTTGTTGTTTGCCGCGCATGGCCCGCGCCGCGGGTCATGATCCCTCATTCGGAGCGCGACGGTCCGATGCCGAACAAATCGGGGACGCCGAGTTCGGAACTGCGCCGATGTTCGAGGGCCTGGGCGTAACGGCGCAGGGCATAAGCCTCGGTCAGATAACCGACGACACGCCGATCGTCCTCGCCGGCCAGCACCGGCAGGGCCTCGGCCTCGGCCTGGGCGAAGCCGGAGATGGCGCTCCTCACGTTCTGCGTGGGCAGCAGGAAATGCCGGCTGCCCGTGGCCAAATCGCCGGCCACCAATCCGGCCGCGGCGGCGTCGAGGTCCGTATCGTGCGCCGTGGCGACATCGATCTGCCCTGCGTAATGCTCCGCCGCGTCGACGGTGAAAACGCGGTTGCGCGAACCCAAGGGCACGATTTCGCGCAGGCGCAGCAAAGGCACGTCCTGCCGCACCGTCCTGGGGTCGCCCCGCATCATCCGGCCGACCGTCAATTCGGAGACCCAGCCGACGTCATAGGCCCCGCGGATCGAAACGCCGCGCTGATGGAATCGCCAGGTCGAGAAGGAATAGCCGAAGGCGTAGCGGGTCATGATCGAGGCCGTCACCACCCCGGACAGCACGCACAGGGTGACCTGGAAATCGCCGGTCACTTCCAGCACCAGCAGCACCATGGTCAGGGGGGCGCCGACGATGGAGGCGGCGACCGATCCCATGCCGACCAGCATGAACACCGTCTGATGCTGCAGTCCCCAAGCGCCCAGCAGGGTGAAGATCTTGGCGAGGACGCCGCCGAACAGGCAGCCGAGAAACAGCGACGAACTGAACAGTCCGCCCCGGAAGCCGGCCCCGATCGACAGCGCCGAGGCGATCATCTTGGCCAGCAGAAGGCCGCACAACAGGCCGAAGGCCGGCGTGTCGGAAAACAGGTTCTGGATACCGCCGTGCCCACTGCCCAGAACTTGCGGAAAGGCCACCGCCAGCGCGCTCAAGATGACCCCGCCGATGGTCGGACGCAGCCAATCGGGGGTGGGCAGGCGGCGCAGGCCGGCCTCGCACCAGCCCACCATTTTCATCGTGGCGATCCCGACGCCGCCGCCGGCCAGGCCCAGCAACCCGAACAGCGGATATTCCCACTGATCGACCACCAGGCCCGGCGTCGTCACGAAAAAAATCGGGGCGCCGCCGACGATGCCGCGCATCACCAGGGTGCCGGTCAGCGCGGCCATCGCCACCTGGGCCAGGGTCGCCGTGCTGTAGCTGCCGAGAATCAGCTCATAGGCGTAGAAGGCTCCGGCCAAAGGCGCATTGAAGGCGGCGGCGATGGCGGCGGCCGAGCCGGCGGCGACGAAGACGCGCAGGTCGACGCGCCGCAGATGGAGAAATTGCCCGGCCAGGGACAACAGCCCCGAACCCAGTTGCGTATAGGCCGCCTCCATGCCGACCGAGGCGCCGGCCGCATTGGAAATCAGGGTGGAGAGGGCGAGGCGCAGGCTGTCGGCCAGCGACATGCGGCCGCCGTAAAGGGCGTTGGCTTCGACCGGGTCGACGATGACCTGGCGGGAGCGCATCTTCCGGCCGAGAAGCGCCAGCAGGCCGAGGATCAGTCCGCCGAGGGCCGGAACACAGGCCAGCCGAAGCGGATCGATGCCTTGCCCGCTGCTGAGATAGGCGCCTTCGGCCAGGCCGAAATCATAGATATGCAGCCGGTTCACCGACAGGTGGAGGGCCACCACCACCAGACCGACGATCGCTCCCAGCGGGGCGCAGAGGAGGAAGAGGGCCGGTTCGCTGTTGCGCAGGGTGTGCCGATTGACCAGGGCATCGACGCCGCGCCACCAGCGGGGTGCTCTCGTTGCCTCTCGATCGTGCTGGTCCATGAGGAGCGCCCCGCAGGCTTCGGCCGTTACAAAAATGGGCCTTTCACCGTGGCAAGTCCATTGGTCGATGGGGGCGGGGTCCGTGGATCGGCCGGGCTCATGTGGTGACGAATTTGGAGGGTCGGCGCCGGGTTATCCGATACACCGCGGCGGGGGGGATGTTGAGATAGGCCCGTCCGACGCAGGTCGCCTTCAGGCCGAGGCGATCGAGGATCCGCCGCGGCACCGGGCAGGTCAGGCCGTAGGTGAACTGATAGAAGGCCCCGCCCTGGCGCAATGTGCTGAAGGCGCCGGCAAAAATGGCGAAGATCTTCTTGGGCGGCATGGACAGCAGCGGAAGTCCGCTGACCACCGCGCCGAAGCGCGTGCCGTTGACGAGATGGCGCTGGTCGATCCGCGCCGCGTCCATCCGCAGGATCCGCGCCGTCGGGAAGCGCGTCTGCAGCAGTTCGGTGAATTTGGCGCCATATTCGACCAGAGTCAGGTCTTCCGCTTTCAGTCCGCGGCCCAGCAGCGCCCGGGTGAAGACGCCGGTCCCGGGGCCGAGCTCGAGAACCGGCCGGGAGGCCGGCGTGATGTCGCGGGTGATCAGTTCGGCCAGGGCCTCGCCGGACGGCGCAATCGCCGCGACGCGCAGCGGGTCGGCGGCCCAGGCCTGCAGGAACGACAGCACATCCGGCATCCGGATGTCGCGCTTCTTTGGCCGGAGCATGAGCCGGGAAGCGGCATCATTGGCGCGGAACATCGTATGAGTCTCCATGCAGGGCGCCTTTCGGTGAGAAAGCCGTGTTTGCGACGAGAGCCGCGGAGAAGTGCCATAGTAAGGTCAATAATGGCATAAATGTGGCTTGGGTAAGACGTCCCATTCCATCCGGTTTCCTGGGCCCATCGGCCGCGGTCGATCGAGCCGGCGCAACGATTTACTATTTATCGCAGATGGAGCCGCCTGTCACCGTTTGCACGCAACCGTCGCCACCACTTTCATATGTCTTTCATGTGGAGGGCCGCCGCCGCCGCGACAACGGCCTCGACGCCGAGGCTCCCCATCAGGCTTTCCTGCCGGCGGTGATCGAAATCGGGCGCGCCGACCAGATCTTCGTAAGACTCGGCCGTTCGGACCACGGCCGTCGCCTCTCCCCAAGGACGGTAGCGCCATTCCGGACTCGGACCGAACAGACCCAAAGTCGGAATTCCCGTCGCGGCCGCCAGATGCATCAGTCCGGAATCGTTGCCGATATAAAATGCGCAGCGCCGCAGCAGGGCGGCGGCGTCGAGCAGATGGGGAACGCCGACGGCATCGAGGCGCCGTTCGGCCGGCACGGCGGACAGCACCGGCTGGGCCGCGGTCCGTTCGTTCTCCGCCCCGAACACCGCCACGCGGGCGCCCGGCCAGGGGCCGCCCGCCGCGGTCAGGCGGGTCACCGTTTCGGCGAAGCGTTCCCCCGGCCATTGCTTGGCGCCCCAGTTGGCGGCCGGTCCGACGGCCAGAATCGGCGGACCGTCGCCAAAGCGTTCGGCCGCCCGGGCGTCGCGGGCCGGATCGATCCACAGGCGGGGAACCGGCAGATCGGGCAGTCTCAATTGGCGGGCCAATTCCTCGACGCGATGCTCGCGGCGTTTGGCCGGGCGGAACATCAGGCGGCGCTCGGCCGCCAGCGTCCAGCCGATCAGCGAGCCGCGCAGATCGGCGACGACCCGCCAGCGCCGCGACCGGGTGGCCCGCCACAGGTCCGCCCAGTGGCCGATGCGGCCGCGGCGGATCAGCGGATGAAGCCGTTCAAGGCCGGGCAGATCGGCGAACAGGGGCGCCGTAACGGGCCCGCAGGCCACCGTCACCGGCTCGTCCGGATAGGCTTCGACCAACTGCGCCAGGACGCCGGAGGTCAGCACCGCGTCGCCGATGCGATTGGCCGTGATGAACAGCAGGCCGGAGGGCGTCTTCAGAGCTGCCACCGCCTGAGGCCGTCGGGAAGCGTCAGGGTCCGCCACATTCCCTTGATGTCGGCGACCAGACCGCCCGGACGGACCAGAGACGCGAAGGTTTCGGCCGTGAAATCGACATAAGGCCGATGCGGCACCGCGCCGACCACGCAGTCGTAATCGCCGTCGTCGAAACGGGCCAGCAGGGGCAGGCCGTAAACCCGCATGGCCTCGTCCGGATCGGCGAAGGCGTCGTGCACCTGGACGTCGTGGCCCTTGGCCTGCAGTTCGGCGATGACGTCGACCACCTTGGTGTTGCGGAGATCCGGAACGTTCTCCTTGAAGGTGAGGCCGAGCACCAGGATGCGCGACGGCGCGCCGCCCAGGACCTCGTCGATGCGTCCGGCCACGAAACCGCCCATGGCGTCGTTGATCCGGCGTCCGGCCAGGATGATCTCCGGATGATGGCCCAGCGCCTTGGCGCATTCCGCCAGATAGAAGGGGTCGACCCCGATGCAGTGGCCGCCCACCAGGCCCGGCTTGAAATTCAGGAAATTCCATTTGGTGGCCGAGGTTTCCAGTACGTCCTGCACGGAAATGCCGAGGCGCTGGCAGATCATCGTCACTTCATTGATGAAGGCGATGTTGATATCGCGCTGGGCGTTCTCGATGACCTTGGCGGCTTCGGCGACGCGGATGGAGGCGGCCCGATAGACGCCGCCGCTGGTGATGCTGCCGTAAATGGCGGCCAGGGTGTCGGTGACCTGCCGGGTCTGGCCGGCCACCACCTTGACGATGCGATCGACGGTATGTTCGCGGTCGCCCGGATTGATCCGTTCGGGACTGTAGCCGAGAAAGAAGTCGCGGCCGCAGACGGCGCCCGAGGCATGCGCCAGGGCGGGTCCGCAGATCTCTTCGGTGAGACCCGGATAGACGGTGCTTTCGAAGACGACGATGGCCCCGGTGCTCATCGCGGTGCCGACCGAACGGCAGGCCTTGAGCAGGGGCGTGAGGTCGGGCTTGTTGTCGGCATCCACCGGGGTCGGCACCGTGACGATGAAGATGTCGGCGCCGCGCAGCTTTTCGGGATCGCCGGTCAGCCGGAGCGTGCTGCTGCGCAGGGCCGTGGTCTCGACTTCGCCGGTACGGTCGTTTCCCGAGACCAGTTCGGCGATGCGTCCGGGATGGATGTCGAAGCCGGTGGTGGGGAAATGCCGGGCGATGGCCACCGCGAGAGGAAGCCCGACGTAGCCGAGGCCGATGACCGCGATGCGAGGATGGGACATGGATAAGCCTTGCAGACGGAGAAGGCCTGCACTTTCCTCGGCGGCGCCGGGACTGTCAAGAATGGTGCGTCGGAGACGGGGGAAAGGGGGACGATCAGGGCCATCGTTTGAACGCGCACGGATTGTTTGTTCCATGACCGATGGCAACGCGTCGGCGCGTTGAGCGCCCTGCGGCGACAGCGGAGGTCGGCCAAGCCGGCGGATGCCGGCGCCCGGCGCCTGAGGGACGATGAACAAACCAGGGCAAGAGGGTCTCACCCGATTGCCCTGGGGGACGATCGGTCGCTTGATCCCGTGGGCCAACTGCTCTATTCCCGTCCCCTGGAACGTCATTTGAAAAGCGGGCTCTTCATGTGCGGCTTGGCCGGGTTCATCGATCTGTCGCCGCGGGCCGGGAGCTACGACCCGGCGGCGCAAGGTTTGGCGATGGCGGATGCCCTGCGCTATCGCGGCCCCGACGACAGCGGCGTGTGGAGCGATCCGGCGGCCGGCGTCGTCCTGGCGCAACGCCGTCTGTCGATCGTCGATTTGTCGCCGGCCGGCCATCAGCCGATGGTCTCCGCCTCGGGCCGCTTCGTCATCACCTACAACGGCGAGGTCTACAGCCACCAGGACATGCGCCCCGAACTGGAAGCCCGCGGCATCCGCTTTCGCGGCCACTCCGACACCGAGGTGATCCTGGAAGCCTGCGCGGCTTTCGGCGTGGCCAAGACCGTCGAACGGCTGATCGGCATGTTCGCTTTCGGCTTGTGGGACCGCGAGGAACGCACCTTGACCCTGGTTCGCGACCGCTTGGGGATCAAGCCGCTTTATTGGGCCCGGTTCGGCGATCTGTTTCTCTTCGGTTCGGAACTGAAGGCTTTGCGGGCCCATCCCGGCTGGACGGCCGAAATCGATCGCGATGCCGCCGCCGCCTTCCTGCGGCACAACTGCGTGCCATCGCCCCAGTCGATCTATCGCGGCGTCCACAAGCTGGAGCCGGGCCGCATCCTGACCCTGCGCCAGAGCGGGCAAACGGTGGACGCGCCCGTCATCGAAACCTTCTGGGACGCCCGCCAGGTGGCGCGCGACGGCGTTCGGCGGCGCGCCGCCCCGCCGGGAGCGGTGTCGGACAAGGAGGCGATCGATCGTCTCGAAGCGCTGCTCGGCGATGCCGTGGGGCGCCGGATGATCGCCGACGTGCCGCTGGGGGCCCTGCTTTCCGGCGGCGTCGATTCCTCCGCCGTGGTGGCCTTGATGCAGGCGAGAAGCGATCGGCCGGTGAAGACCTTTTCGATCGGCTTCGATGCGGCCGGTTATGACGAGGCCCGGCACGCCCGGACCGTGGCCGCCCATCTGGGGACGGATCACACCGAGCTTTACGTCACCCCGCAAGACGCCTTGGCGGTGGTGCCCCGTCTGCCCGAGATGTTCGACGAGCCTTTCGCCGATTCCTCGCAGATTCCCACTTTTCTGGTCTCCGAGATGGCCCGGCGCCATGTCACCGTGGCGCTGTCCGGCGACGGCGGCGACGAATTGTTCGCCGGCTACAACCGCCATGTCTTCGCCGCCGGGCCCTGGCAGAGCTTGCGGCGCATTCCCGTGGCGGTGCGCCGGCTGGCCGCGGCGGCCCTGTCCGCGCTCCCCCAGGCCGGCTGGGACCGGCTGGCGGCGCTGGCGCCGGGCGGATCGCTCCCGGCGCGGCCGGGTGAAAAACTCCATAAACTGGCCGAGGTGCTGGCCAGCAAGGACGACGACGCCCTCTACCAGGCCCTGATCAGCCATTGGCGGGACCCGCAAAGCCTGATCGCCGGGGCGGTCGAACCGCCGAGCGCCGCCTGGGACGATTCGCTCGCCGATGATCTGCCCGATCCGGTCCAGCGCATGCAATTTCTCGATCAGGTCGGTTATCTGCCCGACGACATCCTGACCAAGGTCGACCGGGCCAGCATGGCGGTGTCGCTGGAAGCCCGCGTGCCCTTGCTCGATCATCGGGTGGTGGAATTCGCCTGGTCGCTGCCGGGGCATCTGAAGATCCGGCAGGGGACCAGCAAATGGATCCTCCGCCAGATGCTCTACCGGTATGTCCCGAAGGGGCTGATCGAGCGGCCGAAGATGGGCTTCGCCGTGCCGCTCGGCGACTGGCTGCGCGGACCCTTGCGCGAATGGGCGGAAGATCTGCTCGATCCGGCGGCGCTGGCGGCGGGCGGCCTGATCGATGCCGCCCCGGTGCGCGCCTTGTGGGCCGAACATCTGGCCGGGCGCGACCGCCAGTATCTGTTGTGGGATGTCCTCATGCTGGAAGCCTGGCGCCGGCGTTGGATGACCTGAACAATGAAAAAGCAGGTCATTGTCAATAGCTTGTGGCTGCTCCTCGATCAGGTGGTCCGGGCGGTCGCCGGGCTGATCATCGGCATTCTCGTCGCGAGATATTTCGGTCCGGAGAAATTCGGCATCTTCAATTATGTCTTGGCGGTCATTTCACTGCTCAGTGCTTGCGGAAATCTGGGACTGGACAATATCGTCATCCGCGAATTGGCCGTGACTCCGGCCGACAGCAACCGGACTCTCGGCACCTCGCTCGGCCTTCGGCTATTGGCCGGTCTCGCCCTGGCGATCGCCACGCCGGTGATCACCGCGGCTTTGATGCCGGGCGACGGCACCGCCCTGGCGCTGGCGGTGATCATGTCGCTGATGCTGCCGCTCCAGGCCCTGGATACGTTCGAATTGCCGTTTCACGCGACGCTTCGATCGCGCGTGCCGGTGGTCGGACGAAATTATGGCGCCATCGGTTCTCTTTTGCTGCGTGCCGTGCTGATCGGACTGAACGCCAATATTCTCTGGTTCGCCGTCGCCATGCTGATCGACCGGCCGATCGCTTGCCTATACATCCTGAAACGCCGAAACGATGTCGCCGGCGCGTGGCGGGCATGGACGGCGTCGAAGGCGCGGGCCCGCCAATTGCTGGCGGAAAGTTGGCCCCTGATCATTTCCGGCATCGCCATCATCGTGTTCATGCGGGCCGACCAGATCATGATCACCGGGATGTTGGGCGCCGCCGCGAACGGGGTCTACACCGTGGCGATCCGCATCGTCGAGCAATTGTTCGTGGTTCCGGGCATCATCGGGCGCTCGCTGACGCCGAAAGGAATGCAGCTCGACGAAGAGCATTTCCTGCCGTTCGTCGAAAAGGTCGCCAAGGGGATGGTCTGGAGCGGCCTGGCGGCGGCCCTGCTGTTATGGCTGACGGCCGAGTGGCTGGTCCTTCATCTTTTCGGCGCCAGCTACGCGGGAGCCGGCAGCGTCCTCGGCCTGCTCGGCATCAACCTGGTCTTTCAAGGGTTCACCGCGGCACGCTCGATGATCGTGTTGCGCCGCAAGCTGTTCCGCTACGACACGATCTTCATCGTTCTGGCGGCTTTGCTCAATGTCGCCTTGAACTATGCGCTGATCCCGGTTTACGGGGTGGAAGGGGCGGTGGTGGCCAGCATCGTCGCCCAGGGGAGCTCCATGGTCCTGTTTCCCCTGCTGCTGCGGGAAACCCGAGTCCTCGGGACGACCTTCTTCCAATCCTTCCGTCCTTGAGGTGACGACGATGCCGTCCGGCGCCATCTTCGTGTTCGATCCTTCTTATCCGAGCGCCGAGGTCGCCTTGCCGCTCGAGCCGGTGCGCCATGTCATCGTCTCGACGCGCCTGATTGAGCCGCCGCCGGGCCATCGGACCCTTCGCCTGCGCGAGGTGGACGGTCCCGGCGCCCTGGCCGGCAACCTCCGCATCCTGCGCGCCGCGCGCCGCGATTGCCGGCCGACGCGCTGCGTCGTCATCGGGACGAAGAAAACCCGGCGGGAACAGACGCTGCTCAATATCCTTTACGCCGCCGCGCTGGGCGTGCCGGTTCAGCTGTTCGACGGCGAGCATATGTCGCCGCTGGTGTGGCGGGATCAGTTTTACGGCCTGGCGCGATTCGCCGCCCATGTCGTCATGGATCCCTGCCGGTCCGCCGTCCGCCATTGGCGGCTTCGCTGGAAGGCCGGGAAAATCGGTCGGGCCGGCCGACTGGCGGGTGTTTACGGGCGTCGGAAGCGCTTTTCGCTGCCGCTCGACAAGGCGACCGCCGCCACGCCCCGGCGTTCGCTTTACGGACGCTGGGGCGACGGCTGGTATCTTTCCGACCTTTCCCACCATCCCCTGACCTATCGGATGCAGACCAGCCGCCACCGCTTGTCGGATGTCATCCTTCATGTCGAGGCTGTTGCCGGCGGATCCGTTTCCAGCCTATTCAAGGATGGACGTTTGCTCGACTACCCTTATTTCATTTCAAAAAGAAACAAGAACAATGTTCACACCATATCGGGATGTGAAAAATTATTTTTTCTTAAAAATGGCGTCGATTTATTATTTTTCTTCTCCGGATATTGGCATTGGTTGATCGAGGCCGTGCCGCGAATTCTGGATTTGCTGGATGATGGCGTGGATTTTTCCGTCTGGCCCCTCATCGTGCCCCGGCTGGAGCCGTTTCAGCGGCAATTTTTCCAGCTGTTTGGCATCGACGCCGCGCATCACGTCGTCGAACTCAATCCCGGCGATTGCTGCCGTCTTGCCGAGTGCCTGGTCCCCACCGCCTATTTTCCCTTCGGCACCGACGAACTCGACGATTATTCCGGCCAGCCGAGCGGCGCCTTGCTGGGCCGCATTCGCGATGCCGTTCTGGCCCGTTTGCCGCCGGCCGATCCGCAGGCGTTGCCGGCGCCCCGGCGGCTCTATATCAGCCGCGAACGCGCCGGCCGGCGCAAGCTGGTCAACGAAGGGCAGATAACCGACGCCCTGCGGAAGCTCGGATTCGTCAAGGTCATCCTGGAAGACCTGCCCTGGCTGGAGCAGGTAAGGCTGTTTGCCCAGGCGGAATTCATCGTCGGCATGCATGGCGCCGGGTTGGGGAATATGGTGTTCTCCTCTTCGGCGTCTCTCGTCGAATTCTTCAATCCGCTGGAGGTGCGCGCCTATTTCGCGGTCATGGCGCGCGAGCTGGACATGGATTATGCCTATGTGATCTGCCGGCCGGGGAGCGAAGATACCGGCTTCGACGATCTGCGCATCGACGTCGGCGCGGTGGTCGACCTGATCCGCCGGATGGATGCGGACCGCGGTCTTGGCCCGTCGAATTCCCCTCTGCCGCCGCGCGCGGCCTCGACCATCATTGACGAGTTTCCAAAATGACCAAGGCGGAAATTACCGAGGAATCGACACCCGGAGGGTTCAAGGATCCGCGGGCCGACCATTTCCTGATTGTCGGGTTGGCAAGAAATTGTGAAAAAAATATCAAAGACGATGTCTGCAAAATACAATCGGCGCTGAGGTCGTTTCAAAATATACAATGGCTGGTCATCGAATCCGACAGCAATGACGGCACGCTCCAAAAGCTCGAAGAGCTTGAAGTGCAGGTCGAAAATTTCAGGTTTATCTCTCTCGGCAAGTTGCGGGAAAAATTTCCGTTGCGGACCGAAAGAATCGCCGTTTGTCGAAACCGGTATCTCGACGAATTGAAGACCGCCCCGTCCTACGGCAGTGTCGATTACGTCGTCGTCGCCGATCTCGACGGTCTCAACAGCCTGATCGACGAACAGGCCTTCCTGTCCTGCTGGAGCCGGGACGGTTGGGATGTCTGCGCCGCCAATCAACGCGGGCCGTATTATGACGTCTGGGCTTTGCGCCACAAGATATGGAGCCCCAACGACTGCTGGGCGCAGTATAGATTCATGGTAAAAAACAATATCAGCAAAAATAAGGCGTTATTTTCAGCTGTATATTGGAGAATGATCAAAATTCCGGAAAATTCGGATTGGATCGAGGTCGAGTCCGCCTTCGGCGGTCTGGCCATCTATCGCAGAGAGGTCCTCGAGGGCGCCCGCTACGTCGGATTGTCCGATTGTGGCGACGAAGTCGCCGAACATGTGGCCCTGAACGGCACGATCAGATCGAAAAACCATCGGATCTTCATCAATCCGAGACTCATCAACGCCGGCTATACGGAACATACGGCGGCACGAAGCCCGGCGCTGGTTCCCAGCGTGAAGCGGACTCTCCGGAATTTCCTGAGATCGCTGAAGGGCCTATTCGAGTCGTTCGGGCGAGCCCGATAGGCCGGACAGGCGCCGGGCGAGCCGCCGCAAACGACGCTTCGCCCGGCTTTGCCAGCGGAGGAAGATCTGTCGTTCCTCATAACGGTCGGCTTCGGCGTGAATTGCCACGCTGGAAGGATGCCGCAGGGGGAACGCCAGCTGCCCGAGCGGCGGCAGCAGGCGCCGGTCGACCCGGGTGGTATGCGTGGCGTCGGCGCCGAAACCGATGTTGGAAATCAAATTGACCTGCGGCGTGATCGCCAGGCCGCCTTTCGTCCAGGCGCTGAACAGCCACTGGTAATCCCAGGTGTCGAGCCGGCCCTCGGCGACGGAATCGAAGCATTCCCGCCAATAATCCTGCATGACGCGGTCGGCGACGAGGTTTTCCAGCCAGCCGGCCTTGCGCAGGGCCGGCCAGCCGGCCATGGCGAAGTCGTAATGCCGCCAGGCCCGCCGCCAGCTGGCCCAGCCCCAGATATGGTGATAACGCGAGAAGAAATAATCAGCCTCGCCGCGACGGCGGCCGCCGTGAAAATTGTCGCCGGAGACCAGCATGACCCGATCGTCGTCGCGATAGCGGGCCAGCATTTCGGCGCAGAACGGGAAGAAGCTGGGATCGGGCAGGCAATCGTCTTCCAAAAAGACGGCGTCTTCGACCTGGCCGAAGGCCCAGGCGATGCCCGAGGAAATGCGCCGGCCGCAACCCAGATTCCGCTCGGAATAATCGGTCAGCAGCTCGCAGGGCCAATCCACCGTCTCGGCGATCCTGCGGGTGGCGGCGCACAGTTCGGCTTCGCCCGGGCGATCGGTTCGCGGCCCGTCGGCGACGACGAGCAACTGCCGCGGCCTGGCCTGGCGGATCGCTTCGAACACCCGGGCGGTCACCGCCGGACGATTGAAAATCAGAAAAACGACGGGAGGTGTCATGCGGCGGAGGCGTCCGATCGGTCGGACGGCTCGGCCGTCCGATAAGTCTGCAAACAGCTTCGATGGTCGGCGGCGACATGCCGATCGGCCGGAATGATCTCCAGGAACAGGCGGGTCAGCCGCAAGACCTTGCCGCGCAACAGCAAGGACAGCAACACGCGTCGCAGCCGCCCCGGCGCCCTTTTCAGAAAGATCTGCCAAATGCCGACGGAGACCAGATGATAGCCGTGACCGGCGGCCCACTGCCGCAAGGCCTGGCGGGAATAGAAAAAGACATGCTGTCCTTCCGAGGGCGCCAGATACCACCAGTCGGCGCCCCGATCGGGCGTATAGAGCAGCGTGCTGGCCACCATCGCGGCCGGAGCCAGGGCGATCAATCGGTCCAGATCCTCCTTCGGGGCCGGCAGATGCTCGAGAACCTCGAAGGCGGTCACGACGTGGAAGCGCCCGGGAACCAGGGCGTCGGCCTCGATCCGATGGCCCTGGGCGAATTCGCCCCGTCCGTAGCGGTCGTGGGTCCAGGCGTCGATGCCGATGTCGCGCAGCAGGCGGCAGAGCAGTCCGGTGCCGCCGCCGAAATCGAGCAGCGGCGTCTTTTCCAGGCCGAGGATGCGCAACGTCCACCACAGCGCCGCCCGGGCGGTCAGGCAGCGCTGCACGGCGCCGACGTCGCTGGAAGCCAGGGACGTTCCATAGGCGTCGCCGAGCCAGGTCGGCGTCTCGGTCTGCAGGCTGCCGCAGTTTCCGCACCTCAGATAGGCGACGCCGTCGCGGCCCAGCACCCGCGTCCGGAACTGCACCTCGAGGGCCCCGCCGCACAGTCGGCAGACTTCGCCGGATATGGCCATCGATACTCCACTTCACGCCGCCCGAGGAAAACCCGATATCGCCGCCGGAAAAGCGGTCCCCGGCGGCGTCCCGCGGCTTGTCAATTTTGCCGCGACCGACGTATGATAAACCATGAATCGGCTGATATCGATCGTTACGCCATGCCTCAATCGCGCCGACATGATTGCCGATGCGATCGAAAGCGTCGTCCGTCAAGGCGATCAGCCGTTCGAACACATCATCGTCGACGGCGGATCGACCGACGGGACGCTCGACGTGTTGCGGCGCTATCCCCATCTGACGGTGATCAGCGGACCCGACAAGGGCATCTATGACGCCTTGAACAAGGGAATCGCCCTGGCGCGCGGCGACGTCATCGGACATCTCAATTCGGACGACCTCTACGAACCGGGAGCCTTCGCCGCGGCGGCGGCGGCCTTCGCCGCCGACCCCGGTCTCGATTCGGTGGGCGGCGGCGCTCAAATCTACGAGGACCTGACGCTGGTCCGCGACTGCTCGTCGTCCCGCCACACCGAACTCAGCTTCGCCAATGTCCTGCTGGGCGCGCCGATCATCAACGCGCGCTTCTTCACCCGGGCTCTCTACCGCCGGGTCGCCCCCTACGACCAGACCTTTCGGCTGGTCGCCGATCGCGACTTCCTGGTGCGGGCGATTCTCGCCGGCTGCCGCTGGCGCGCCGTCGAGGCCCCGATCATGCGCTATCGCATGCATGGCGGGTCGCTGACCTATACCCGCGACCAGGCCTCGCAGCGCCGATTTGTCCTGGAGAATGCCGCATTGGCGGAATCCTGGCTGTCCCGGCGGGATCTTCCGGACGATCTGCGGCGCTGCTGCCGGCGGCTCTTCGGAAATTCGGTGGCGCGGCTGGCGTGGTGGGACCTGGTGTCGGGAGATCCGGCGCAGGCGATGCGGCATCTGTTGGTCCATCGGGGAGCGCCGTCGTTGCGTCCCCTGGCCGCCGCGGCCCGTTCGGTCGCCCTGCATGCCCTGACCCGGCGCGTGGCCTGAGATGGCGCCTGTCGTCAGTGTCGTCATCCCGGTTTACAATCGGGCCGATTTTGTCGGCGCGGCGATTCAAAGCGTGCTCGATCAGCAAGGCGTTCCCTTCGAGATCGTGCTGGTCGACGACGCCTCGACCGACGATCTGCGGCCGGCCATCGCGCGCTTTCCCGGGGCGCCGCTGACCATCCTGCGCCATGCGGTCAACGGCGGCGCCGCGGCGGCGCGGAACAGCGGCATTGCGGCGGCGCGGGGAGAATGGGTGGCCTTTCTCGATTCCGACGACATCTGGATGCCCGGCAAGCTCGCCCAGCAACTGGCCTTCCTCCGCGAGCGCGGTCTGGCCGGCGGCTGTACCGACTATTACATCCGCCGCGCGCTCGACGGCGACGACCTTGAGGAGCGCCGCCTTTCCTATGGCGAGGATCTGGGGTTGAGCGATCTGGTCTGGGGCTGCTACGTCAGCCCGGGGACGACCTTGATGGTGCGCCGCGACGTATGGAGCGAAATCGGCCCCCTGGACGTCGACTATCGGCGGTTCGAAGACTGGGACTGGCTGATGCGCTTTTCGCGTTTTCATCGTCTCGGCCTGCTGGCCCAGCCTTTGGCTTGCATCCGTTTTTCGGCGCCGGCGCCGCGCCAGCAGGTGATCGAGGGTCTGGCCCGCCTGCAGCGCCTGCACGGGACCCTGCTGCGGCAGGAGGATCCGGCCCTGGCCAGATGTTTTCGCGCCGGCATCGCGATGGAGCGCGCCGCCCTGGCCTTCCGCGACCGTCGCAGATTGACCGCCGCCTGGCATGTCCTGCGGTCCCTGGCCCTGGTGCCCTTTTCCAATCTGGCCTACGCCAAGGTGGTGGCGCCTCGCGTCCGCCTGGCCGCCTATGGCGCCGGTCGATCGCGGTAGGGCGGGCGACGGCCGGGGGGCGAAGACGGCGAACCGATCAGTTCAGCAGGGCCTCGAAACCGGCGGCGGCGTCTTGCCAGGTCCAGCCTCCCTGGCGCTCCAGGCTGGCGGCATGAAAGCGCCGCCACAGATCGTCGTCGGAAAGCAGGCGGATCGCCGCGGCGGCGAAAGCGGCCTGGCCTTTGACGACGAAGCCGGTTTGGCCGTCCACCACCCGTTCCTTCATGCAGGCGACATCCTCGACGACGCCGGGCAGTCCCATGGCCTGCGGCTCGGCGGCGGCGTTGCAGAAGGTCTCGCCGATGTCGCCGCGATAGAGGAAGGCGCGGGCCTGGCGGATTTCTTCGACCAGCTGGCTTTTGGCCACCGGCCCGCGCAGCACGACGCCGTGATCGGCCAAATGCACGGCCTTGTCGAGAATCGGCGCCATGCGTTCGGCCTTGGCGGCGCCGGCGCTGCCATAGATGCTGCTGCCGGCGAAAATATGCAATTCGGCGCCGGGGACGCGCGGCTGGATCCGCTCGGCCCAGACGTCGAGCAGCCAATCGAGCGAGCGCAACGGGTTGGACAGGAAGATCGCCCGGGGCGGCGGCACCGTGTCGCGCCGGGCGGCGCCCAGGAACAAAGGGGTGATGCCATAGGGAATGATCAGGCGCGCCCCGCCGGCCGCCCAGCTCGGATAGGTCGACAGATGGCTGGGTCCGGAAAACACGATGACCGGGCGGTAGCGCAGCAACGGCCACTGATAGCGCCATTTCAGCAGGTAATTGGCCGGATTGTGGATCCAGAACACCCGCCGCCGGGCCTCTTCGCAGCGGCCGATCAGATGGTTCGAGCGGTTGGCGATATAAAGATCGGCGGTTTTCGGAATCCCCATCGAGCGGCTGGCGTCGTCCAGCGGCGTCCAGCGGACGCCCTTCCACAGCAAGGGCCGGGCGCAACGGCAGAACACGGCGACCCGATGGCCGCGCGCCGCGAAGGCCTCGGCCAATTCGGCGAAGGCGCTTTCGGCGCCGCCCAGCGGTTGTTCGTCCTTGATCCTTCCATCGAAGGAAATGCCGTCGTCGGCCATCACGATGGAGGCCGGATGGAGCGGTGCTGCGGGCGCGGTCATTCGTTTTCGTGCTTTGCCTTGAGATAGGAAACAAACGGATAAAGCGCGGCCAGCAGGGAAATCAGGAAGCCGTGCCCGCCCTCCTTCCAGCCCTTCGCCCGGACATAGCAGCGCCAGAAGCGCGAAAAAATCCGCCGGACATTGTTGAGGCCGGACCCGACATTGCCGGAATCGCGCAGATCCTTGGCCCGCGCCGTGGTATAGGCGTCGAAGCGCCGGATCATATCGGAAATGTTACGATCGACGTAATGCTGGATATGATGGGTAAGGGCCGGGCCCTTGGTCCCGATCAGGGTCAGTTTCGGATGGACCCGTTCATTGCCCCAGCGCTTGGCGTCCTTGCGGAACAGGCCGGCATAGGCCGCCTTGCCGAAGGAAGCCCCCCAGCCGTAGCGGACCAGGCGCCGGCCGATCCAGTTGTCGACCAGGAGAATGTGATAGGCGAAGGGGGTCTGCGCGATGGTCCGGCCGACCTCCGCCGCCAGCTCCGCCGGAACATGCTCGTCGGCGTCGACCTCGAGAACCCATTCGCCGCGGCAGAATTCGATGCCGGTGTTGCGGCGCGGCCCTTCGAGCTCCCACGATCCTTCGATCAATCGGTCGGTGAAGCGCCGGGCGATGGTCTTGCTGGCGTCGGTGCATTTGTCGAGCACGACGACGATTTCGTCGGCGAAGCCCAATTTCTCCAGGCAGGCCGCCAGGCGGTCTTCCTCGTTGTGGACGACGACCAATGCGGAAAGTTTCATGGCGAGCCGATTTCCTGGTTTTTTTCCGTCCCGACCGATCGTTCGATCCAGTCGGCGGCGGCGGCCAGATCGTCGACGACGACGGCCGGAGCGCAGCTCGCCTCGCGTTCCGCCTTGGCTCCCCAACCGGTGCGGACCAGGAGGGGGGTGGCGCCGACCGCATGTCCCAGATCGATATCGACCGCCTTGTCGCCGACCACAAAGGCCCGGCGGGGATCGAATCCATGCTCGGCCACCGCCTGGTCGACCAGGCCGGTCCGCGGCTTGCGGCAGGCGCAGTCCTCGTCCGGCCCGTGCGGGCAGAGATAGATCCCGTCGAGGCGGACCCCTTCGGCGCCGAGCATGGCTTGCAGCCGCTGGTGGATCCGCGCAACCGTTGCAATATCGAAATAACCACGGGCGATGCCCGACTGGTTGGTCAGCACGGCGAGGCCGAAGCCCTGATCCTGCAGCCGCCGCAAAGCCCGGCCGACGCCGGGGAACAGTTCCAGCTGGTCGGGATCGGACAGATAGTGGCGTTCGACGTTCATGGTTCCGTCCCGGTCGAGCAGGACGAAACGGCGGGATGGGCTTGTCAAAGGGCTCATAGGCGTTCCAGGCGTGCCGCGTAGAATCCGTCCATACCACCTTTTTCGGCAAGATGGCAGGGCAGGCTGCGCAGGTCGCCGGCCGCGGTGACCAGTTCGGCCAGGTCCCCGACCTCGGCGGCGGCGATCGGCCGCCGCCGCAGGGGAGCGCCCTGGGCCAGCAAGGCCTCGACCTGAGCGATCGATTCTTCCGGCTGCAGCGAGCAGGTGCAATAGACGACGAGGCCGCCCGGCGCCACCATGTCGACCGCCGCGGCGAGCAGCCGGGCCTGGAGGCCGGTCAGTCTGGCGAGGTCTTCCGGCCGTTTCAGCCGCGCGGCGTCGGGATGCCGCCGCAGGGTGCCGGTCGCCGAGCAGGGCGCGTCGAGCAGCAGGCCGTCGAGCGGCCGTTCCGGACGCCAGGAGACGGCGTCGGCGGCGATCACCTCGGCCGAGAGATGGAGGCGGGCCAGATTGGCCGCGAGGCGCTGCAGACGCCTGGCGGAGCGATCGAGGGCGATCACCTGGGCGCCGGCCGCGGCCAACTGCGCGGTCTTGCCGCCCGGAGCGGCGCAAAGGTCGGCGATCCGCCGTCCCTTGACGTCGCCCAGCAGGCGGGCCGGCAGGGCGGCGGCGGCATCCTGAATCCACCAGGCGCCGTCCTCGTAGCCCGGCAATTGGGAAATCGCCCCGCCGGCCGGCCGGCGCAGGGTGCCGGTGGGAAGGATTTCGGCGGACAGCCGTTCGGCCCACAGGGCAGCGTCGCCCATGGTGCTGACGTCGAGCGGCGCCTCGGCCAGATGGGCCAGCGCGATGGCCCGGCACGAAGCCTCGCCATAGGCCGCGCTCCAGGACTCCCACAGCCAGCCCGGCGTATTGAGCCGCGCCGCGTCCTGGCCGGCGACCAGGGCCTTGCCGTCGCGGGACAGGCGGCGCAACAGCGCATTGACCAGCTTCGCATGGGCCGCCAGGCCGGCCTGCTTGGTCATTTCGACGGCGGTATCGACCGCCGCATGCGCCGCGACGTCGAGAAACAGCAACTGGGCGATGCCAAGGCGCAGGATATCCTCGGCGACCACCGCCTGGATCGGCAGGGGGCGGGCCAGGCAATGGGCGATCAGGGCGTCGATCTGGCCCAGGCGGCGCAGCGTGGTGGCCAGCAGCATCCGGGCGAAGGCGCGGTCGCGCTCTTCGAGCCCGTCCACCTCCAGGGCCTCGTCCAGGGGAAGCCGGCGGCGCAGAATCTTGCCGAGTGCGATGAGGGCGGCGTATCGGGCGTCATTCATGATGGTCGGCCGTCGGCCGGAGTCATAAAAACACGGATGACACGGATATCAACGGATGAACACGGATGGCGGGTCGGCGGCCGCCGCGAGTTTCCTTGACGCGGATTATCTTGATCAGCATCTGAAAAGAAGAATGCCTGCGGCGCTAATTTTATCCGTGGCCATCCGTTTGAATCCGTGTTCATCCGTGTTCTCATAAATCGTAAGCTCCGAGTCCCGCAAGATCGAGGGACGGGGTCGGCATAAGGAGACAATATGACGCAGGACCAACCCGACAAGCCGAAAACCAAGCCTGAGGCGAAGACGCCTTCCAGCCCGCCGCCGGCCGAAAGGCAGGATCCGAAGCGGCTCGATCCGACCCGCTATCGGGATTGGGAAAAAGGCGGGCGCTGCATCGATTTCTAGAGCCGGCGCCGCGGGCTGGCGCCGGCCTCACGCCGCGCCGTCCGGCCGGCGGTCGGAGGGTTCGTCGTCATCGCCGCCGATGCGGCTGCGGACGATGAACAGGGGGCGGCCTTTGACCTCGTTGAACACGCGGCCGAGGTAATGGCCGATAATGCCCAGCGTGATCAATTGCACGCCGCCCAGGAACAGCATGATGACGATGATCGATTCATAACCGGGCACGTCGATGCCATAGACCAGGGTCTTGATCAGCCGGACGACGATGTAGAGGAAGGCGAAACCGGAAATCACCGAACCGACCAGGGCCCAGATGCGCAAGGGATAATCGGAAAAGGCGACCAGGCCGTCGAAGGCGAAGGACAAGAGCTTCATCACGCCCCATTTGCTTTCGCCGTAGAGGCGTTCCTCCTGTTCATAGGGGATGCCGATCTGCCGGAAGCCGACCCAGGCGAAGATGCCTTTCATGAAGCGGGTGCGTTCGGGCATGGCGTTGATCACATCGACCACCTTGCGGTCGAGCAGCCGGAAATCGCCGACCTCGCGCGGCAAGGGGACGTCGGAGAGCTTATCGAACAGCCAATAGAAGGCCTTGGCCCGCAGGCGGCTGAGCAGGCTCTGGCCGGTCCGCTGGTGGCGCACGGCATAGACCACGTCATAGCCTTCCCGCCATTTCGCCAGGAAATCGGGAATCAATTCGGGCGGATGCTGCAGATCGGCGTCCATGGGGATCACCGCATCGCCCCTGGCATGCGAGAGACCGGCCGACATCGCCGGTTCTTTGCCGAAATTGCGCGACAGGTCGATCACCGTGATGCGCGGTTCGCGGCGATGCGCTTCGATCAGGCGGTCCAGGGTGTCGTCGCGGCTGCCGTCGTTGACGCAGATCACTTCCCAACTCAGGGCCTGGCCGGCCAGCACCGGCAGCAGGCGATCGAAGAAGTGCCCGACATTGAGCGATTCGTTGAAGAAGGGCACGACGATGGAAAGGCGGGGATGGCTGGGCAAGGGGCGTCCGTTCGGGTTTGTCGAGCAGAAAGGGGGTGAGTTTAAAGAAGCCCCTCCTGCGTGGGAAGGGCTAAGCAAAAATTCACCACAGAGACACGGAGAACACAGAGATTTCCAGTTTTCCATGACCGCAATCGGCTTAAAGAGACTTAATTTTTTATTTTCCTCCGTGTCCTCTGTGTCTCTGTGGTGAATTTTCATTCACCCCCCGGCCCGATCAGGAATTCGCCGTCCGGGTCATGGCGGCGCAACCGCTCCTTGGCGCGGCTGCGGGAGGTCACCGCATAGCAATAGACGCAGCCCTGCGGGCAGCTGTCGTAGGCCCCGATGTCGCGGCTTTCGGCGCACAGGCAGCCCGGGCGATTGCCTTTGGTCCTGGCCCCGATCGGCCGGCCGGCCACATCGGAGAGACGGCCCGCGTCGATGCAGCGGGCCCCCCTCGCCGTTGCGCTTTCCAGTTCGGGCTGGGTGCAGAGACTCAACGTCATGCCATGGTCCCCGGCGATGGCGGCCAGGCGGGCGACGGCCTGGCGTTTTTCCTCGGCCGGCGGATCCCGCCACGAAAAATTCCGTATCCGGGCGGCGCTTGCGAGATTGCGGGCGGTCTTGCGGTAGGGCTGGACGAAGCTGACCACCACTTCGTCGACGGCCCCCGCCAACCGGCCGGCCAGCCCGGAAAAATTCCGCACATGCCATTCCGCCGGCGTCTGGTCGGTGAGCAGGATCGGATCGTAGCGCCACACCACGGCGCGGCCTCCATAATCGGCGGAAAGACGGCGGACCAGGGCCACCGACGCCGCGGTCTCGACGACGCCTTCCTCCAGCATCCGCGGATAACCGGTCACGGTATATTGGACGACGAAGGGAAAGCCGGCCCGCCGGACTTCGGCCAGGACCGGCAGGAAGGGAGCGGCATGCCGCGTCCAGAAAACATAGCCGTCGACGCCTTCCTTAAGATCGATGCGGGCCGGCGGTCCCCCGTAGGGATTGACCACCCGGCAGAAGCCGGCCCGGAAGCGATTTCGGAACCAGGGCCCGTAGAATGCCGGAACATCGGTGCGATAACTGGCGGAAACGATCATCTTCTTGGCACTCTTCATCCTTGGGTGCTAGCATCCCGCCGCCGCGCTTGGTCCACACACGGTTGCGTCCGTTTCGGGTGCGTCTTATATAACCGCATGTGATCGAGACTCGGGAGATCCGCAATCGGGTTTCCATTGGTGACAACCGAAGGGGGTCCCGCGGTTGCTGCGAGCAGGATTGTGGGCACCCGCCGCATGAGAATGAGGAAGCAATGAGCAAAGTTATTGGTATCGACCTGGGCACGACCAACTCCTGCGTGGCCATCATGGAAGGCAAAACCACCAAGGTGATCGAGAACGCCGAGGGCACACGCACGACGCCGTCGATGGTGGCCTTTGCCGATTCCGGTGAACGGCTCGTCGGACAGGCGGCGAAACGCCAGGCGGTGACCAATCCGGCCGACACCCTGTTCGCCATCAAGCGCCTGATCGGACGGCGCTATGACGACCCGATGACGCAGAAAGACATGAATTTGGTGCCCTATCACATCGTCGAGGGCGAAAACGGCGACGCCTGGGTCGAGTGCGAGGGCAAGAAATACAGCCCCAGCCAGATTTCCGCCTTCATTCTGCAGAAGATGAAGGAAACCGCCGAGAGCTATCTGGGCGAAAAGGTGACGCAGGCGGTGATCACCGTCCCGGCCTATTTCAATGACTCCCAGCGCCAGGCGACCAAGGACGCCGGCAAGATCGCCGGGCTCGAAGTGCTGCGCATCATCAATGAGCCGACGGCCGCGGCGCTCGCCTATGGCATGGAGAAGAAGGGCGCCGGCACCATCGCCGTCTACGACTTGGGCGGCGGCACCTTCGACGTGTCGATCCTGGAGATCGGCGACGGCGTTTTCGAGGTGAAGTCGACCAACGGCGACACCTTCCTGGGCGGCGAGGATTTCGA